>JASJCJ010000165.1 GCA_030066045.1 Calothrix sp. MO_167.B12
GCGCGGAGTTTGTAGGGGCGCATTGCGTGCGCCCTTGAAGAATTAGTCACAAAGCATTTTCATCCTTGGTTATAGGATTTTCCCGTGGGAGACTAACTCGAAAATAGTTAGAAAGCGCGGAGTTTGTAGGGGTGCATTGCGTGCGCCCTTGAAGAATTAGTCACAAAGCATTTTCATGCTTGGTTGTAGGATTTTCCCGTGAGGGACTAGCTTGAAAATACTAAGTTAATCCCCTATCAATTTCTTTGAGGAGATTTTTAAGTCTTGGCCGCCTTTTTTGCTGACTCTACCCAACTATCAAAGAGTTCCTGGTTTTTCTTCACCCATTCTTCGGCATGGCGGCGAATATCTTTTGGGGTATTTTCACCATTTTTTACCAGTTTTTGTTGAGCATTCACATCCTCAATAGGAATCGTCATCAACTCAAACAAGCGTTTGGCAGTTGGATTGGCTGCTAAAAATTTTTTGTTTGCTATCACCCGAACTTGATCAACAGCAATACCTAGATTTTTGCCATTAATAGTAGTATCTTTTTCTGTGAATTTTCCCTGTTCTTTAGGCAGTGAAGTAAAAGGAACCTCTAATCTAATTGTATCTTCTCCTGGCTTTAATGCTGTCACTGACCAGTGGGGAATATAGCTATAAAATAAAATAGGATTTCCTTGTTGATACCGAGCCAATGCACCCGCCAAGAGAACATCATAGTTGCCTTGGTCATGTTCAACGGTATCGCGCAATTTGTAAGCATCCAGGTGATGTTCAATTACCAACTCACACCCCCAACCTGGATTACAACCAGTTAAATTGGCTTTGCCATCCCCATCAGAGTCAAAAAGTTTGGCAATGTTGGAGTCTTTTAGTTGTGCCAAATTAGTAATTTTATATTGTTCGGCAGTTTTTTTATCAATCTGATAGCTTTGCAAAGTATCAGCAAGAATTATCCCCACACGTTCTAATTTTTTGTCACCACCATTTTGTAAAAAGAATTTGGTGTGTAACTTTTCCCAATGAACACTGTAGAAATCTAAGTCTCCAGTACTGACAGAAATGTGTGCCAGGGGAATACTAAGTTGTTTTACTGCTGCAGGTTGATAACCAATCTTTTGCAAACCAATATTGATGATTTCGGAAACAAATAATGCGTAAGTTGAAACGGAGGCTCCAGAACTGACCTTCACTCCTTTACCTTGGATAGCTTTTCCTGCTGTTAATTGACTCCCATTTGGGGTCTGTTTTTCACAGGCGATTAAACCGACGAATAAAGCTGCTACTAAGCTAATACAAGCAAATATATAGATTTTTCTGGTGGTCATTACTTTGATTCTATTTTATTAATGGTATAGCTTACGCTGACTTGTCAGTTTGACAGCCTGTAGCTACCTAAGTAAAGCTTATAGATCAATGTAGGTTGGGTAGAAGGTTGTGAAACCCAACAATAACAATGTTTTTGGTTGTTGCGTTACTCTGTGAGAAGCCGTTGCGCGTCTACTATGATTGGTCATACCCCCCAATCAATTCGCTCACAGCATCATAGAATTTGGGGGCTTGATACCAATTACTATTTGATCACAATAATTGAATCACTAAATTTTACCTTGAGTTTATCCTTACTTAACCTTCATTATGTACAGTTTAATCAAATCAATGTGATGCTCTAACTAGGTTTTTGAATCTTCAAAACCTAATCATTACTTACATTGTTATTTACGGTTCTACAAACAATTATTGCCCGATTTTTTTACATCACTGGTTAAAATTAATTTTACTGGAGACAATTATGAATACTGATATAGAAAAACAGGCAATACAATATCTTCAACAACAGGGTGGACAAACAAGATTAAACAATTTTGCACACCAAAGCATACTCAAATCTCTCATAGCAAAAGGCTTAGTTCATGTCGTTTTACAAAAACCAGATAATGACCAAGTATCTACCTGGTTTGTGCGTTTAGTTCATTAAGCACTCCTAAGCCCTCCTAAATTTAACTAAAATCGCCATAATTAAAGTATTTGTGTGCAATTTATGGCTTCATTCCAGCTATAATTAACACCTCTTGCTTAAATAATTGAAGCAGTAACTATGAGTCAAGATTAGAGATAATGCAAGTTTTAAAAAGAAGTATTAAACCAGAAACTTATATTTCCTTTCTTTACATCTACTCAACAACTTGGGGAACTGCTGGTGATATCTGTTTAGTACGTGAATCTATTGCTAATTCAAGTGCATCAAAATTTGTAGGGCACAAAATTAGATTAGCCCTACCAAAAGGTATAGAGCGGAATCATTTGGCAGGTATTCCGATAATCAAAGTTGCAGGTAATCTTGGTGATGGACATCCGAAAGAACATCCCTCAGAATGGGAGCTTTACGAAGGTGTAGATAGAGAAATAGCTATAGCGGCACTGAAACCCTGGGGCTTTCAATTAATTGACTGAACCTTGAGGAATAGGAACTGACAACAATTACCATTGTTCAAAGGGATGTTTTACCAAATTGCTGTTGAAATACTTGGGTTCATCGGAAACTTCTCTATCAATCCAGGTTGGCAGTTCAATTTGTTGTGTTTCCTCACTCAGTTCAACTTCTGCCAATATTAATCCTTTATTGGCACCATCAAATTCATCTATTTCCCAAACCAAACCACCCCACTCTACTCTATATCTAATTTTTTCAATGAAAGGACGTTGGCATAATGTATCAAGCATCACTTGAGCATCTACAAGAGGAATTGGGTACTCGAACTCTAATCTGGAATACTTAACACTTGGTCCTTTAATAGTTAAATAACCTCTGTCTCCTACTATACGCACCCGTACAGTCCCTTGAACTTGAGTGGAAATGTATCCTTGACGATATAATTTACCCTCAGCCAGTCTTCTCCAACTATCTCCTTTAACTAAAAATTTACGTTCGATTTCTTTGCCCATTTTGATTACAGATATGAAAAGTGTATAGCCTGTTCTAAGAGTTTAACAATTTTGACTTTTTCCACAAGCCCTAATTAAATGATTGCTTGACAAACTCTATGGCGAATGACACATCGCTGGTTTGTTGGGGATAATTAACCAAGGGTCTAGTAATAACTATCAACGGTATATCCAACTGAGCTGTAACCATACGTTTGATATCTTCTCCCCCAGCGCTCCCCGATGCTTTAGTAACTACCAAGGAAATTTGCCAATGTCGCCACAATGCTGCTTCTAAATCAGCCGAGATGGGGGGACGCAAACAAATTAATCTATCTGGGGTAAATCCAGCCTGTAAAGCTGCTTCTAAGGCTGTGCTAGAAGGAAGTAACCTGGCAAATAAGGTAGCTCGATTTTGCCAAGCTTGAAACATCTGTAAAGGTCGATACCCCACCGTCAATAATACCCGATGATTAGTGAGATAATCTCCCCCTAACAATGTCTCAAAACTATCTAAATAAATAACTCCCCTATTTTCCCCTGGTTTTACAGTAGGGCGCTCGTAACGTAGGTAAGGAAGATGATATTCTTGGGAAAGAGCGATCGCTATCTGGGAAATCTCTACAGCATAGGGATGGGATGCATCCAGGATGGCAACTATTTGCTGCTGCTGACAAAATTCCCCTAATTTTTCCACAGATAATCGCCCTACCCAAATCTGTAAACTGTCTACATCTGGGTAGAGCGATTGTGCTGATTTTGTGGTAACTGTGACAATACAAGGTATTTGCTCTTGAGCTATGATTGATGCCAAGTTAGCACTTTCTTGGGTACCGCCAATTAACCAGATACGTCCCACTTGCAAAATTTGAGGGATGTGAAGTACACCTAGTTTCGCTTAGCTACACTAGGGGCTAAGCGCTGACGCGCACGCTCCGCGTTAAGCGAAGCCATGCCGTAGGCTTTACGCGTCTCACTCGCTGTTGCCACGTTGGGAATACCCCAGAGGTATTCGGGACTCAACCCGATAATGGTCTTACACAGCGTCTCTGGCATTTCTACCTTTATCCCCTCAAGGAGGAACCCGCGCAGCCGCCCGCCTGACGCAGGCAGTTTGATTATTTTACGCACAACACAGTTTGGTGTCATTCCTCACGGCTATAGCCTGCCAGTGACCGTGTTACTTTCCTGTTCGCGTTAGCGTGCCCGAAGGGCATACTCTGCCGAGTACATACTTGTATACCCAAAGGGTGGCCTCTTAGTCAGTCAGGTGGGTCAGCGACCAGAATTATCTTCCCATATATTCGTTATAAGTTCAAGTCTCTGCCCTTGCTTTCATCCCCCGGTTCCGAAGACTCCACCGGGGGACTTCCCGCAAGGAGTGTTAAATTGAACCAAGATTCTTTTGGATGTTAACCAACCTTGGGGGGGTTGAATTCCCCTGTTTCTATAAGTAGCACGTCTTGCGTTGGGCTAAAATCCCGTCTGCAAGACGTAATTCGCTTATTCTACATTCTTTTAATTAGCCTTTGAGGGCTTTTTTAAAGTTACGACGATAGGATTTATTAGCAATAAATAAAGCAGGCCATAAAAAAGATAGAACAAGACGATTGGGGAGGCTGCGAGAGAAATTAGTCCTCTCAAAACCACTCCAAAATCTCCAAAAACCACCTGCATAAACAACTATCAAAGCAAGTACTACTAATTCTTGCATACTGATTAACTCCGTGACATTCTCCCTGCATAAAAAAACCAAATAGTCAGAAAAAAGCAGATACTTTCAGTTTTAGCAAATTCTGATACCAATTATTCCCAATCAAGTCACTGATACAAATCTTGAAATCCAAGCTCACGTTCATTTTCTGGAGCTTGCTTTGGAGCGTAACGGGTACTAGTAATTATGAATTACGAATTGGTATGACTCCAGCCTCCTTAACTTCTGACTGATTATACTAGCAAAATGAAATGTGGGTGTGATGATCGAGATCTGATTTCTGAGCAACCTGTGCCCAGAAATTTATTTTTCCTGGGTTTTTTCAGTTTTCTCCCAAATTATCAGCCTTAGCTCCTCCAGTTTACTTTAGCTTCCCCAAGGTTAACAGTGATATCAATTGGGAACTCATACTAGATGTTCAAATCTACGTATACTATGGTGATATCTATCTAAACTTTATATATTTAATAATTTAATATTCTAATTCGTCATGGTTAACCCGTAGCTGATCATAACCCGGGAACCATCGCCTCTTGTGAAACACTACTGCCAAAAATTAAGTCTGAGGGGAATAAGTTGCTCTAATTGAGTTATTATACGTAAAAGCACTAATGATATATACTTAATTTTTACTGCAAAAGTATAAACATATAGCTATATACTATTTTAATTTATATGTATAAAAATATATCAGTTTATCCTCAGTAACGAAGTGTGGTTTTACTCAATCTTTACTGAGAGTTGGCAGACATAAAGGAAATTTGTATGGAGAATTGAAACTGTTGGTGTTGGTAAACAATATCAATGAAGAATCAAAACTATTTATGAAGCAACACCAGGTTAGCCCTGGTCAATGCATATGCGAATTTTAATTTACTCTTACAACTATCATCCTGAACCAATTGGGATCGCTCCCTTGATGACTGAATTGGCTGAGGGATTAGTCAAGCGAGGACACACAGTGCGCGTTGTGACTGCCATGCCCAATTACCCCGAGCGTAAAATTTACCAGAATTATCGGGGAAAATTGTTCCACACTGAGTACAAAAACGGTGTCAAAATTCAACGTAGCTATGTTTGGGCTCGTCCAGCACCCAATCTATTAGATCGTTTGCTGTTGGATTCTAGTTTTGTGGTTTCCAGCTTTATTCCCGCACTGATGGATTGGCGACCTGACGTAATTTTAACAACATCACCATCTCTCCCAGTTTGCGTGCCTTCTACTCTTTTAGGGTGGTTGTATCGGTGTCCGGTGGTGTTGAATCTGCAAGATATATTACCTGATGCAGGGATTAAGGTGGGTTTAATCAAAAATCCCTTATTGATTGATTTACTTGGGGCTTTAGAAAAGTTTGCTTACCGCAATGCAACGAAAATTAGTGCGATCGCAGATGGATTTATTGATAATTTAGAGAAGAAGGGAGTAGATGTTAACAAAATTGCTCACATTCCTAACTGGGTAGACACTAATTTTGTCCGACCCTTATCTAAGGAAAATAATTATTTCCGTCAGGCTCACAATCTCCAAGGGAAATTCGTAGTTTTGTATTCCGGGAATATTGCTCTGACTCAAGGGCTAGAAACGGTAATCGCCGCTGCTGCCCAATTGCGAGATATTGTAGATATAGCGTTTGTGATTGTTGGACAGAAAAACAGGCTGAAAAAATTACAGCAGGAATGTGACAAATGTGGAACAGATAATGTAGTGTTTGTTCCTTTTCAGCCCAGAGAACGTTTACCGGAAATGCTAGCTGCCGCTGATTTGAGTTTGGTGGTACAAAAGAAAAATGTCGTTAGCTTCAATATGCCATCAAAAATTCAAGTATTAATGGCTAGCGGTAGGGGAATTGTTGCTTCCGTTCCCCAAAATGGTACAGCAGCCAAGGCAATTGGGAAAAGTGGTGGTGGTATGGTAGTTCCTCCAGAAGATCCCCAAGCTTTAGCAAATATGATTTTCAAGCTGTATCAAAATCCGGGAAAAGTCAAAGCTTTGGGTTACAACAGTCGTCAATATGCTGTGAAACACTATACAGCTGAGCAGGCTTTAAATAGTTACGAGTCCTTGTTTTACGAAATTGTCCATCAGAACTCGGTGATCAAATCAGCTATAGTCTCAAAACAGGAAGTTTAAATCTCAGTTGTCAGTTTCCCCACTGGTAAATTCACACGACTTGAGTCGGAGAAACATTTTTCCAACACCACAAAATAGGGGTTTTTGATACCGATTGCTGTTTGGTCATAATCACTCGTTTGTATCAGGGATGGTGAAAAAAACTATTGATTGCATCTTCCTTACTCCCCAATTCCAATTCTTTATCTTGACAAATTCATCAGTGGTGTCGTTCATGCAGCGTGCTAAAGGCATATTCCCACCCCGATTGCAAAATGCGGAACCACCATTCTCCCTCCTAGGTACTTTTAGGTGCATCCACTCACAATAGACACTGTGATTCATTTTATTCTCTTCATTGAGTCCAGTTGACTATGAGCCTAAGAGGCAGGAAGAAAATGTGGAGTAGCACGGGTTCACTCTGCTACGGAACAACATTTTTGAATCCCCTTCGTTTCAACAAGGGGAGTATGTCAATTAAGTGAATAACTCGGTTAAGATAGAAATATCCAGCCTCAAAAAAGAACTGTATTTGGTTGCATTGCGATGGTGCGCTCAAGAGTAATATCCTGGCTAAAAGAGAATGTTAAAGCTTCCAGAGTTGACCATATCCTTAGAGTTGAACAGATGGCTAAGGAACTGGCTATTCACCATCAACTGAAACCAGAAAAAGCCGCACAAGCTGCATTAATGCATGATCTGGCTAAATATTTCCCCTCAAAAAAACTATTGCACATGGCATCAACAGAGGGTTTGGATATTGATGAGGTGATGATTGCTAACCCTCATCTATTACATGCAGATGTAAGTGCTATAGTCGCTAGAGATACATTTGGCATTGAAGATAAAGAAATATTACAAGCGATCGCTAATCACACTTTAGGTAGACCAGACATGAGTGTAGTGTGTTGTATCGTATTTTTAGCTGATACCTTGGAACCAGGAAGGGGGGATACTCCTGAATTGCAAACTTTACGACAAGCAAGTAGGGAAAATATCTATGGAGCTGTGTGGCAAGTATGCGACTATTCTCTCCAGTTTCTGGTAAATAGTCGTGGCATGATTCATCCCCGAACTATTGCTACCCGTAACTGGTTCCTGCAAAAATGGAAGTCTCAACAGTTAGCAGCTCGTACATAATACATAAAAACCGATTTTTTTGTTAGTATGCAAAAAAACACTCATAACAGCTGCATTCTTATTGTTATTTGTAAGTAATTGCCAAAAATTGTTATCAAGAAAAAAATTAGTCGAGGTTTAATGTCTGATTATCTCCAAGAAAATTTTCCACTCCAATCTATTGCCGTAACCAATGACGAAGTTCAAGCTGCAACGGTTAAATCTGCTGAGTCGGAAGAAAGTGGACAATTAGCCTTAACCATCGCCGCCGCCGCATCGGATCGTAAAGCTGGTGACCTTTTAGTTTTGAAGGTGGCAGATGTATGTTATCTAGCTGACTACTTTCTGATGATGACCGGCTATTCTCGGGTGCAGGTAAGAGCGATCGCAGATGCCATTGAAGATAAAGTAAAAACAGAATGCCAACGTCTCCCTTTACGTACAGAAGGCAAGGTAGAGGGCAATTGGGTATTGCAAGACTACGGTGACGTAATTGTTCACATCATGATGCCAAAAGAAAGAGAATTTTACAACTTAGAAGCATTTTGGGGTCATGGAGAAAGGGTACAATTACAAACAAACGATGATGGTGGGAGTATGCCAATATGACCTATTCTTCACTATCCAATTGCCCAGTTCCCACAGAGCAGCAACCACTCAATGAATACCAAGAATTAAAATCTGCATGGTTATTTAGTGATTGCACCCGCAATTGGTTAGGGTATCTGAAAAAAATGGCTTGGATTTGTGGCTTTTGTTGGCTAGTGGCAGCACCAGTGACTGCAGCTAGCTTTCCACCCCAAAAGGAACCAATCCATTTTTTCCTCTGTAGTGTCGGGGGAGCCAGTGTTGGTGTAATTCTGGCTTTAGTACATTTGTACTTAGGATGGTCTTATGTGCGCGATCGCTTATTTAGTTCAGTGATATTTTATGAGGAGTCGGGATGGTATGATGGTCAAAATTGGACAAAGCCGAAAGAATTATTAGCACGCGATCGCTTAATTGTCAGCTACGAAATCAAACCAATTCTCCGTAGGTTGCAAATTACCTTTGCAGGGTTGGCTGTGTTGTTCGTTGCTGGTACGATAGTTTGGCATTTGGTCTGAAACATTTGCTATGGGAGAGTGTACCCGGTGCCATCCATAGTTAGTGAATTTCCAGGCTACAATTTAACATAAATTATTATTGGTGAAACTTAGCCCATGACAATGGGAAAACGAACTCAAGCCACTGCATTGGAAGTTAGGCTACTGCGAGAAGGCATTATAGAATCCCGGCATATAGTCCATGCGGCTGTTTGTGACGAGAGGGGGAGAGTACTTTCTGTTGCTGGAAATGCAGAAACAGCAACATTTATCCGTTCGGCGCTCAAACCATTTCAAGCCCTGGCGGTGACAACCACAGGTACTCTAGAGCGGTACGAACTGAGCGATCGCGACCTAGCAATTATTACCAGTTCCCACAAGGGTACCATAGAGCAGGTCAGACAAGTATTTAATATTTTATGGCGGGTTGATATCGATCCCTCCCTACTGCAATGTCCCATCCCTCCAGGCAAAAGTAGCCCCTTAGAATACAACTGCTCTGGCAAACACTCAGGAATGTTAGCTGTATGTCAACAGCGTGGCTGGCCTTTGAATAATTATTTACAACGCAAGCACCCAGTACAACAACTGATTTTAAACAAAGTAGCGGAAATTCTGCAGATGCCAGCAGAAGAATTTATTAGTGTCCGTGACGATTGTGGCGTACCCACCTATTTGATGCAACTAGGGCAAATGGCATCACTGTATGCTCGTCTTGCTTCTGGGGGCAATTTGGATATGGAACGTATTGTTCGCGCCATGACCCATTATCCAGAAATGGTAGCAGGAGACGGAGAATTTGACACTGAACTGATGCGTTTAACCCCAGGGGAATTAGTCAGTAAATCAGGGGCAGAAGGGGTACAGTGTGTGGGTATGCTCGGTGAAGGTATGGGATTGGCAATTAAGGTCATAGATGGTGCTAAAAGGGCTAAATATGCTGTTGCCATCCATTTACTGCAACAGCTGGGTTGGATTGCTCCCAGCGTTGCCGAAGCCTTAGGAGAAAAGTTTCTCACCTTCGATCAATACAAGCGTCTGGAAGTGATTGGGGAATTATCAATTTTGTAGTTGCCAAAATTCTGACTTGGGGTTATACTAGTTTAAGACGACGCGGGATAGAGCAGCCTGGTAGCTCGTCGGGCTCATAACCCGAAGGTCAGTGGTTCAAATCCACTTCCCGCTACCAAATTTAATTAATATAAAGCCCTGTAATTTTTCGGAATTACAGGGTTTTATTATTTTACACTTGATTTTTGATTTTGCGATCGCTCATAATATCAAGTCAGGATGATTACTTGTCATAAAATGGGGTACTCCCCGTAAAGATAATCTCGATCAGTAAAATGGAAGATGTGTTGTACACTCCCAACGGCTAAAAACTTAACTTTTCGTAGGTTGGGTAGAACGGAGTGAAACCCAACAAAAATTTGGTAATGTTGGGTTTCGTTCCTCAACCCAACCTACGCCTGCACATATCTTGCACCTTTTCAATAAGGGTAAGGTGGGCATTGCCCACCCTACTATAAAATGTAAGGATTCAAGAACTGGATACTTTAACAACAAAGATTTAACCCTTGGTAACCGAGGCTGGAATATTTTCTTGCCAACGTTTCGCGCCGGTAGCTCGACGAATATCTCGCCAAATTTGAGTGGCAGCTAAAGCACCATCTGCTGCTGCAATTACTACTTGGTTAAGTCCAACTTTCAAATCTCCAATGGCAAATATCCGGGGGTGGGAGGTGCGAGCCATTTTGTCAGTAATAAGATTACCTCCCTGACGCTCTAAATTAATTCCCTCAAGGTAATCTGCATGATATTTTGAACCCATAGAAACCAATCCTGCTTCTAACTCAACTATCTCCCCATCTACCAGTTCTACCCCCGTCATTTGATGATTCTCGCCGAGAAATTGCTTAATTGGTTTCTCCACTAGGGGATATCCATGCTCTTGAAGTTTTTGACGAAACTCTGGACTTACGTCAAACAATCCTTGGGTAAAAAGGGTGATATAGGGTGTAAACCAACCAAGGCTAAAGGCTACTTGTAAACTACCTTCGCTGTTACCAAACACCCCAACTTTTTTGTCAGCCATCTCATAGCCATCACAAATGAGACAAACGTGCATATTGTACCCAGCATAGTCAAAGACATTCTGCATATTTTCCAAAGCAGGTAAGTAGTCAATAATACCACTAGCAGCAATGATGTATTTGGCACGAAATACTTGGTAGGTGCTGTTTTGTCTGCCGATTTTGACGTGAATGGCAAAGGTTTCACCTTCATCAATTATCTCTTCCACATAACCATTGAGGAAGTCTCCACCGAGGGATAAGTAATCTTCCTTGCCTTGCTTGAGTAAATTACGACCTGGTGTATCCGTGGGTAAACCAACATAGTTGTGTAGTTCTTGCATCCACAAAGAACGAGCTTTGCCTTTGTCGATAATTAAGCTGGAGAGGAGATAGCGTTGCAGATAAATTCCCGCAGATAGTCCACCAGCACCACCACCAACAACAATGACATCATAGATGTGGTCAAGGCGTTGTGAAAGATTTTCTTTGGTTAGTTTCATGGTTTTTAGTCCTCTTTTTATAGCAATAGGTAAAAGACAAGGAGTAACAGATCCCCTACTTCTGAATCAATATCGTCACCTTGCAACCATTCTGAGGATAGAAGTCAGGGATCTAAGTTATGTGTGTGTATCTTTAAAGTCCTTTCAAAGCCATTCCTGCTTGTACTGCTGGACGCTGTTCCATTGTTTCTACCCAGCGTTTAACATGGGGATAGTCATCTAAAGCAACTCCCAAGTAAGGGTAAGCTGCTACCCAAGGATATGTAGCAATATCAGCAATGGAGTAGTCACCAGCTATATACTCCTGCTCCTTTAACTGCCCTTCTAAAACCCCCAATAACCTTAGTACTTCCTTTTCATAACGATTAATTGCATAGGAGATTTTTTCCGGCGCTGACCTTCTAAAATGACCTAATTGACCGAACATTGGACCCACACTTGCCATTTGGAACATCAACCACTCGATCACTTTCGAGCGATCGCTGGTATTATTAGGTAATAATTGTCCCGTCTTTTCTGCTAAATAAATCAGCATTGCTCCCGACTCAAACACCGTTATTCCGGTTTCTTGGTCAATTATTGCTGGAATTTTGCTATTGGGATTAATGGCAATAAATTCAGGGGTGAACTGTTCTCCTTTGCTAATATCAATCTTGTGTAAGGTGTAAGGAAGTCCGACTTCCTCCAACATTATGGCTGGTTTGCGTCCGTTGGGAGTAGTAAAGGTGTAAAGATCAATCACAGTAGTTCCCTCAAAAACTCATTTCAATTTCTGTAGATATATTCGGGGTAATTCAAGTTAAGATGCTTCTACCTTGGTGAGGATAATCTGTTCCAATTTCACCTCACAACCCAAGAGATGATTTCCTAATCCAAAATCCAAAATGGTATCATTCAGCCACACTCTGACGAATAAACTCTCGAATGCGGGTAGTGATAAAATCTAGTTCTTCCTCAAGGGCAAAATGACCAGTATCGAGGATGTGGAACTCAATATTATTCAGATCCCGTTTGTATGGATGTGCTCCTTCTTCAGGAAAGATATAATCTCCTTTACCCCAAACCACCAGGGTTGGCGGTTGATAATTACGGAAATATTCTTGCCACTGGGGATATAAAGGAGGGTTGGTACTATAGCTGTAAAATAATTCTAGTTGGATTTCTTTATTCCCAGGGCGATCAAGTAAATATTGATCGTGGAACCAGTTATCCGGGGAAATTGTTTCCACATTGCGGACACCGTTGGTATATTGCCATTTTGTCGCTGCCAGGGTTAAGAAATTATCCGCGAGAACTTTGGCATTCTCTGGTGTCTTGTCCTGCCAATATGCCCTAATCGGATGCCAAAACTCTCGCAAACCTTCCTCATAGGCGTTACCATTCTGGACAATTAGCCCTAACACCCTATCAGGATATTTACTTGCCAAACGATAACCTACTGGTGCGCCATAGTCCATCAGATAAAGAAAATATTTCTGCAAATCTAGCCTATGAACAAATTTCTCGATTATCTCTGCTAACTTATCAAAACTATACTCAAATTCATCTACATGGGGCATAGAACTTGCACCAAAACCAGGGTAATCTGGTGCAACCAGGTGAAATTCATTTGCTAGTGCTGGAATGAGGTTGCGGAACATATGAGAGGAAGTGGGAAAACCATGTAGTAACAGGATTGTCGGGTTATTCTTGTCTCCTGCTTCCCGGTAGAAAATATCTAAACCATCAATTTCGATTGTTTTGTGCAGTACTGTATTAGTCATGGTGATAATCTCCTTGGTATATTGGTCTACTTCTTGTCTCACGCTCCAGGCGCTCCAGGCGCAGAGAATCCATACTTGTGGGCTAAAATCTTAATTCATCCCACATTTATGGAAGATTCAGTGGGAAATTTCAGCTAGCTTACTTTCTAACTCCTGAATGCGAGCAGTTAGGGGAGCTATCATTTCACTTACTTCTGTTTCTGAATAGCGAATGGGAATATGTTGAGGACAATTCCAGTCAAATGCTTCTACTTTAATCAGAATCATCTTTTCCCGTTCTGCATAGTAGTCAGCATCGGCTAATTGCTCCATCAATTCTGGGTTATTGTCTACTACTTGAGCATGACCCCAAATTTTCAGTCGTCGTCGATTGGGATAGTCCATCAGAAAGAGAAAAACGCGGTCATTTTCCGATAAGTTCCCAACACTCAAATATTGCAAGTTACCCTTAAAGTCCACAAATCCCAGAGTTTTCTCATCCAAAACTCGTAAAAAGCCCTTTGGTCCGCCACGAAACTGCACATATGGCCAACCATTACTACTTACTGTTCCCATGTAAAAACTATCCCGTGCAGTAATGAAATCTGTTTCTTTGGCAGTCAAGATGTCTTCAGATACCCCTCGCTGGAGAAAATTTTCGTAAATTGAGCGGGAACCGTAGCGATGTTGTGCTTCTTTCACTCCGTCGGTAAAAGCAATATTAGTAAATTGCCTAGCCATAATTTTCTCCTTCTGATTAGATAAATTACAAGTAAATTAATATACTTAAGCTGCTTGACGACCAGCCGTGACCCCACCATCAACGGGAAGAATTGCCCCTGTAATCCAACTGGCGCGTTCGCTTGCTAAATAAACAATCGCTTCAACCACGTCTGTCGCTTTTCCGTTACGTCCCAGAGGATGAAAACTGTTGAAGGTTGGTAGTACTTCTTGCACCTGTTCGGGGGACATAAAGGTGCCATATACGGGGGTTTCGACTACTGCTGGTGCTACAGTATTAATACGTATATTTTTTGTAGCAAATTCAATTGCTAAGTTACGAGTTAAGGCATGAACCCCTGCTTTCGCTGCTGAGTAAGCACTGGATGGAGTTGCTCCAATTGCCTGATTTGCCCACATGGAACCAACGTTGACTATTGCACCCTTACCTCGTTTAATCATCTCTGGAATTGCTATCTGTGCGGGAAAAAAAGTACCTTTGAGAATGATATTAATATAGCGGTCAAAATCCGACTCTGTATGCTCTAAAAAGGGAGTTGGTTTAAAAATACCTGCATTGTTAATCAGGATATCTACACCGCCAAATTTTTCAATAGCAGTATTCACCAGTCTTTGGGCAGTCTCTACTTCACCAATATCACCAGCCACAATTGCCACCCTTGACCCATCTGGATCAATTTCTGTGGCAGTCGCTGACAAAACCTCCTGACGACGACCATTAATAACTACTTTTGCTCCCTCAGCTAAGAAACGCCGCGCAACTTCCTTGCCAATGCCTGTTCCGCCTCCAGTAACCAAAACCACCCGATTCTGAAATTCCATGATTGTCCTCCTTGATTATCTACTAGTAGGTAGTTGATAGGGTAAAAAAAATTATCCTTTGACAACTCGTATCAATTGCTCAACCATCTCTCGAAACTGAGCCACACCTCCATCTGCGCGGGTAATTAGTAGTCCTCCCTCTAGCATAGAGAAAATTACCATCGCCATTGATTCCACATTCCCAGGAAACTTAAAGTCTCCAGTTTCTCTCCCTTGTTGAAGTAGTTGTACTAACCGAGTTTGGTTATCCCGGTAGAACTGAACAACTTGTACAATTAGAGGAGAATTTAAGGTCTTCATTTCCGCTCCCAGCATTCCATACAAACAGGCTTTGTCTTGCTTCCCACTACTGAGAGTTGCTTCAAATAGCCCGCAGTAGTGACGTAATTTGATTTCTGGGGATTCAGATGAATCCAGGATTGCATCACAAAACCGAAAGAAGCAAGGACTGTGTCTGTCTAACAAGGCTGCTACCAAATCATCTTTGGTGGGGAAATGGTAGTGGATGCTAGCTTTCCGAATACCTACAGCCGCGCTGATGTCAGCATAGCTCATGGCATTTAATCCGACCTTCTGAATCAGTTCTTGAGCTGTGTCCAGAATTTGAGTTCGAGTATCGGTTGTTTTCATACCTACAATCTACTAGTAGGTAGATAAGTTTGTCAAGGGGTTGAGAGAAAATTTTTTGCCCGGTGTTGAGTTTCTTAAATACCCATAGCAGATTTAGTGGCAAAGGTGATGATACTGACACTCATCAAAATCATCAAGCAAATTACGTATATAAACCTTTTTGAATATATTTTGGTTTCCGTCACCTGGCTATTGCTATGATCATTAGCCTTGATGGCTCCTTGAACAGAAAGGAAGGTTAACGGCAGAGAAACAATGGTTCCCAATACTTCGATCGCAAATAGTGTTTGGGGCATGGAATCGGGAGAAACTGGAAATATTGTACCTAAATCTAGAACATATACCAGGAAATAAGACACACCAAATATCGCCGATGCAATAAATGCCCAATTGATATTTTTCAAGATAAAGTAGATGATCAACAGGCTGATTATCACTAGTGAGGTGAGGAATGTATTAAATGTACCCAAAATAAATGGGTTAATATGGGAAAAATTTCTCGTTTCAATGGGGCCACCAGGCACCAAAATAGCCAATAATACAGAAGATAAAATCAAAAGTGCAGATACGAAATACTTTATATTTTTTGTCATTTTAATCACCTTTTTTGAGGATGCCGATTCAGTAATACCAAAATCTCTCGCAGAAGGAGTAGAGGGAGACAATGGGACAAGGAGAAGAAATTTTAATTTCCAACTATCAACCATCAACCATCAACTAACAACTAACAACTAACAACTCCTTCCCGAACCAAATGACTGACTAAGATTTTGAGAAAGAACAAAGGCAAAAACCATTCCAAACCCAGAGTTGGGGAAAATAAATAGCGATCGCTCAATAATACTAATCCGTAAAGTCCCATTGCCAGGGGACGTTGGAGATATAGGGGAGAACCCAATATCAAGACTGATGCTCCTAACAGGTAACTTGATATGCCCAGAAAAAACCCCCAATCTCCCCCACGAAAAAGCCATGCCACCAATAGGACATGAACAATATGGATAGATACAAACCCCAAATGCTGCTGCCATCCTTGTCCTGGTCGATGATACCAACGTTTAGCAGCAGAGGTGGCATTAGTAAGCACACCTCCTACTAAATCAAATCCAAAAAGAGCAATGAGTCCTAATTGCCAGGGAGTCCAATGTACAGCGAGGTTCAAGGCGTAAATTGGTGCTGCGATCGCTCCTCCAAAAGCTGGTAAAAATTGCAACATTATTTCCGCTGGCGTAGCTCCTGGTCCGGTAATATGATCGAGCAAACCTTTCATCCCAGAGCGAGGAGAAGAATAAGTCCAGTTACTTTCCATCACATTCACCTCATAACAGTTGTTATGATAAAAGATAACAACTGTTATGATAATCTGTCAATAGGGAGTATCATTCTTTGGGAATGCAGGAAATCTAAAATCCAAAATATAAAATCTAAAATTATTTTTATGGCTACATCTGAAAATCTCCGTCGCCTGGAAGTTTCTGAAGCGGCATGGCGAGTTATTGTCCGATATGGATTAGATCGTACCAGTATGCGAGCGATCGCTCAAGAGTTGGGTTGTACTACAGGAGTTGTGACTCACCACTTTCGAGATAAGCAGGAGTTGATTCTGTTTGCCTTGAATCAAGTAACTCAACGTTTGCAAACTGGGATGGAAGTTGCAACAGAGAAAATGTCAGGGGTTGAGCGATTGGTAGAAATGTTATTTGCATTTTTGCCATTAGATAATCAAAGGCGAGATATTCTCAAAGTTTGGGTGGCTTTTTTAGGGTATGCCATTGGACGAGAGTCTTTGATGGCTGAACATCAACGATGTGCGGCTCAACTGCGTGAGGTGATGATTCAGGAATTGAGGGAGTTACAATCAGCTGAATTAATTCGAGCTGATGTAGAAGTTGAAATAGAAGCCAATGCTTTGTTAGCTTTGGTTAATGGGGTTAGTCTTGATTCTTTGATTCAGGACAAATGCCTTACTCTGGACCAGCAAAAGATTGTAATTTGGAATTATGTTAATCAGCTGCTGGTTGTTGGTTGTTAGTTGTTAGTTGTTAGTTGATGGTTGACGGTTGACGGTTGACAGTTGACAGTCTTTAATTCATCACTCCGCCCCTACTCCTGAACTCCGAACTCCTTCCCTCCTTCCCTCCTTCCCTCCTTCCCTCCTTCACTCTCGATCGCTCATTTAAGCAGATGGTTTCATATCGGCCAACACCTGACGAATGGTATTTGCTGGTACTTTATCAGTAATTTCCACTACACCTATTTGTGTGGGTAAGATAAAACGCACCTTACCATCCTTCACTTTTTTATCAGTTTGCAAGGCATCAACGATGGCATCAATGTCTAAATCAGCAGGTAATTTGGTTGGTAAACCTGCTTTTTGAATTAGTGCGTCTTGTCTTTGTGTATCTTCCGACTGCCAGATTCCTAACTGCACAGCAATTTGTCCTGCTGCTACCATGCCAATGGCAACTGCTTCACCGTGAATTAACTGAGTATAACCAGTTAAACTTTCTACAGCATGACCGATAGTATGACCGTAATTAAGAATTGCTCTCAATCCAGCTTCCTTCTCATCCTTGCTGACCACATCTGCTTTGGCTTGACAGGAACAGGTTAAGATAAAATCCATTAACTCGGCTTTGATGTAGCGTAATTGACTGAGATTTTTACTTTTCTCCATTTGGGCAAATAATTCTGCGTCCCAAATTACACCATATTTAATTACCTCTGCCATCCCTCCACGAAGCTCCCGTACAGGCAAGGTTTGCAAGACATCGGGATCGATTAATACCAAACTTGGCTGATGAAAAGCACCAATTAAATTCTTTCCTTGGGGGTGATTTACTCCAGTTTTACCACCAATTGCCGCATCTACCATCCCTAGGAGGGATGTGGGAACTTGGACAAAGTTGATGCCCCGCAGCCATGTGGCAGAGGCAAAACCAGTCATATCGCCAATTACACCACCACCCAAAGCTAACATGGTGGAGGAACGTTCCAGGCGATTTGCTAAAGCCGCATCGTAGATTTTTTGGATAGAGTTGAGGGTTTTGTACTGTTCTCCAGGGGGAATGATGTGATGGACAACCTCAAAACCAGCAGCTTGCAAACTAGCGATCGCTCTTTGCCCGTAATGTTGGAAAATAGTAGGATTAGATACTAGGAGTACTTTGTGACCCAGTTTTAAGTCTCCCATATATTCGCCCAGTCTGTTTAAACTTCCTGGTGCAATGGTAATTTCATAGGACTGTTGCGGTAAATTGACTGTGATTACAGATGCCATGCCAACACACTTTTCTAGCCTCCGGGGTGTATTTTATCGTATTGAGCCACTCTGCGCTCTAAAGAGACACGGAATCAGGCATTTACCCTAGCTTGTCGCCCTTACTGGCTATCTGGCTAGGAATGACTGACTTAATGGACACCTGCTCAAATGAACTATAACTGCTCCTACTTTCGGACTCGCCTACTGGGTTTGCAAGTTGTTGATGCCGCTTCCACCCGTCCATCAAGTACTGCTCCTAGCGTTGCGGAGGGCTTGTACTTTGTAGGGTATGGGCATTTATTCTTTCGGTACACCCCACACCCCATACCCTGTTCTTGGTCAAGTGGCGTTCGCCCGTATTGAATTTCCGCCCCGATTTAAAAATACGGGGCTACCATTCTCCCGCGTGCCTTTAGGTATGAAGTGGAATTTGATGGGAAATCAACAGTGGTTCTTAAAACTTTGTTCTTTGTCACAAGTAAATCAGGACTAAAGCTGCGTGTCACCATTGGTGGTTGGTGCGTAACGCTATCAGTCTCATTGCTTCCTTTAAACATTTTCGCAGCGTCAGAAAATCTATACCGCATTTTGCCTCCCCTACAGAAAAAATATGCCAGTTGGGTAAATGACAAATAACAAATCAATAATGATTCATTGACGTACTCCCTGGGATAAATCCGCAGGGATTCTCAAAGGATGTTACGAGGCAGGATAAATCCTTGCCTCTCCACCTTTTTTCCTGCTTCTTAGACTCTTAACTAGACTGTTACCAGTCCCCGTCA
>JASJCJ010000166.1 GCA_030066045.1 Calothrix sp. MO_167.B12
GAAGACCCCAACGCAGAACCCCTTGAACTGTGGGAACCGGAGGGGGCTAGATATGTTGATGACGAATTGGTAATTGAACGCACGTACTACAACGGCGAAGAAATAATTCAACCACCACAGCGATGGAGCCAAGAGCAACAGTTGTGGCTACAGATAAGCCCCGAATGCGGGTGGATGGATGATTCGGTGTAGGGCGTAAGCTAAGATATCACACTTTGCTCGAAAATCTACATCTATATATAGATGATGCAGATTTGAAATCACAAGGAGTGCTTCTCTCTGATAAGAAAAACCGCAGTCGGACTTTCATCACTGCGGCTTAACCAGATAATTGAAATAGTGTGAGGGCAGATCGTTTAATTTACTTTTTGTAGAATTGGGATAACTAGAAACAAGCTACTAAAAGTGCCTTTGAAAAATGACAGTTCTTATTGCTTATCCACTTCATTCGGAGACAATTGAAGAGCTGGGTAAAGACTTTGTATATCTTCCCCAGATTGATAAATCTAGTGACACCGAACTATGCTCAGCTCTAAAGAAGCATCATCCATCTGTGCTATTGGTCGGTAACAACACAGTATCTGAACTAACTATAAAGTTTTGGCGCACGGAGATGGGAGATCAGCAATTGCTCATAGTTAGGAGAGGTTCAAGTCTTGCTCTCATTGATACCAATGCTGCTTCATTGCATGGAATCGACATCATTAATACCCCAGGAGTTAATGCTCCGTTCGTAGCTGATTATATATATAGATTTGCTCAGGAAGATTGCTCATTACGCAAGGCCTCAATCATAGGTTTTGGCTCGATCGGCTCCCGAGTTGCTACACAATGCCTAAGCAAGGGCTTTTCTGTCTATGCTTATTCCCCCTCAATGGCAGGTCGCCAAGACAGAATCTACAAAGATATTGTCTTTTGTAAGTCCATAAACGAATGTATTAACAGAACTGATTTTGTAAGCATCGCCATCCCATCCACTCAAGATGAGCCAAATCCAACTCACGGCATAATTACACACAGACACATTTTGTCAATTCAAGAACATGCCACGCTTGTGTCAGTTTCAGAACCTGATATTTTCTCTGATCAGGCACTTGGTGCATTGGTAGAACGCATTATTTCAGCTAACCTAATAGCTATTTTTGACAACAAGCCAGCTCTTATGGAAGAGTTGGCAAGAAAGCTACAAATCATTTCTCCTCGCCTACATCTTTGTTCAGAAGCAATGAAATCTCCCGAATGCCAACTAGCTATGGATGTTGCAGCACTTAAAAAAATCGAAGATTGGTACTTAAACTTAACAAACTATCAAGGACAGTAGAACTCCTTTAAAATCTGTTTTTTAATTTGATTCCTCTAGAGAGACTGGAGTAGCTTCTTCCCAAACTTTTCTAAAATTTTCTTCCAACATACGGCCTATCTTTGTAGGTTCGTTGTTCTTCCCAGTAAGATCAACATGAATCTGCGGTACGTATTGCGATTCAATACCATATGTATAAAAACATATAAGTGCCTGATTATCAAAAGTATACATTTGGAGAGAAGGGAATGCAGAGAAATATCTTAATTCTATATTTGTCAAATTATTTCGTTTGCAAATCATACTTATTTCTCGAGTATTTCTTTTGACTTCGTTAGATACATAATCAGTCTCCTTGCCTAAATCAAGAGATCTTTGAATTGCAAAAGATGATTTTGGATCTAACAAAGCTATCTGTATAGCTACTTTTCGTTTGGACGCTTCGCATAACACTTTCTCGAATGCAATCATATTTTCACAAACCCAATTATCAAAGATAATTATCCGTTTTCGTGCAGCAACCATCCTTGATTTAAGGTTCTCAAACTCCAAGGCGTCGGAGACACAAACAAGTCCAGTTTGCTCTAAGGTATTCTCCGAAACATATGATTTAAGTAATTCAAAAAACTGATCAGTTTGATGCCTATTACTAAGGGATGAGGACACAAGTAAAGCCAACACAGCAAGTGTTGCTGATCCAACAAGTGTTCCTGAGGTGAGCCCAAAAATGTTGGCCACAGCAATTCCAGCTGCAATAATTACGGTGAGGTATAGGTCTATATTTTCACCTTGCCGGACATCAATTAAAACTTTTCGTAAGAACTGCATAGTTCACCCTATCTAGCTCTGATATTATCTATTATCTTTAGATATTCCTTTAAGCTAACTCTATCCCTCTCCCACGGTGCCATCTTTTAGCAGGAAGTTCTTCCCATTGCCTTGGGAATAAACTGTCATGAGATTAAAATCAGCGATCGCCCAATTCGAGCTGTCGGTTCGCAGACTAATTGAAAAAATTTTAACGGAGCTATTGTGGGTTGGCGCATTTATACATACATGGTGTCGGTTCGCGGACTAATTGAAAAAATTTTAACGGTGCTATAGGGGTTCTGGCTCCTCATGTCGCGCACTAAATGAAAATTTGTCGCGGAGTATATGAAAAAATCCTACATAAGGTGCAGACTATTTGAAATTTTCCACTCAATTCATAATAAAAGTCGCAAAAATCATATAGGGTAAGGCTTTGGTGCAATAATTGTGTAGAATGTTCGCGCCGTTTACTACGAAAAAATCAGGGTTACACAAACATAATTTTCAACTAGTCCGCGAATATTTTCAAATAGTCTGCGACAATTTTCACTTTGTCCGCGAACCGACATGGATTGCCTAAACTTGTTAGTACTCCCGTCAATGTAAGCTATCTATACCAGTCTCTATACATGGTGTAGAAATGCCTTCAACCGAACGGGAATCCATCAACTTCAAACTCCCCAAAACCTTAACAGCAGCTCTACGTACAGCTGCCAAAGAACGTAACACCACCGCCACCGAATTGGTAATCCAAGGGCTGCGCCATGTCCTCGGAGATGTGCCGGGTGTAGAAACTAGTGTAGAAACTCGTCTTGCCCAACTGGAAGAACAACTAGCAAGTGGTAGCTCCTCACCTCTAGACAACAGTACAGAGCGAAGGTTAACCAACTTAGAAGGAAAAATTGAATCACTTAGCGATCGCATAGCGCAGTTTGAAGGAAGAATCATGCAGCTTCAGCATAGTTTTAACACCCCAAATCGACGCTACAAGTCGGGCTACCCTTACCAGTACAACACCCAGCCGCCACAACTCGAACCCTTGGATGAAAACAAACTAGCAATGCGCCTCAGTACAAATGTTTCCACCCTACAAGAAAGACACTCAACTATGGGTAAAGAAGAATTTGAAAAGTGGTGTAGTGAGCGTGACCCCAGTAAACGTAAGTGGAGATATAGCGAGAAGGATGGACTATACCATCCGGTTAAATAACGCGTTTATTAATTGTGATTAATAATGCGGTCGCTAAATTAGTAAATAAAATCACATAAAAGCAATTATATTTACATAGAAAGATGACGCTACCCTCCTGCATTTTTCCAACCTTCTAAAACAGCGATCGCAACATTTAAAAACTTATTATCCAGTAATTCTTTAATTGCTTCTTTCCACCCAGCATTCAACGCACTCGTAAAACGCTCTTTACGGCTAGGAGCGATTGCCGCTTTAACAAATTCTACCTTTTGTATTTCAGTAGCGGTGGGATTACTGGCTTCTAATTGCGTTAACAATTGCTGGATTTCTTGAGCGGCTTCTGCGAGGGTCTGTTTTTGCTCGCTTACAAAAATATTTTGATTCCCCTCTACTTTTCCCGCTACTCCATAAACAGCAGAATTAAAATTTTGCTGGACTTCAATATTTTGATTTTGGTTATCGTTACTCACGAAATTTACTCCCGAAAATATTAATCCATGGTTGTTTAAAATATGAGCTTTCGATTTTTTTTCAACAGCTTTATTTACGCTCGATTGCAAATTATTAAGATGGGACTGCAACTGCGGTAGTAGTTCCAATAATTCTTTAGTAAAGTGTTCATCATGCGTTTCTGCACCAATAAAATTAGATTCAAATTGCTCATTCATTCTACTTAATTCCTTGCAGATAACCTGAAGGAAATTAATAGTTTCTCCAGGATATCTGCCAGGTTGGCTATATCGTAACCAATGGTGCCGAAACACCTTCTCAGCAGTTGTTTTTAAAGCCAAATGTACAACCGCAGCGCGGGAAACATCATAAGGTAAAATTGACGCTGTAAGACTGCGATGAAGCAATTCTTTCTCAATTTCTGTTTCAATTTGATTTAAGCCAAGACTTGTTGCTAAATTCAAATCGCAAGTACAAATCCACTTAACTAACGCTAATTCATCAACAGTTATATTTTCGATTAGAGGTAAACTTATTGATTTCCAAGGCACTGAAAGTTTTTGTGCAGCATACCAGCTTACAATAAACGTCCAGAATTCGCTATTAGCTAACTTCTGCTCTCCTCTTGTGAGAACATCTTGTAACCAACGCTTATCTTCAGAGCGCACCATTTGGCAAGCACTCGCACCAAGCGATATACCGAGTAGTTGAATAGGTTGAAAGAAAAATGAAGCACGTTCGGGTGGAAAAGCATCGCGCTTCGACAATCGATTTAACCCCTTTGCCCAGCTTTTTTGTAAGGTATCATCCAAAACTCTGCCACATGCAAGTTCGTAGCCAAATGCTGCTAAGACAGGTGCTTCATGCATTCGTGATTCCATGCTTTGCATAACTCCATCGCAAGCTACGCGAAATGGCGGTTGATTGTCAATGAGGTAAAAAATGTACCGCGCAAAGACGCTTTCAGGTGATTCGCATCTGTAGTTCGCTTGAATATAATCGACTAAGCTATCGAGTTGATAGCCAAAACTTTTTACTACATCGGTCATAGAAACCACTTACTGGTTCGGAGTAGACTATTAAGTAATGCAGATGACCAACCCCTAATTTTACGCAACCTGGCAAGGAGGTTGGCAATTAATTCTGAATAGTATATAGTAACTGGCTGACGTGTGGGAAGTAAGGAACGCCAAGATAATGCTGTAAATTTTAAAACTTGCTCCGACAGGTATGTTAGATCGCGGTAATCCGATTGAGGATGTAAATGAATTAACAGTGGCTTGGGTAGTGGTGCATGAGGTCTTTTGACCTGCATGGCTCCAGTCGTACATAGTAATCGAGTATACCTTCCAATTTCTACTATTGTGCCGCGATCGGGAGCATAAGTTCCTTTTTTTGACCCATTCTTCAAACCCGGTCGTGACTTGTCCAGCAGTGTAAACGGATGTTGCTGCGAAATGGTCAAAAATGCAAATTCAACAATTTGCTCGCTACCTACTTCCGCAACACATTCTTTTACAATATCCGCAACATCAACATTTTTTAACGGTCGGGCTGCATGAAACACGAGACGCACGGTATCCCCAGGCAGCCAACCGTTGCGTTGCTTAATTTCATGTAAAATTTCTAGGGTTGATTTTTTTAACACCCTGGGGTATTCGGAATACGAACACTCGTCGGAAAGATTTCCCAGCAAGTAGTTACCATCTCCTCGAAACACGGTTGTGATGCCCACAAAGCGCTGTTTTTCTGAAAAACGGCTGTTGGATAGTTCGCAAGTTCCAATACCGATTACGAGTTCGTCGCTAATAGTAAGGTCTTGGATTACAGTCCAGGGAATTCCCTTCATTTTGGCATAGAGTGCGACACTTAAGGTTCTGAGTGTATACTGTAACGATTCTCGCCGCTGCGATAGCGTTGGCACTCGGATACCTTGAACGGGAATACCAGCCATTAACAATAATGCTTTGGATATTAAGAACGGATTTTTTTCATCCTTAAGATGTGCGTATTCGTCTAAAATAATAATAATTGCGGCATCGGGTTTAGTTTGCTGGGATTCCAGATTTTGCAGGGCTTGTTTAACAGCATCTTCGTATGCGGCTGCTGGAGATTTTTGGGTATTAGCAAGCCAAGAAATTTTTTGTAGTGTTAGTTTAGGATTGACAAGCTGAAAAATATTGCCAAATCCACCAGGATATTGCGAGACTTCCAACCACTCTTCAAAACCATTCTGAAAATTTTTATTTTTGATGCTAATTCCATCTTGAAAATGGCGTAAAAAATTTTCTACTTGACCCTGAACTGTGTCTGGGAAGAGAACTAAAATCTCTGGTGATTTTTTTGAGAAAAAATCGCGGCTGAATGGTCCATATTCTTTAATTCCCTTCCAGGGATATGAGCTTAATTTTGTTCGCGCTGAATCAAAACAATACTCAACTGGTGAGGCAGAAACAACAGTTTGATAAGTTTTGTCATTAGTCGCCTCTATTTGACCGCAAACATCAGCCTTTAAGTCAGGTGCAAGCTGCATTGGATATCTTTTAAGGTAAGCTCCCAAAATATTTAAATGTGACTCCATTCCCAAACCATTCAATAAATCAGTTTCTTGGATAAGTCTCTTGGACTCAAAAGTCTTATACCGATTTCCTAATAATGTTTTCAGACACCTTGCAAATGATTGTCTTGAAGCTTCTAACCAAACCTCACTATCATTTATCTCCGCAACATTATCGTAAGATTCGGATAAATAAATTATATTTTCGGAAACGCAGCGAATTTTCCCAACCAAGCGCCTTTGACGTGGTTGCGTTTGTCGGCGAACAACACATAAATCATTAAGATTAATTCCTGCGTTTTTTAACTCACTTAAAGAAGCTAGAATTTCCCAGTGAGTTTTTATATTCAAGAATACACCTATGAACGCTTCGTTGCGTCGCAGTTCAACAATTTTTGGTTCAATTATCAATTTAGGTGTAATTTGAAACTTATGAATTAATGTTGGTAAATCTTTTAGTTCATCGGCAATGGAGCTAATTAACTCTTTTTTTTGAGCTAAAAATGTAAATGGATCCCGTCGCAAAGGCGAATATTGATGAAAAATAGTAGGTAATATATCATTAATACGAGCTTTTATAATTTTCAAGTTATGGCTGCAATTTACTTTGCATGGTTTGCCAAAAGATTGCTTTGGTTGTGGTACTTTTGGTATCCCATAAACTTTACCACCCGACCAATGAAAAAACCACTCTTCTCCAAGTTTTTCGCGTAATGGTTTTACCCCTTTATTGTGCGGCATCTCCTCCATATATACAGTAAATTCGGAAGCGGAAAGCTCTATTTTGAATCCATTGAGAGAAATTGACATAGAATTTCGCAATCAATCTTAAAATGACTTTTCTTGGCTGTATCAAGTTGTTTATCTCGATTGCAGTACATAAATACTAATATTTATTCTATACTCAATTCATACTCAACATATCTACTGATTGAATTTCGGACGAAAAATAGTTTTTAGCGGAAATTATACGCAAACAAAACACAGGCGGAAAAAGGATAGCCACTAAATAAATCTCCAGCACATAGTACTATCAACGACAAAGCGTTCCTGTGGTAAATACTGATGGCTATGCTGAAATTTAATCACAACAAATCAATAGTGCAACTACGCTAAAAATCCAACTTCTGTACGGCTTTGCGCTTCACCTCTTCACCCCTGCGGTCATATCTAGCAGTAGTTTCTACACTGGCATGACCTGCTAGTTTTTGCACGGTGACAATATCAATGCCAGCATCCAATAAATCCGAGCAGAACGTCCGCCTAAAATCATGGGGGCTAAAGGATTCTACACCAGCTTGTTTTGCCCTGCGCCGCACAATTTTTAATACCGCATCCGGGCACATATGCCGCAGTTGCATTTCTCCACCCTTGCGGATGGGACATAACAATGCTCCGGGTTCTTCTCCTCTAACTTTAATCCAAATCTTGACTAAAGCGATCGCACTTTCAGGTAAATAAACCGACCTATCTTTACCACCCTTACCCCTGAGTACCTCCAATGCACCAGTTTCTGGGTTAAAGTCTTTCAATTCCAAGTTAGCCACCTCAGCCCTTCGCAACCCAGCACCGCGCAGTATGGCAATCAACGCCGCATCCCTAGCACCTTTGGGAGTGAAATCTGCTTTACAAATATCAATTAAATTGGTGATCTCTTCCTTGCTTAAAGCTCTACCTTTAAGTCTGGAATTATCTTTTATACTTTTAAAATCCACGGCTTTGGCATGGTCGAGGGGGTCAATCAAGTCTAATCTAGCAGCTTCTTTTAACACCCGCCTCAAGGCACACAGCATTTTATTTGCCGTCGCCGGAGCATATTTTTGTTTTAAAGCTGTACGGAGAGCAGAAGTATGTTTATACCTTAACGCTGCCCAATTTAACGTAGAAGCATCACATTCACCATTTGTGAGCAAGTGGGCGATCGCATTTAAAGACTGCTTCATTGTTGGTAGGGAACCCTGACCCAAAGAACCCAAATACACCAACGCTGGATGCTGATTTAACGGCACTGGGGACGTTAATCTCAGGCTTTGAGATTCACCATAACTCAGCAGCAGAGACATTTACTCTTTAGAATAGGGTTTCTAAAGACTAATTTTGACACGAAGAGGACTCATTTGAACCGGATGACGCGCTTAAGCGGGGACACACCGGACGCGGAGCGCTCTCTCTGTGTCCGGTGCCCCGCGTCCGGGGCGATAAGCCCCAAGGGTCCTCCTCCCCCATCAAAATCTGCGATTTGATGGTTCCCGATTGGTGGGCACCTCAAGCCCCCACCACATCGGTGGAGGAGTGCGTCTCCCCCTCTGGTGCGTCTGGTGCATCTCTTCTTGACTCACAGTGTGGGTTCGCAGGGTGAGCTTAAAAATATGAGGGCGCGACTGTTACAAAAAACGTTGGGTCATAGTTCCGTGGCGATGAGCGCAGATGTATTTACACGCCAGACAAAGATGATAGTAGTGGGTTGTATCTGCCTGATGATGAGTGATGAGTTTTCTGGGGCGATGCTCCCATAAGGGGTCCCGCTACGTGATCGCTTGGGACACCTCCAAGCACCGCGTGTAAATCTCGAATGAAGACAGTTTGTTATTTAGCACTCAACTCAAAAGCAGGTAAAGAAGGGTTGAGGACTTTTCGCGCACTTTCAACTCCCGCAACAGGTAACAAATTGGGATCGAGCAAACCAATCTGAACTAGTACACTCGCCTGGTCCCAATAAATATGTTCGTGTGCAACCTTGCAGGAGCGAAACTGAACGATCACCACCAAAGGCACTTCAACAGACTTACCCGTCGGTTTAATACCGGGTAACATCCAGTCCATCTCAATAGAAGCAAGTTTGATAGTGGTAGATTGGCTTGATATTAGAACCCGCTCACCTGGTTCGCTGTTGTGTCAGGTGAATAAATCCGGCAGGGTAGTATTGCAGCGGCTCACACCCCAGGCGGTGCTATTTATTTTACGGAAGCGTGGATCTGAAGCTGAGATAGAGCATTTCTCGCCCCATGATTTAAGACGTACTTTTGTGTCCGACCTGTTAGACGCTGGGGTTGATATTTCTACGGTGCAAAATCTTGCGGGCCACTCCAACTCTGCTATCACAGCTCGCTATGACCGCCGGGGAGAAGAAACGGCCGCGCCGCGCTGTGCAGAAACTCTCAATCTCAACTAGAACAAAAGTTCAAGGAAAAGAGCGATATGCTTGATATCGAAAAAATCTTTCCCCAGTTTAGATGAATTGACCTATTAACGGGCGTGAGTTATGTTTTTAGCATTCATGTTAGTTACTCCTTCTTACTGGCGGGCGTAATGTTGAGGATAATATTGCGACGTCCACGAACTTCTAACCGCCTAAAATATTCTTTTCTAACTCTAGGTATCTGTCTACATTGCAAAGGTCTTCCCCAATGGTTAATTGTGAAAGCTTGGGTCCTCACGCAAAAAGAAGCTTTATGTCCATGCCCTCCTCTTCCTTTTGAACTGGCGTGAATATATACTGCCTTAGCATATCGAAGGTCTCGACCGAGAGGTGTTTGACATTCACCTACGTTTAAATTCCACCATCCCTTAGATATCCAAGACCAAAAACAACCCTTATAACAAACCAGAGCATTAGGATCGTACTCAACATTTTCTGGTTGACCACAACAATCAATTCTTTGACTCATTGGATATGCAACCGCTACAGATATTGGTCTTGATGTTCTGTTGCAAATCTTCAGTGCAGCCAAACTAGGGTTTTGATGTAATAAGGTCATTATAAGGCTGACAGGTAAAGCTACTAAAAAAGCTCTAAAAAGACATTTCCCTATCCCAATAACTTTTAATCTCATAAACAACACCCCCCAATCCACTGTTATTGAGGTGTTTCCTACTTCTAGTATATTTTTCTATCCAGCTAAAAAACGTAGTCGGAATAAATACTTAATAATCAGTTGGCGTAGAGAGTCGATCAATGAAAACATCCCCAAAAAAAGCTCAACCCAACCATGCCAAAAACCCAGTCGTTGTGACCGGGTTGGGCGGGTTATATCCCCTGGCTAGTTATAAAATTAAAGATATAAGGTTAAAAACGTAATCTGAAGCCTGAATACAGCACCTATATGGTACCCGTTCAGAAAAATGAAATAACGTGCGTACAGTGTTGTGGGAGAAGAACTAATCTTTTTGTAAGTTAGCGTAACCGTCATGTTGCATTGAACTGTTCGCACCAGATTTCTACAGACTTGATTCTTAGAAGAGCCGCACCCGAATAATTTTTTCATCTCTGTTATTACCAGTGCTAAACGCTTTATCAAACTTCAGATAGCGTTTATCATTACCTATGGCATTACGTCTAAAATTACGCCTACCATGATGTCTAAAACTACGTCTACCGTGATGTCTAAAACTGCGTCTACCATGACGTTTAAAACTACGTCTACTATGGCGTTTAAAATTAATATTTACCAATTCAGCTTTAAGAGTAGGGGCTTCTTCTGCGTTTGCAGACACTGGTTGTGCGTTAGCTGCTAACTGTCCAACGCCACCGAGTAATACAACAGATGCGATCGCGGAAGCTGCTAATTTGTTAAGTCTCATTTTTTGTTACCTCGATTTGTTCCGTCCCTTTGCTTGATTACTAATATCGGGGATGAGTCTGAAGGACTAGTGATTGGTAACTGAAGTGAAACTAAGAGTTATCTGAGAAAACTGAGTGCGCGGTAATCAAGTATGGCTTCTACAGTAAGGAACTACTACATCCCCCATTCATCATAAATAAGCAACCCTTATTACCTTGATTACCTTTTACTGTCAAGTTATGTTGACACATTGTAACAATACTGTTATATTTATTTACATAAGTTAACAAGATAAGGAAAAAGAACTATGTATACCACCACAGATGAAAGAGGTATTTTAAACAACTACGCTACTGAACCCCAGTTGTACTATGCTCAGTACCCTGATGTTGAGCAACAAAATCGCTACAAGTTCTTAGGTGCTGTTGCCACTTTATTCATCAGTGCTGTAGTTCTGGTTGCCTTTGCAGTTAGCTAAGATTTTTGGACATTAACATTACGGTATCTCTCTGATTCATTATCTGAAAGGATTTCTCCCTATCACCTCGGTACTTAAGCCGGGGTTTTGTTTTTTGTTGGTGGGAGCATTGCACCCCAACCATGCCAAAAACCCAGTCAACTAGGACGTTGTGTGGAGAGAGGACGAAAAACGGCGCAGCGCGTATAATTCTAATTATATGTTATTGACTGCGGGTAGTTCTCAAAGGACGTAACTCTTGTTGGCTAAAGGTTTTCGCCACATCGAACTCATAGCGACCATAGGGATTGATATGTTCATAACGAGCTGGGGAAAGGTGAACGAAATCATCTGAGGAGATAGCTAAGCCTTCAACAGAGAGTTGCTCAATAGCCGCTTGCATATAAATAGTATTCCAAGTCACCACTGCATTAGTTACCAAAGTCAGACACGCCGACTGATTAGCTAAATTTTCATCTTGCTGATGTCTAATCAAGCCAAGATGGGCAAAAAACAAAAATCGCCTTAAATCGTGTAATTTCTCTCCCTTATTGAGTTGAGTATTAATCCGTCGGCGATAATCTTCACTATTGAGATAACGAAGAATAAAATTAGTTTTGACCAAACGCCCATACTCTTCTAACGCCCTGAGCAAGCCATTCTGCTGTGGAAACGACTTCAACTTACCAATAAATAAAGATGATGTCACCCATCCAAACTTAAGAGAACCCACCACTCGCAGTAAATCATCCCATCGGTTTAAAATATAATCAAGGTGTATTTTTCCCTTAAATAAAGGTTTTAGATGAGGATATTTAATCTCTCGCTCAATTAGATAGAGACATTTAGACTTTAAAGCTCTCAACCGAGGCGAAAACTGCAAGCCTAACAAATCAAACAGAGCGAACATTACATCAGTATAGCCTGCTGTATCAGTGGTATGTTCCAGGATTGAAAGTTCAGTTTCATTATCTAGAATCGCATCTAACAAATAGGGCGCATCCTTCATAGTAGAAGGAATTACCTTATCTCCATACTGAGACTGTTGGTCCGAAGTCCAAGTATAAAAAGTCAGACCCTTGCCATAGCCAAAATAACGGGGCAAACTAACAGCTTGACGATTATTAACCGCCACCGGAAACCTCTGACCATCAGACGAAGAAAGAGTTCCCCCACCCCAAAATTGACTTAACCATTGATGATACTGGAAATTTACCAGAGTAATATTAGCCTCTTTGAGAGTTTCCTCTCTTAAATACCAATTAGTAAACCAAACTAAACGGTCATAACTCAAGTTAGCAATCATCGCCATGCGAGACAAACCTAAATTAGTCCCTTGTGCCAGAATAGCTGCATAAAGATATTTTTTTGTCTCTGATGGAGGACTAATATTACCCCCAGCATGAGTTAAGGCATAACTAAACCCGCTTAACTTATCCATTTCCATGAGCAATTCACTCAAATCAATTTGGGGAAGAGTCTTACGGATTAACTGCTGTAACTTGTGCGCTGAAAAAGGTAAATCTTCAGCTTGAAGGGGAGAAATAATCAGTTCTCCTTCTTCATCCAGACGCACCTTGTCATCATCTTGAAGAGTTTGATGCAGCTTTTCTAATTGATAGTCTAATTCCTCTTGCTGCTGTTGTAATCGCTCCTTTCCTTTGAGGGGAAGTTGTAATATCTGACATACTTCAGGGCGTAAACTGGGCCATTTTTCTTGAGGAATGAGATAACTTTCAGGATTGGCATAACGGCGACTATTTTCTAACCAAATATCTCCAGAACGTAAAGCCCGACGTAATTCCCACAACAAGCACATCTCATAGTAGCGCCGCACAATCTCTCCTTGGTCATCAAAGACATAATTAGCCCATTTGGGTGAAATAAAGTCTTGTGGCGCATCATTAGGGATTTTACGTTTATTGGCAGCATCCAGCTCTCGCAAGAGTTTAATTGCTTTAATTAAAGACCCTGAAGACTGATGAGAATTAAAAGTAAAAACCGCGAAGAAAACAGGAGCAAAACGCCTAATATAACCATAACGATTGGCTAAAAAGTCGAAGTGATTGTCATCATTAGGGCGTATTAATCTTTGACAATCCTCAATGACCGCTTGGAGTTTTTCTGGAGTAATTTTCTGATAAATTGAGGCACGAACTTCTTCATTTTTAATTCCCTCGTCAAGAATTACTTGTCCTAATTCCTTGAGCAATCTTACTTTCTCATTGGTAGATTTGGCTTCATGGAGATGAAACTCCTTTAAATCCCTTCGTGCCCGGGCATCAATATCACCTAAACAATGAATATATAAGTCCATCGTCTCATCGGTTACTTCTTCAAAGATTTGAAAGACAAAGGCTACTAAAATTGGGTAACGTCTCTCTTGATTAATTTTCTTTAAAGCCTGATTGCTGGATTTTTTACCCAATTGAGCTAAAAACTTGAGGCGATTGGGATTGAGACTAGATAAATTCCAGTTAGTCACATCATGTTGGGCTAAAAAGGTCAGTTTCGAGAGGGCATTGAGAATCGAATTGGGAGAATTGGTAGTGGCATGAAGACGCAACCAAGTTATTGGTATTTTACCCATATTGTCATCTCTCTCTAAGAGAGAATCTAAAAATAATTTGGTGGAAGTTGTTAACAAAAATTGAATCCGATTAAAAGTTTCTAAATTAGCTTTTGAGCGAGCATTAATCACCATTCGCTCTAAGGTTGTTACCCCTGGACGAACAATATTTTCGGTCCTAAGTTTGTCACAGATAAGTTGAAATAATAAGAGGGGACGGTCATGTTCCATAGCCCTTTCTAATAACCAATTCTCCCATAACAACATATCTATTTGGGTAGATTTTCTCCAACCTAAATGAGCTTGAATTTGTTGCAGTTGATTGGTTCGAGTTTTTTCTCGTTTTCCATAAAGCACAAGACAAGATGGGTTGACTTGAAGTTGCTGTGCCAAATAGTTAACAATAGAGAAGGGTGCAGCTTGGAGATCATCGGGAACAAAGCCCAGATACCTCAAGGTTCCTAGTTGTAAGGCATATCCTAAGCGGTTATAGTCTCCACTCCGTTTATTGATTAAGTTTAAGTCGGAAGCAGTCAGTCCAAAAAAGATGATAATGTCATCTTCTGTAGGATGGGGCGGAAAGGAGGAAAGTTTTTCTCTTTCGGCTTGGGTTAAAAATTGTCCGGGCATTAATTATTATTCAAACCCTCCAATTAAGTCCACCGCTGCTTCTAAATCATGGTCTCCTGGAGAACAGTAAAGACGGGTGGTTTCTAAGTTTTCGTGTCCTGCTAACATAGCCACTTTTTCTAAACTAACTCCTGCTTCAATTAGATTCTTACAAAAGGTATGTCTGAGTTTATGAGGTGTGACTTCATCTAGTTCGGTATGAGCTACATATTTACGGAACATACTTTCGACTCCTCTGGGAGTCATGGGTCCTCTTTGTCCGATGAATATAGCTGACCTTTGTCCTTTATGATTGCTATAACCTAAGTCTGACAAGACTTTACGAGCATCTTTATTGAGGGGAATTTCTCGTCTTTTACCCCCTTTACCACTTCTGACAATTAAACGTCCTTTTCGAGGTGTGAGCTTGATATCACTCCACATCAAGCTACATAATTCTGAAACTCTTAACCCTGTGTTTAAAAGCAGTTGAATTATGGTTATATCTCTTTGATTTTTACTTTGTTCGACTGTTCTAACTAGGGCGTGTTGTTCATTTCTATCTAACCATTGGGGACCCATTTTTTCTTCTTTGATGGGTTGAGGCATACGGGGTGTACGATGCTCTGGAATTAATTCTTCTGTACTAGCCCAGTTAAGGAAACTTTTCAGGGAAGAGAGCTTGCGATTAACTGTTTTCGGTTTGAGTAACAGCACTTCACTTAAATAGTGCTTATAATTTCGTAAATCTGTGGGGGTAATTTGCTCAGGACTTAATTTTATATCAGTTTTCTGCTCAAACCATTTTCCGAAATAGTTGAGGTCACAGAGATAGTTTTTGATGGTGACAGGACTGCGTTCGGCTTCTTCTAAAAAGAGGGCAAAAGCGAGAAGATAGTCAATCTCTGTTTCCTTTTCGTCAGTGGTTACAGTGGGCATCTTAATTATACGTTAAGATTTTCGAGAGATAATCGGGTCATTTTCTCCCTATTATACGTTAAGTAGCCCTATTTTTAACGAACAATATGTCTTATACGCTTAGTCACCCCGACCCATTCTGGTTAAATAATTAGAATTATACGCGCTGCGCCGTTTTTCGTCCTCTCTCCACACAACGTCCAACTATGACGCTTGTGAGTGGGTTATATCCCCTGGCTAGTTATAGAAGAGAATCGCACCACAGTTTTAAGTCTACTTCTACGTATTATTTACATATAGTCGAATAACTATTTATACTTTTTTACTTGCATACAATACAATTCTTTTTCAGGTAAGTTCCAGTTCAAGCATAGGGAAACCTTTAATCTACGCTATTTTTTAGCGTACCAAATCTACACTTTCTAATATTAGTAATGTATTGCATTCAAGTGAAAATTATCTGTTTAGACTTAGGTATTTTGGGGTTAGATAAAAAGACATAAACGCCCAAAACTAAAACTGATTTATTTAAATTTTTTAATCAAATTTAAAAATACCTTTGTAGTCTAAAAGGCTTATATAGCAACAGCTTTAAATATTACACTGTTACTTATCAACCTCGTTTATTTCTCGCTTTCTTGATACTAAATCTGCCTTAAATTGCCACATAAATTTATTTTGTTTTTAGAGTATATTACAGATATTTCTAAGTAGACATTGGTAATATTTTTCATCTAAAATATGACGAATACGATTACAGGTGTGTTAAATGCAAGAAACAAAACATGAATTATTCGGACGCAAAAATTATACCAACCAGTACAAAAAGGTCGAACCTTTTAGGAGCGGAAGTGAGCGATAGTAATGCGCTCGTCGATTTGGAGAGGCACGGTAATTATACTGCTTCAGGTAACTCCACTGTGTCTACAGTGTTTTCAGCTTTTTGGTTTCCGTCAAATGAATCAGCAATTAACCGCAGGGCTTCAACTTTTTCCTCTGGAGGTGCTTGAGCAATCAGTTTCCTCAAGCTCGTATTTGGACTAATGCCGAGTAGTTCAGACACATACCACATTCTTGCTTCATGCGGTACTACTAAAAGCAAAGCAATCAGCTTGGCTGCTCCCATATCCGCTTTCCCGTGACGAAACCGAGACAGCATTACCCGCGAAACACCGGCTGCTTCTGATATTTCTGTCACACCCAAATTAAAACGGTTCATCATCTCGTCGAACAACCGCCAATGCATATCAAACTCTGCTTTTGATACAAAACTTTGCATCTGATTTACTGTATCTTATCCTATACAGTGTATACTAATCTGTACTTAAGTAAATGACAATAAATGTATGAATAAATTAATCCTAGCAGACAATAGCTGCAAATGCCTTATGAGCGTGAGTGGGCAATCAGCAGCAGGACTCATGTAAATAGTAAGCGGCAGTAAACAACAATAAATAACTAACGTTTACGTAGTACGGGCTGTAACTATGGCAGTTTTTGTATGCAAAAATTTTGCCCCTGTCTGGGGGGAGAGGGGCAGTAAGTTAACAAAATTATGTAGGTATTATGTAGGTGCATTATGACGCAAAACAGTACAAAAATTCAAGGTAAATTTTACCCGCTTACTCCAGAGCTGGCTCATAAGCTGCGAGAAGCCAAGCTGACCGCCGCAGAATGGAGATTTTGGGCTTACTTAGTGGAGATTGACCCATACGGCGATCGCTATCACGACCTCGACCCGGTGACCATACAAACAGAATGTGAAATCAGTAAACCGACTTACTACCGAGCTAAAGCCAAATTCCAAGAACTTGAAATATTTGACTTTCAAGAAGAAAAAGTCAGTTTCAGAAATTTAACTGGAGTCTCAAAAATGAGACTGGAGTCTCAAAAACGAGACTCAAAGTCTCAAAAACGAGACTCAAAGTCTCAAAAACGAGACTCAAAGTCTCAAAAACGAGAAAAATCAGCTTCAAAACCCGCTTCAGGTAAGGATTCCAGCACTCCTCAGAAAGATCAGACTTATTCAGACTTTAAAGACTCTCTCTCAGAAGAGGAGCGAGCGAATTTTTTAGAATTTTGCAAGGAGAAGATAAAGAATCTCAGCCAGGAAGTAAATGACATTGAGGCGTGGTTAGCCCACAAGAACAAAGCCGGAAGAAATAGGTGGGAGGTTTATTACGAAAAATTTGTGTTGGCTTCCCAGCAAAAGAAAAATCAGTCAGAGCAGGAGAAAAAACAATTAGATAAGAGAGAACGTGCTAGGAGGGAATTTGCAGAATGGCAGCAAGAATTGGAAGAACGGCGGTTGCGTGGTGAAAGGGCTGGTAAACTCTCCCAAGCCCAAAAGCAATCATCTGGAGGTAAAACATGACAGACAACTTACCTCCACAAAACGTCGAAGCTGAAGAAGCTATCTTGGGCGGGATAATGCTTGACCCACAAGCCATTAGTCGAATTAGCTCACGCCTAGTACCAGAAGCTTTTTATATCAGCGCCCATAAAGATATTTACCAATCAACGCTGCGCCTACACCAACAAGGTAAACCCACAGACTTACTTTCTGTCACAAGTTGGTTGACTGACTACGATTTGCTTGCCCGGATTGGTGGTAGAAACAAGCTTGCATCCCTGGTAGACCGTACTGTTTCCGCAGTTAACATCGACGCTTTAGCAGAATTGGTCATGGAGAAATATCTGCGACGGCAGTTGATTAGTGTGGGCAATGAAATTGTACAACTTGGTCATCAGCAAGAAGCTGAACTGCCAGCGATTCTAGACCGTTCGGAGCAGAAACTATATCAGGTTTCTAACCAAAAGTTTTCTACCAACACCGAACATAACAGTACAATCACTGCTGCGGCATATAGTGATTTAGAAAATATTAGCCCCATTTACCCAACTGGATTTTATGACTTAGATGAGCTAATCGTTGGGTTTGAAGGTGGGACATTAACTTTGGTTGCTGGTAGACCATCAATGGGCAAGTCAGCTTGCGCCATGAATTTGGCATTGCAGATGATGTTACTCCACCAATTGCCTGTGGCTGTCTTTTCCCTAGAGATGACTAAAAAGCAGTTGGAGTATAGGTTGTGGAGTTTAATTAGCAATTTTGGACAGCACAAGGATTTTGACTTCACTCCCATAAGATGCGATCGCATCCGTAGACATCGAGCCGGACTAGAGCCTTTAGATAGCTGGGAATTTGAAAACTTAGCAAAAATTGTTGGTATTTCTTCAGAACTGCCATTGTACATCAATGATGACCGGGGTATTACCGTATCTGGAATTGCTTCTGAATGCCGCCAAATTTTGGCTCGCTCCGGCTTGTTAGGGCTGGTGGTAGTAGATTACCTACAATTGATGGCATCTGACACTGGAGGCAATCGTAGCTACGAATTAGGAGATGTTGCCAGGGGACTCTACAAAATGGCAGGGGAACTAGATGTTCCGGTGCTGGCATTATCCCAAATTTCCAGGGCTGTGGAAAGCAGACAACAAAAGCGTCCAATGATGAGCGACCTCAGCCAATCGGGAATCCTAGAAATGGTTGCAGATAACGTCATTTTGGCTTACCGGGATGAGTACTACAACCCAGACACCGTTGACCGGGGATTGTTAGAACTAATTGTGGCGAAAGCAAGACATGGTGCAACTGGCACAGCCTCGGTACTTTTCGATAAGTCCTACGGAATTATCAAAAACTTGCAGCGATGAGATGGACTAATCTCAATGGTTAGACCGTAATAATACTTAACATTAAAGTATGAAAACGAATGCATCACATACTGAAGCGGAGTTGAAACAATGCTCCGACAAATTGACCTATGCTCAGGGGTCAAAATCCTCTCAAAACCTCTTAACAGGTATAATTGGGGATCTGCCGAGATACGTGCAAAATGGGACACATTGTAAAGTTATGTTAAGAGAATCATTACAAACCCAGTTTTTACGCTTGTTTACAGTCATTTATGCAAGAACCAAATTCCCCATCTCATCCAAAGCCTTGGGC
>JASJCJ010000167.1 GCA_030066045.1 Calothrix sp. MO_167.B12
TTAGGGGAATAGTTTTTTTGGGAGGATTACTGTTCCGTTAGGGGAATAGTTTTTTTGGGAGGATTACTGTTCCGTTAGGGGAATAGTTTTTTTGGGAGGATTACTGTTCCGTTAGGGGAATAGTTTTTTTGGGAGGATTACTGTTCCGTTAGGGGAATAGTTTTTTGGGAGGATTACCGAAATATTGGGGTCTGGTGCCCTGTCTTTTGAGGCAGAATGTTTTTGGGACGGGGTTTGAATCCCGGTCACAAAAACAAACTTATTACTTATTACTTATTACTTATTACTTAATTCAACTCACGGGGATGACCAGCAGCTTGAAATGAGGATAGTTATTTTGATTTCCAGAACTTGGGATAATTTATTCTCTGGAGTTCCCTAAAACCTAACCCCTTTTTAATTTGTAACCTGACTGTCACCTCATCTGATAATCCATCGTTGATTTTGGATGAGGAATCTGCATCTATGTGAGAATTCTGTGCATCCATCTGTAGACATAATTTTTTGATTGTCAAATTTATGCCAGATTACAGACATTTCGCTTCTTTGTCAGCAAATGAAGAGATTTATCGGTCAGTATTAATCAAAACTTATTTCCCAAACCACTGCATATATATACTAGTTATAAACAAGTATTAAGAAAACTAATTAAAAATTGTTGCAATAGCTTGATTTAATTGCTAACGTGTGTATGTGTTGTTTTTGGTGAATGCTCATTTGTAAAGAGGTGAAATCTATGAGCTACATCCATAACTGTTGGTAATAGAGCTAAGTATTAATTTTTCCAGATAATTCCCGATTTATTGCACCCCATCTTTGCGTAATTAGTATCAAGGGAAGTGGGGTGAACAAGAGAAGTTTAGAGGTACAGCCAATGAATATTCAAGGTAAGGTAGCCTTAATTACAGGGGCTTCCCGTGGTATTGGGCGAGCGATCGCTCTAGAATTAGCACAGCAAGGTATTAAGAGACTGATTTTAGTTGCCCGTAACCGCAAACTTTTGGCAGAAGTCGCAACAGAAGTGGAAGCAATGGGAACAGAAGCTGTAACTCTAGCCATTGACTTAACTCAACCGACGGAGGTCAATATTGCTGTAGCCCAGTTGTGGCGGAGTTATGCACCCATCCATCTATTAATTAATTGTGCAGGTGTGGCATCCCAAAAATCATTTTTGCAATCGAAGTTGCCCCAACTACAAGAAGAGTTATCGGTGAATTTGTTGGGAATGTATACCTTGACAAGTTTAATGGCGAGACGAATGGCAACCAGGGGAGAAGGAACTATTGTTAACGTATCTAGCCTGATGGGGAAAGTTGCAGCACCAACAATGGCTACCTATTCTGCCACTAAGTTTGCCATTTTAGGATTTACCCAGGCTTTGCGAAAGGAATTAGCAACCCATAATATCCAGGTGGTTGCCCTATTACCATCCCTAACGGACACGGATATGGTGCGAGATTTTAATTTGTTTCGTTGGGTAAAACCAATATCACCCCAGCGAGTTGCCCAAGCATTAATTACAGGCTTGCAAAGAGATTCGCCAGAAATTCTTGTGGGTTGGCAAAGTTATTTAGCAATTTGGTGTCAACGCTTTGCTCCTTGGTTGCTAGACCTGATTTTATATATGGCCACTCCCCCAGTACCGAAAAAAGAAATACAGGCAAGACAATCAATTTAAGCTGAGTTCGGAGTTTGGTGTTCGGTGTTCGGAGTTAAAATTAAACTGAGTTCCGTTTAACCTGAGTTCGGAGTTCGGTGTTCGGTGTTCGGAGTTAAAATTAACCTGAGTTCCGTTTAACCTGAGTTCGGAGTTCGGTGTTCGGAGTTCGGAGTTAAAATTAACCTGAGTTCCGTTTAACCTGAGTTCGGAGTTCGGTGTTCGGAGTTCGGAGTTAAAATTAACCTGAGTTTCGTTTAACCCGAGTTCGGAGTTCGGTGTTCGGTGTTCGGAGTTAAAATTAACCTGAGTTTCGTTTAACCCGAGTTCGGAGTTCGGTGTTCGGTGTTCGGAGTTAAAATTAACCTGAGTTCCGTCGAAATCACGTCAATTTAAGGAACCTATTACAAGTCGGCGGAAATACAGCAACGGTTTATAAAACGTCAAAGTTAGAAAACATAATAATTGTGACTTTTTACTGACCCGTAGCAGTACTAGCTACCAATTGGAGACTGAAGAATAGGTAATTGAATAATAAACTCTGTTCCCTCTCCGGGAGCAGATTCACACCACAATTTTCCGCCATGTTTGTTGACTACAATTTGGTAACTAATAGATAAACCCAGTCCAGTACCCTTACCTACATCTTTAGTTGTGAAAAAGGGGTCGAATAATTTGGTCAAATTTTCTTGATCAATTCCTGGTCCATTATCCCTAATGTTAATGGCAATCCAATTATTGTTAATTAATTGGGTATTAATATGAATACAAGGATTCGTCATTGTTTCTAAAACATCAATGGCATTCACCAAAATATTCATCAAGACTTGATTGATTTGACTAGGATAACATTCAACTAGAGGAAGTCTATCGTACTCTTTGAAAACTGGGATTTCCGCACAGTTTGACTTAGCTTTTAAGCGATGATGTAAAATCATCAAAGTACTGTCAATACCCTCATGGATATCTACCTGCTTAAATTCAGCTTCATCTAGGCGAGAGAAATTACGCAGAGACAGGACAATTTCCTCAATGCGCCGGGTACCTTCCTTCATGGAATCCATCAGTTTGGGCAAATCTTGCTTCAGAAAATCTAGGTCAATTGCTGCAATTTCTTCCGTAATTTCTTCGACAGGTTCGGGGTAATGTTGTTGATAAAGTTCCAACAATCCCAGTAAATCTTGGGTGTATTCGTGAGCAGGGTTGAGATTACCGTGGATGAAGTTGGCAGGATTGTTAATTTCGTGTGCCACACCAGCTACCATTTGTCCTAAACCAGACATTTTTTCAGTTTGGATTAGTTGAGCTTGGGTAGATTTTAGTTTTTCCAGGGTTTGTTTAAGCTCCTCTGCTTGTTCTTGTATTTCTGTGGTTGCTTGTTTGCGACTAATACCCAGAGATATTTCATTGGCAACAAAGGATAATTCTTGGAGGATAGACGCAGATAATTCATGACGACTAAACATGGCAATTACCCCCACCAACTCATCACCTACCATCAGGGGATAACCTGCAAAAGCCACCATTCCCTCTCGTTTTGCCCATTCTTTATCTCCAACCCGAGGGTCAGTTTGTACGGAATTGGTCAGATGGGGTTGACGTTCTTGGGCTATTAAACCAATTTTATATTTCCCTACAGGTACACGACCATGGGGTCCGTCAATGTGGGTATACATCCCCGCACTGGCTTGTAACTCCAACATATTTTCTTCGGGGTTGAGAGTCCAAATGCGAGCAAAAGCAGCATCTAGATAATCGACCATGATTTGGGTACACTGTTGCAGAATATCCTGTAAACTATCATTGACGACAAGTGTGGAATTAATCGCCGACCGAAAAACAGATAGCCGTGTTTGTTCTTTCAGGGCTAATTCTGTCTGCTTGCGAGTGGTAATGTTAAAAGTAGTACCAACTAAACGATAAATACAACCTTGACTATCTTTGAGGGGGTTAATGGTAGTTAACCACCAAGTATCAGTACCATCAAAATTCAAACATTCTTCATAGGTGATAGCTTTACCTGCTTTGATACAGTTTTCATATCTTTGATGTACTGCTGCACCTTGTACACTTCCAAAAGCTTCCTCGGGAGATTTATCGATCACATCTTGATTACTGATACCTGTAGCTTTTGCTGTGGGTGAATTCCAACCAGCATAACGAAATTCACCATCCTCTAGAACATTAACCACAAAGATTAAATGTTCAACTCCATCGTAAAAGCTGCGTAAAAATTGTTCTTGTTCGAGGAGCGTTTGTTCTATTTGTTTTTGTTCAGTAATATCAACTAAGCAACTGTACCAAATGATTTCGTCATTGCTTTGGACTTGTGGATTAGCGATCGCTTTTACCCATTTTTGCTGACTAGACTGGGTTATAATCCGCCACTCGCATTCCCAATTTTCCAGGGTTTCCATGGAGCGAACAGTTGCTTGCTGCATTTGTGGTAAATCATCTGGATGAATGCAGTCTAATATCAAAGATGGGTCTTGTTGTATTTGTTCGGGTTCTAAACCCAATATTTCTCGACATCCAGAGGAAACATAGGGATAAGACACCGTACCATCAGGATTGAGGCAAAATTCATAAATCATTCCCGGTATGTTGTCTGTCAGTTTTTGCAATCGTGCTTCACTTTGTCGTAGTGCTGCTGTGCGTTCTTCAACTCTTGCTTCTAATTCTTCATTTAGCTGTTGGAGTGCTGCTTCTGCTTGCTTGCGTTCTGTAATATCAACTACACAGCCATCCCAAAGAATAGAGCCATCGGATTGTAATTGGGGCTTAGAAATACCTTTTAGCCACTTCTGTTTACCATCGTCAGTGGTAATTCGCCATTCACATCGCCATTTTTCCAGGGTTTGGGCAGAGGTGGCAATGGCTTCTTGCAGCCTAGGAAGATCCTCTGGATGAATGGGATCGAATAACAACTGGTAATTTTGTTCTACCTGTTGTGGTTCCACTTCATAAATTTCCCGGCACCCAGAGGAAACATAGGGGAAGGACATCGTACCATTAGCATCCATGCGGAATTGATAAATCATTCCTGGTACATTGTCCATTAATTGAGCCATGAGAGTTGCACATTGCTGGGATTTTTGCAGTTGTACTTCTAAATCCCAATCTTCATGCCCTGCCAATGGTTGAATTCTGTTTTCACTTCTCTGACGCATAATCAGTCAAAAGTTTGGAGTTGTTCTGATTTATAGTTCCCAAAACTTTTGATTTAGTTAATAGATTTAAAAATCTTCATTTATTCATGATTTCGTGAAGATGAATGTAAAACAATCACAATATTTGATGCATACTATAACAAGGGTAAAAGAACTTCAATTTCAGTACCTTTACCGAGTTGCGATCGCAATTTAAATTCACCTCCATGTCTAGCAGTAATAATTCGGTAGCTTAAGGCTAAACTAGTTTCTGGTTCTGATTTTTTACCAGCAGCTAATAGGGCAAGTATTTCTTGCTGTTCTGCTTCAGAAATTCCTGTACCATTATCAGCAATACTAATGACAACCCAACGAGAATCAGGAATCTTGTCATTGGTCATATCTCGTGAAATAACTGATGTGGTAATTTCTATTTTTGGTTGTTCTTTTTCCAGATGATATTCTGAATATAAATACTGTTTGCCTGCCGTATCTAATAAGTTATCAACTGCATAGCTGACAAGATTCATAAATACTTGATGCAATTCGCCGGGAAAACAAAGTACGGGCGGTAAAACATCATAATTTTTAATTATTTTTATTTCTTTCTTGACTCGACTATTGATTAGTAAAATAATATTATCTATACAAGAATGTATATCGGTCGGTTTTTGATAAATAGCATCAATATGACAGAAATTTTGTAAACTAGTAACCATCTTTTTTAATCTTTCAGCACCAGTTTTAATACTAGATAGTGCTTGGACCAAATCTTTTTCTAAAAAATCAAATTCTATCTCTTCTTTTAAGAAATTAATCTCTTCAGGAGTTTCTGGTAATTCTTGCTCGTAAGCATCAATTAATTTCAGCAAATCTTGGCTGTAATTAGAAACATAAGTTAAATTACCCCAAATAAAACCCACGGGATCGAGAATTTCATGGGTAATGCCATCTACTAAACGTCCCAAACTTGCCATCTTTTCATTTTGAATTACCTGAACTTGGCTACGCTCGTAACGTATTTGAGTTTCAATTCCCTGCAATAGCCAAGCAGCAAGATATAGCTCTTGTACATCTAATAAAGAATAAGTATTGTCGGAGTTCTGTACTACTATTGGTTCTGTTAAAGCTTCAGGCTCCTTTGGCAATAAAGGATCTCCTGGGGAACATCGCCGCAATGCCAGTTGCATCGCTTTCAAAATGTGGGTATTTGCGGGTAGCTGTAAAATCGCTGTGCGGGCATAGTTGTAAATTACACTTAAGGGTTGCTGGAAGAAAAATTCCTTACATTGGGGATTAATCAGCAATTCTAGGAACCGGCGACGAGAAATCATTCCATAGTAAATCCCGTGTTCTACTAGAATCACTCCTGGTAATTGGGAGTATTTATCTAAGTATTTCCCTAGTTCTTCCCCAGTACAGCTAATTTCCACAACAGAGCTATACATGGGAAGCTCTTCAATCCTCGAATCTAGGCTCAAATCGACATCACTACCTGTAGACAAAGATGGTGGTGATATTTTTTCATGGGTTTGATGCAGCATTTTATACTTTGATTTGATATAAGATAGGCAAACAATAAGCTAATATTCTAGCCTTTGCCACAGGTATGTCATTACCTTAGGCGGAGCTTGTCCGTCACGGCTCACTAATCTCAAGGGTTTTGTGCTAATTTACATTCTGTTACCTTTGGGGGGAGCAACTAACTTTGCCAACCTGTCATGCCAATCACCACTATAAATACTGGATGAAAGCGGTTTAAATAATTGATGAAACTGTGTTGAAGATAATATAAAATCAACAAAAATGCTATAAACATAACTATAAATAATAAAATACCCATCCTTGACATCAGAACATAGTTATTATTCACCTGATTAATCTTCTACAGCCCCTATCTAGAATTTGATCCCCATGACGATAAAATGTCTTGGCATAACCTAAAAACCTAATTCGGCTTTGCTCGGCGACACACATGAATCAATTGAACAACGGTTTTACTATATTCTTGAGTTTGCTAGTGGAGGCAATGCCTTTTTTGCTGCTGGGGGTTTTGTTCTCCAGTATGCTGCTATTTTTCATTGACGAACGTAAACTCGTGGCAATTATGCCTAAAAATCCCTTACTGGGGGCATTATTTGGCAGCATGATTGGCTTTGTTTTCCCTGTATGTGAATGTGGCAATGTCCCAGTAGCACGTAGATTCTTGATGCAGGGAATACCCACATCAGTAGCCATTGGCTTTTTGCTAGCGGCACCAACAGTTAACCCAATTGTGATTTGGGCTACTTGGACAGCATTTCGAGAACAACCGGAACTTGTAATTTTGCGGGTGGTTTTATCCTTTGCAATTGCCTCTATTATTGGCTTTGTGTTTAGTTTTCAAAAGGACTTAACCCCCATAGTTCAACCAGCACTGGCTCGATATTTGAAATTTAATCCCCCCAATAAGTTGAAATCCTCAAGGGTGAGGCAAAGTTCTTTGATATCTCAACCCGTTGGTGGTTCCAGTTTGCTGCAATCAGGCAGTTATTGGCTAGGTTCTAAAAATAGTGGGACAACGGGTTTACCCCAGCGCATTGATAGTAGTTTAATCTCAGATCCCTCTACAGAATCTATTTCTAGTCAACCAATGGCAGATAAAATGCAATTGGTGCTAGAAAATACCATTCAAGAACTCAGAGAATTGGGAGGGGTATTAGTATTAGGAAGTGCGATTGCAGCTGCCATTCAAGTATTAGCTCCCCGGGATCTAATTATTAGTCTTGGTGCTGGTCCGATTACTTCCATTGTTGCCATGCTTGTTTTGGCAACGGTTGTATCTATCTGTTCCACGGTAGACGCTTTCTTTGCTTTATCTTTCGCCTCTACTTTTACTACCGGCTCCCTATTGGCATTTCTCGTATTTGGTCCGATGATTGACCTCAAAGGCATTGGTTTGTTGCTATCAATCTTCACGCCCAGAACAGTATTTTATTTCTTTGCCTTAGCTGGGCTGCTGACATTTTTATTCACCTTGTTCATTAACTTGCATATCATTTAAACAATTAGTCATTTTCCTTGCCTTGTTCCCTGTCCTTTCACATCACAATGACTAATACCGATGAATCCCTTAAATTCTAGAGCTAAAATTTACAGTATTTTACTCCCGTGGCTAGATGTTTTAGCGATTACAGCCTGGGGAATTTTGATGCTAAAGTACTGGCTGACAGACAAACTCAATTTGTTGATTCACCCCAATTATTTTGGGCTAGTTGTAGCTGCCGGTATTGTCCTCCTAGGTATTAGTGTTGCTAAGACAAGACAATTGTGGCGACAGCGTCGCCGCAGGACAGAACCAACTGCCCAACATATCTCCCTGTTTCCCCCTGGCTGGGGTAGTGCCCTATTATTAACCACGGCAATCTTAGGTTTAATGATTACTCCCCAAGTTTTTGCCAGTCAAAAGGCAATACAGAGGGGAGTAGGCGATTTATTAAGCACATCACGTATGCAACCCCAATCCTTTAGAGCCTCCATGCGTCCGGAGGAGCGATCGCTTGTTGATTGGGTACGCACCTTGAATGTATATCCAGAACCAGATGCATACACGGGTCAAAAAGTCAAGGTGCAGGGATTTGTGATTCACCCCCCCGAACTGGGACAAGAGTATTTGTTTCTGGCGCGGTTCGTTCTCACTTGTTGTGCGGCGGATGCTTATCCTATTGGCTTACCAGTAAAGCTGTCTAAATCTCGCCAGGAATATAAACCAGATTCATGGCTAGAAGTAGAAGGAATCATGGAAACAGCAACCCTATCAGAAAAACGTCAGTTAACCATTAATGCCAGCTCTTTAAAAAGTATTCCTCAACCCAAGAACCCTTACAGCTATTAAATAGGGAAAGGGTAATAATTCTAAATTCTTCATTCTAAATTCGCTCATTCTAAATTCCCCTTGACTGATGGCTAGTAGTAATAAGGCTTTTTTACAACCACTAGATCGGATCTCCATCGCTTGTATACTTGTGCTCTGTTTATTGATAGGGCTGTTAATCTTACAAGGTGATGTTGTTAAACCCAGTGTGAGAAATTTCAGTTGGGAAAATCAAAAAATTGGCGCAGATGAGGTATCCTTTAGCCTCACCTTTAGCCGCCCTATGGATATCAAAAGTGTGGAGAAAAACCTGAAAATTGACCCCCCTCTAGCTGGTAAATTTAGTTGGGCAGGGCGACGTATGGTGTATACACTCTTGACTCCCGCACCTTACGGTACTCCCTATCAAGTGCAACTACAACAGGCAAAGGATCAGTTTGCTGCCAAAGCCGGAAGCAACAAGGTTATTGAACCCTTTACAGGCAAATTCACCACCCGCGATCGCATTATTCTTTATATAGGGGCAGACTCAGATAACCAGGGTCGGTTAGTTCTCTATAATCTTACCCAACAAAAAAAACAGATCCTCACCCCGAAAGACCTAGTAGTCATGGAATTCAAGCCATATCCCAATCGAGAGAGGATTCTATTTTCTGCCCGCTCCACTGGTAATGACGATTTACTATCTGCCAAATTATATACAGTAACTACTGGTGTTTCTATAGAACGAGATAAAAAAGTTGCAGCACCAGGTAAGGTGCAATTAGTTTTAGATAACAAAAAGTATCAAATCCTGAAATTTGACTTATCTCCCAATGGGGAAACCATTGTTGTCCAAAGGGGTAATAAAGACGACCCCACTGACTTTGGGTTTTGGTTTATGCCAGCCATAGAAAATGACTCGGGGAAAAAACCTTCACCCAAACCCCTCAAAAGTGAACCAGGGGGAGACTTTATCATTACTCCAGATAGTAAAGCTGTTGCCGTTGCCCAGGGACAGGGAGCTGCTATTTTACCCCTGCAAACAGATGCCAGTAAGCCCTTAGATTTTTTACCTGAGTTTGGCTTGGTGAAAGCTTTCTCGAAAAATGGGACTCAAGCCGCAATGGTAAAATTTAATACTGATTATACCCGCGATCTATTTTTAGTTACCAATCAAGGTACTCGAAAAGAACTGGTCAAAACCAAAGGCTCAATTCTGAACTGCCAGTTTGACCCAGCATCGCCCACCCTTTACTGTTTGCTAACACAGTTGTTACCAGGGGAACTTTATCAAGAGCAGCCTTATTTAGTCGCAATTAACTTGAAAACAGGGGAACAAAAACCATTAATTATATTACCCATAGGACAGCGTAACGTGAATATGAGTCTATCCCCGGATGGCTTGGGATTATTATTCGATCAAGTGCAATCAGAATCAACAAATAACCAATCTTCCTCCACCAGTCAGTTGAGAACCGATGATAATCAACCAATTACTAGTAGCGAACTTTGGTTGATGCCTTTGTTGTCCACTGTAGACTATAAAAGCTCCACTGCTATTAAACCAGATCGACTTCCTTTGGCAGGTTTCAATCCACAATGGCTACCTTGAGAGAGAGAGTGGGGGGAGTGTAGAGAAAGCGGGTGAGCGAAAAAAGTGTGGGGAGTGTGGGGAGTGTGGGAGGTGTGGGGAGTGATTTTTTGAATATTTAGCTAGAAATCCCACCCAAAATTTCGTTCACCCTAGAGAAGCATCTCATTTTTGCAAAAAGCCCTCAGGCTTTAGGGGTTGGAAAATATGCCCTAGGGCGTGTTTTCAAACCCAAAATTGGCATAAATTGTAGGTTGGGGAGCCACTCCGTTGCGGTGAAACACTTGCGGTGGTGAGGCAGTACGGTCTTGGGGTCTCCCCAAGTGGAGTAACTGCCGAAAGGGTTCCCCGGCATAAGCAAAGTGTTGAGCCCGAAGGGAGGTTTCCTCCGTTATAGTCAGTGGCGTTTGAGGGACGTAGACCCGAAGGGGCTTGGAGCAGAGTAACCCAACATTCTTCGTTAGACTTGTTGGGTTTGGTTTCGTTCTACCCAACCTACGAATAAGTTTGAAAACAGTCCCTAGTGGTCTGTCCCATTAGTTCTGAAGGGCAGCTGCTGTAGTGCGGGCAGCGTTCGACGGCTCGACTGAGCTGAGCCGAACGTCTGAGCTCACGCCGAAGTCTTGCCCGCGTCCGATATACAAATTAAATACGCCACAGCTTACAACAGGGAGCGAGACGCTCCCACTACAATTATTTTACCTAGCTTGATGAGAGCAGGTTAGAAATTAAATTTATTTAGATCGCTGATAAATTTTGTGGCATCTTCACGAAGAGAATAGTTATTATCAAGTAAATTCATCTCTTCTCGTTGGCGGAATTCAGAATTAGATAATGATTTTTTTTGATTACTTTTTATATAATCTACGCCCCGATATCTGAGGATGTTTACAGAGTGTAAATATGTTTTTAATGGTTGTTGGATGTAATAGATTAAACCACGAAATTTGGCAGTAATTTCAGAAGTGGTAGATGTCATATTATGAGGATGAGACTGATAAGAAATACCGCGATATTGAAGTTTCATAGTTTTACTTCCTGTAAATAAATTTGGTCTGGAAATTAATAGCAGTTTCATAGATTTATTCGACTGCAACTGTTCCTGTTACGCAAAATTAGGAAAAATGCAAAAAATATTTACATTTACATTGAAACTTCTATAGCCAAGCACCTTGAAACACGCTGAAAGCCTTAACTAGTCTGATAAATCAGACTTTGTCTTTGAACCTAGGAATCAATTCCTAAGCGGACATCTATTTGGACGAGTGGATTGACAGAGCTAAAATAGTGCAATAGGTGTAGGTTGGGTTGAAGAATGTAGACACAACAGCGGCTTGGAGCAGAGTAACCCAACACCAGTAAAGCTTTGTTGGGTTTCCCTATCGCTCAACCCAACCTACATTTTTAGGCTTAAAGCTTGACACAGCACTAGTGCTTTGTCCCATAAGTTCTGAAGGGTAAAAAATGTAGTGGGAGCGTCTCGCTCCCTGCTGTAATCAGGAAGCGGGCAAGATGTAATCAGGAAGCGGGCAAGATGCCCGCACTACAATAAACTCTCAAAATTAATGCGATAGACCACTAGTTGAGAATGGTTTGGTTGAGTATCCCAATAGGGGAAGTCACCCATTAACACATTATTAAATTTCCTCTCAAGGAATGAAAAACACACCTGCATGATTGTTTGGCTAAAATCTTTGCTATGTAAGGGTTATAAAATGTGCAAGTTATGAGCTGATGGTAGTCAGCTATACAGAAAAGCAATGTGGCAATGGGTATTTTCTTGCTTAGAGACCAAATACCGAAGGTGAAAAACCCTACTGTGACTGCATTGTGTGAGTTACTGGACGCGGAGAAAGCCAATGATAAACCAATTAGGTTAGTGCGATCGCGTATTGCAATCAAACCAGTAAAGTTGCTGTTTGTTAAGTTAACTGTATTCGGGAAAGGGAATATATTACAGTGAAATTTATACAATTTAATATTCTCGTCTCGTAGCTACTACAGACGTTCCTTCGCGCCGAATTGAGAGCACAACTGTTGGCTTTCACCAGGCAAACCATAACAAGACACTCATGGCAATCAAGACATGGTAGAATCCCTCCAAAAACCAGGCTTTGACGAATTACGCCCAGGAATTAAAGTCCCGGCAAAAGAAACCCTGTTAACACCCCGGTTTTATACCACCGATTTTGATGAGATGGCGCGGATGGATATCTCCGTCAATGAAGACGAGTTGAAAGCCATTCTCGAAGAATTTCGCACTGACTACAATCGCCATCACTTCGTTCGGGATGCTGAATTTGAACAATCCTGGGATCATATTGATGGGGACACTCGTCGGTTGTTCATTGAATTTTTAGAGCGTTCTTGTACAGCTGAATTTTCCGGCTTTTTGCTGTACAAAGAGTTAGGTCGTCGCTTGAAGGATAAAAGCCCTGTTTTGGCAGAGTGTTTTAACCTGATGTCACGGGATGAAGCGCGTCATGCTGGCTTCCTCAACAAGGCGATGTCTGACTTTAATATGTCCCTGGATTTAGGGTTTTTGACTAAGAGCCGCAAGTATACTTTCTTTAAACCCAAATTTATTTTCTACGCTACCTATCTTTCGGAAAAAATTGGTTATTGGCGTTATATCACTATTTATCGCCATCTGGAGAAGCATCCAGAAGATAGAATTTATCCAATTTTCCGCTGGTTTGAGAACTGGTGTCAGGATGAAAACCGTCACGGTGATTTCTTTGATGCCATTATGAGAGCACAGCCACAAATGTTGAATGATTGGAAGGCGCGGTTATGGTGTCGCTTCTTCTTACTGTCAGTGTTTGCTACTATGTATCTCAATGACATCCAGCGCAAAGATTTCTATGCATCAATTGGCTTGGATGCGCGAGAATATGATAAGTATGTGATTGAGAAAACCAATGAAACCGCAGGACGGGTATTCCCGGTAATGCTGGATGTGGAATCTCCAGAATTTTACGATCGCCTAGAAACTTGTATCAAAAATAACGAAAAACTAAGTGCGATCGTCAAATCAAATACTCCCAAATTCCTGCAAATCTTCCAGAAATTGCCCCTTTATATTAGTAGTGGTTGGCAATTCTTAAAACTTTACCTGATGAAACCCATTGATGCTACTGTCGCCGAAGGCACTGTGCGCTAGGTTATAAAATAATAAGGTTAAGTCAAAAACTTAAGTGGTTCTGCTGATGGTAGAACCACTTTTTTTGCGGACAAAATAGCCTTCACAGTGGGATTATACGGGATGAGAAAAGATGTATTGGCTTTGGTGTGGAGATTGAGTGTTTATTTACTATGTGTGACTGCTCCTGCTTACAGTCAAACACCTGTTCGTGAAAAATCCCAACCAATTTCCGACTCCCAAATCCAGGAATTGGATATTAGCCCAGAAATTATGAACAATAGTCCCGTTTTACAGCGATGGCGGCGTAAAGTACCCAATGTGTTGCAGGATATTCAGAAAGATCCTAGTTTTACCACTCGTTTGCGATTGGGCTATTCCCTGTTCCCTTCCACTGGTAATGCATCTGGACTATATTTGGGGGTGGAAGATATATTTATTGGTCGAAGTGGCTTAACCGTTAGTGGTGATTATCAAGTAGCTTTGAATGGGAAACGAGAAACTGTAGGAGCAAATGTCAATTACTATCTACGTCCTTTGGGTAGCTATGTTAATGTTGCACCACTAGCAGGGTATCGGTATTTTCAAACAGGTAACTACTCTACAGATGGAGTAAATTTAGGAGTTAAGCTAATCTTGGTTTTATCCCGGGGTGGTGCAGCAGATATTTCCATTACTCAAAGCTGGATATCTCCCGGTAGTGAGGATGAAGTGGGTTTAACTAAACTGTCTTTTGGTTATGCTGTTTCTCCTCACCTGCGCTTATCTACAGATATACAGAAGCAAAATTCTCGCCAAGATAAGGGTAGTAGCGTGGGTGTGATTTTGGAGTGGATGTTATGAGGAAATGGGAAACAGCTTGACCGATTTTTTGATTTTGCGGACAACTATATACAAAAATCAACAAGTCAGACACTATTATATTTTATGAATTATAAACCTCACCAAGAGAGCAACCAATTGTCGGTGTATCCGTCAAAACCTTACAGAGGTGGGATGATAACGGTAAACTTCCTGCCAAACTTACTCCTTCTAATTATAGATATTACGCCTGATGCGAATTAAAAACGTCTCTTATCCAATAAGGGTTTTGAGACTCGCCCAAAATCATGGTTTTGGAATTATCAACGTAATAACAATGGTTTCAGCACTTAATTCACATTAAAACTAATACCAAATCAAAAAATGTTTGCGGCAGATCCAATTGTAGGGGCGGGGTAACCCCGCCCCTACCAGCCAATCATGTGTCGCATTCTTTTTTCAAATTGGTATAAATTAAAAGCAGAATATGCTTGGATTAAAGAAAAGGGTATCTGCCAAAAAGTAACGGAGTTCACCTTTGAGGATTTAAACGCAGCTTTTAACAGATTCTTTAGCCCTCAAAAGCTTTTTGTCAACAGCACAGAGAATGAATTATTGCTTAGGTATATTTAAAGTTACAAAAATCGACAAAATTTAAAATCTGGTCAGAGAAAGCAGCATTAGTCTAGATATTAAATCATTAGAGTTACCAGAAATCAAGATGACACTTGTTTCAGAATTAATGCGTAGATTACTCTGGCTGCCGGATGCACTCTTGGGGGGTCCGGCCTACGCTAGACATTTGTACTTAACCCGCAACAACACTCCTCTGGATGCCTCCGTTGTCTGGGCAAGTCTAACTCAACCGGAAAACTCCCTCTTTCACTGGCTTTCCGAGCATTATCCCCCTGCTGTGATACGGAAGTTTTTGGTAAATACTTATGCCAATATGCGCGATCGCATTGCCGGGGTATCTGAGCATTATGACATTTCCAATGAGTTTTATCAACTTTTCCTTGATCGGCGTTATATGTTCTATACCTGTGCGGATTTTGTCTGTGATACGGATACTATAGAAACTGCTCAGGAAAGGAAAGCAAATTATATTTTGAACTTGGTGGATCCACAGCCGGGAGAGCGAATTCTAGATCTCGGGTGTGGTTGGGGCAGCATGATGAAAAAGGTTTATGAAGCCACTGGAGATGCTGATAATTTGGTGGGTTACACCCTTGCCCACGAGCAAATCCGGTTTATTCAGGATACCTATGGCTTTCATGCCGAATTTAAAGACGTGGTGGAGACGGAGTTTGAACCAGAGTCCTTCGATAAGATTTATTCAGTTGGTTGTGTTGAGCATATCCCTGTCCACCAATTGCTTCCAGTAGCTCGACGACTTGCCAGAGCTATCAATCCCACTGGAAGAATCGTCCACCATTTTTTCTGCCAATTGAGTGAAACTCCCCCGACGCGCCTATTTGCTGCAGGTATCAAGATGTTTCCGGGAGCAGAACTGACTTCTGTGAGACATCACCTCAAGGTGTTTGACCAAGCTGGATTGCATATTGTCCACCAATCTATTCACAACTATCGACCTACCTTGCGAGCGTGGTATGATCGTCTGGTTGAGCATCAGGATGAGGCAATTCAGTTGATTGGAATCCGTAACTACAATCGCTATCTGTGTTATTTGGCAGATGCTTGGCGCTTATTTGACGATCGCGACCTGGTTCTGACTCGGTTTGTCTTACAACGCCAAGATGCCCCAGTTAAGCTCCAGGTAGACGTTAACTGTCATGCAGCCCAACCTATGCCATCATCGGCAGGAAAGGTGATGTCATGGGCAACCTGATTCCCCAGAGTGTTTATGCCAAGAGCCTGCGATCGCAATTGCCCAAAGCAGCCTTTGAGCCAGATCCCAGTAAACTTACCTTGTTAGTTATTAACTTGCTAATTTTAGGATTAGGCTGGGGAATGGGTTCTCAACTGCATCATTGGCCCATTCAATGGCTCTGGCTTTATCTTCCCTTTGCCCTGATTATGGGCAATAGTATTACGGTGTTGGCATTTGCTAGCCATGATTTAATGCATGGTAGTGTGACCCGCAACTATAAACTTGCCTCCCGGCTGGCTCTGATCACCCAAACTATCCTGTGGATGCCCCCCACCCTTTGGCAGATCGTCCATAATCGCATTCACCACAACAAGACGAATTCTGCAGACGATCCCGACCGGAACTATTATTTACAGCAACCTCATACTATCGGCAAACGGGTTCAAGCATTGCTGTTCCCCTCCTCTGAATTGGCATTGCCCTGGTTGGTGATCGGTGTGATGACTGGTTGGGGGATTTATACCTGGAGAAATATACTATCCGTGCTCATCTGGAATGGAAGCTCTTCTGCCCTCGCTCCCGCTACTTTTACCGTAAGTCAAAAACAAAAGTGGGCGATTCTTCGGGAATTGGCAGTGATGATAGTACTACATCTGTGCATCCTGGCGTGCCTATCGTTTAATCTTTTACAGATAGCTCTTGCCTATGTTTTGCCCATTGTCTTGGGCTATGCAGGGATGATGCTCTATATTTACACCAACCATTTGGTATCTCCGATCACAGAGATTAACGATCCCCTAGCCAATGGCATTTCCCTGCAAGTACCGAAGTTCATAGATGTGCTCCACGTTCATTTTTCCTACCATGTGGAACATCATATTTTTCCAGGATTAAATTCTGACTATTATCCCATGGTGAGAGATTTATTGCGCCAGCACTACAGCGATCGCATGGGGTATGTAGTTGGTGCCGTAGATACCTGGAAAATGCTACTTTCAACCCCCCGCCATTACCTTGATGCCGTTACCTTAACTGACTGGCATGGGCAATATCAAGCATCATGTCATCTGATTTGTGGAATGGACGAAACACCCAGGCTAGATAAAATGACGGGGTTTGAGTCGGTGGAGTTAATTAACGGCAGATAACCCAGCTACAATAGTACCCTGAATTCCCACATTACAAATGGGGGAGTGATAATGTTACGATTATTCAGTTGCAACTGAATCAGCGCCCGTCAGGGGATTTTGTACGATTCATCACATACTTTTCAGGAAAAAATCTGCGGTTGCCGGTTTTTTATATCGGTTTCCACTTATAGATTTTGTATAAAGTTTGAACGGAAATAAGTGGAACTGTGGGAGTTGAACCCACCAAAGGACTCCTGGTCCTTTATCGCCCATCCCCGACAAGGAGACTGCGCTGGCAGCTCTAACGCTGTAAACCACCGGGTATAGTTCCTTTCTAATTTTAGGGGTAAGGAGTAAGGAGTAACAAGTAACCAGTGAGGGAGTGGGGGTTGCTAGGTATTATCGATAATAAATTGTCCATCTCCTGGGGCTTTTTACAGGGTTAAACCCTGATTATTACGTTTATTTGTTTACCATTTTTGGTAAATGTTTTAAGAATTAATCTCAATAAAGTCGATTGTTTTCCTCATCGATGATCATTGCCGCGATCGCAATGACTAATCCCACGATGCCGGTTGTGCAGAAAAATAGTGCCAAACATACATCTAAAACTTGCAAAACCATCATTTTTTTAATCCAAACTTGGAATTTGTAAAAGCCCAAAAATAACAAGATTATTTGCGAGTACAGCCATTCATAAATATGTACGTAAGTAATTAGAAAGAGAAAAAATAATAAAAAGCTAGTACTCGCATATGCAATCAACTTACACATGATTAATTTTTAGCTTTTAAATCTTTCTCTTTTCTCAACTGTTTAAACTTGTATTCATATAATTCTCTTTGGGCTGAGACCTCTTTTTTAAGTACTTGGATATCAGATTTTAATTCTGATATCTGAGTGCTAATTGAAAACGCACCAGAATATACAGAAACTATTGCTTGCCCAAAAAATACAAATAAACCACTACAAGAAGAAATTAAAAATGCTTGAATTTTCATTATTTAAAGTTGAACGCGATCGCAAAAATGGAGAAAGCATCATCAAGCGACTTCCTGGTGATAAGAAGCGGGTACAGCGTAACCGTAGCCGTGATGCTTTTAAAATGCGTTTGGGTATGGGTACAACCCTAGAGCAATCTGGAGACGGTTTAATAGAAAAACCAAGTGGTTCAGCATTGTGCCGCATTGCTTTGTGGCAGTACGTGCTAACCTCAGTTGAAACTGAGAGACTTCCCAAAAATCACATTACCGAACAGTTGATTAATCGTCGGGATTCCCTCAAGTTGGGTGAGAAATTACTCAATGGTAAGCACATTCAAGGCAAGTTAATGAGTAAGGTGGTTAACTTGCTATTTGCCGAACTGTACAAGTTTCAATTACCCTGAATAGTTAACCACTTGGCGGAAGTTAAAAGTCAAAAGTTAGATGAACGATATTGGTAACTCTATTTTGATGGCAGAACGGTTTGAGTCCTTCAAAGCAGGGATTATTGGAGGTTTGTGCCTCCTGTGTGCTTTTGGGATTACGGCTTGGTTGGCTCACCTAGTACTCATTCCATACTTGGGATTACTTAGTTTTAGCTATACAAATGTATTCGATTTACACTTTATTTTCAGTGCAGCGATCGCTGGTTTTTCTGGATTTTTGTTTGGCGTTACCTACCGCTACATTATTCGCCAAGACGAAAATCCCCATCTCAAATCGGGTGCGGTGCTAGCTTTTGGGTTAGTCAGGGGCTTAACTCAAATAGATATGGGCTTCAATCTCAGTGATACATTAATACCAGCGATGTTTTTGGCAATCCCCAGCTTGCTCTGGTTCTTTTTGACAGCGAAGTGTTTAGATTTATCAATAAAATGGGCTTGGCTAAAACCTTTTACTTCTGAGTAACTGGATGAAAGGGGTTAGGGACTATTTTCAAACTATCGTGTAGGTTGGGTAGAACGGAGTGTAGACCCGTTCGCGCAGCGTGTCGCGAAAGCGACTCAGGGGCTTGGAGCAGGGTAACCCAACAAATCGAACGGAGAATTTTGGGTCTGAAAACACGCCCTAGGGGTTTGTCCCATAAGTTCTGAAGGGTAAAAAATGTAGTGGGAGCGTCTCGCTCCCTGCTTTAAGCCCCCTGCTTTAAGCTCCCTGCTTTAAGCTCCCTGCTTTAAGCTCCCTGCTTTAAGCTCCCTGCTTTAAGAAGGAAGCGGGCAAGATGCCCGCACTACAATAAACTATCAAAATTAATGGGACAGACCACTAAGGTTTGGTCAAATTAAATATAAAACTTCACCCTGCCTGACAGCACCCCTCTCCTTAACTCACCACGACTGACGGCACCCCTCTCTCTCCTTAATAAGGAGAGGGGTTGGGGGTGAGGTTCAGCCTATCTATTGAATCACAAATGACACATGACAAAAGAACAACATTTTCTCATCATTGATTTAGAAGCTACTTGTTCCAAGGACAATAGTGTTCCTCGTCATCAAATGGAAATCATCGAAATTGGGGC
>JASJCJ010000019.1 GCA_030066045.1 Calothrix sp. MO_167.B12
TGTTGAGGGAAAAAATAAAGGAACAGCAGTCAACTCTATCATTGAAAATTTAGAAGAGGATGTTGTGATTGCTTACTTAGGAGATGATAAAACAGATGAAGATGCCTTTAAAGCTCTTCATGGAAAAGGATTAAGTATTTTAGTACGTGAAAAATTCCGCAAAACTGGAGCTGAATTATGGATTAAGCCTCCAGGGGAATTGATCAATTTTTTGACTAAGTGGAAATATGCTTGCTTACAGGATTCATAAAGATTTGAATGGGAATTTTATAGATAGGTGAGTGCTTATGCGAGAGCTTTTAATGAATGTAGCAGCAAATATAATTTCAACTTTGATCCTTGCACTAATAGGTTTCATTGCTTATGGGTATCTCTATTGGAAAAATAGAAAAGAGATTTTAAACTTTTTTGGTGTGAGTAATTCTAAGCCAAACATTTGTATATATGTATCTAATCTTAATGTTCGAGAAGGTGGTACATCAGGTATTGAACCCATCGATAAAGGATATGTCGGCTCTGCTATAACTAAATTAGAGTATGATGGTGCATTGCTTATCCAGAATGAATTAAAAGCTAAACCTTTAGCATTGCTTCCCAAGAGATTGCAAGATTGGTTAGGTCAAGAAAACCTGGAATTAAGGACAATTGATGCTCCAATTAAAATAAGCCCGCCAAAACCTATTCTTAATAGTAGAGATACAATTTTCAATGATCATTTGGTTGTTATGGGTACTGGCATATACAACAGCTTATCTCATTATTATCTAAAAGAATATTTCCGAAATCACGAAGATATATATCGCTTCTATTTTTATCACAAAAAAAACGACAAAGGACAAAGAATTATAGGCATTAGACAACATAGACTTGCAGATTCAACTACAGATGAAGGACGTGACAAACATATAGAACCTGCATTCATTCAGAAATTTTATGATGTAGAAAGACAAATTTACGTTTTCATTTGTGCTGGGCTTGGTTCAAGTGCGACACTTGGAAGTGCTCGTTATCTTTCTGAAAACTGGAGGGACTTGCAGCGGAAATTTGGCAATAAGGATTTTGGAATTGGATTATTGTTTCGGAATCAAGATCCTGATGGGGAGTCGGTAGGAAAGCCTGAAATTTTTTATGAAAATTATTTACAGCCTTCAAAATCTTTATGATTAGCAAGCACCGCAGAGCTTGCTGGTCAGCTGTGAATGTTAAACTTGACTTAGAAACTCAAGGAAAATCATTGCTATGGCTTCTATCACCATTGAGCTTTCAGACAGCCAATTCCAAGAGCTACAGGATTTAGCAAAAGCTCATGGAATTGCCCTTGAAGTCCTCTTGAGGTCAAGTCTGGAGGATTGGCTAAATTCACAAAAAAGTGAGTTTGTTGATGCAGCCAATTATGTGCTGAAGAAGAATGCCCAATTGTATAAGCGTTTAGCCTGATGCGTTATTTGACGCTAATTGAGGTGTTAGAGCTGCATCGCAGAATTATTGAACAATCTGGTGGAGCATCAGGTATCCGGGATATAGGTTTGCTGGAGTCAGCCATCGCCCAGCCCCGAATGACGTTTGGCAAAGAAGATTTGTACCCAAGTTTGCTTGAGAAAGCAGCCACATTAGGGTTTTCGATTCAATTATAAACATCTCTACGATGTCCAACCTTATGAATAGTCATAATCTGCATTTCAGTATCAAATGAGTAAATAACTCGGTAATCGCCAACTCTAAGTTTAAAAAGCCCGCTCAACTCGGCACTTAAAGCTTGAGGAGTTACATCGTCAAAATTTTCGGACAGCCAACGAATTTTTCGCAGGATACGCTCTTGAATAATTGATGTAAGCTCTTCCAAACTATCCATTCCTGTCGGGGTAAATTCAACGTTGTAGCTCACTACCAAGCCAGTCCAAGTTTTCTTGCCACTTCTTCAGCCGAAACTCCCCGCTCTCCAGCTTGAGTCCTTTTCAGAGAAGCTATCAGTTGTTGCTTCACTTCTGGTTTTAGTTCCTTGCCTTCGTCAGGGTCAGTTAATAGAGTTTGAAGCGTTTCAGCAACAGTTTCCTGGATCAAAAGCTTAAGCTCTTCAACCGTTAAATCCTTGACTTGCATATATCGTTGGAAAGTAATGGACTCCTTTATTATGACACCATCGGAGGCGATCGCCGCAGGCTAATGGGAAGGTTAAACATCTTTGAGAAAAGCGATCGCTCAATTTCCAAATAAATCAATACTTCCATACCCAAATTAACCTGTAATTATTATAGTTCAGATATAATTTTTTACGTATTTATACTGAGAAAAAACCGGCTTTATATTTCAAAAACAAGAAAATAATTATACTTAATTACTTGCCTTGTACTTCCTTAACTGCGATCAGCGTACCACTCCATGAAAGCAAGCTACGCGGAGCGTGTCCCCTTGGGACTCAGCTTTATGCCAAAGGCGTATCGCTATCCAACTATCCGTTTGCACCCAGACGAAATTTGCTACTATCAAGGCAGTGAGTTTGGAAGTGTTTATGACACTAGCAATTGTGGCTGAACCTGCTCCTCTACAAGCAAATGAGGACGGTGTAATTCTGGTCGGAGATACTCGTGTCACATTGGATACTATAGTTGCGGTCTTTAATCAGGGTGCAACAGCAGAGGAAATTGTTTACCGCTATCCATCGCTGAATCTAGCCGACGTTTATGCCACGATCGCCTTCTACCTCAAGCACCAATCGGAAGTAGAAGCCTACTTGCAGCAGCGACGGCAACAAGCACAAGAGATTCGGGCAATCAACCAAGGGAAATTCGATCCGCAAGGCTTGCGCGATCGCTTGCTTGCTCGTAGAAACGAGGCGGTATAATATCAATTCTTACGTATTTATACTTATAAAAACCCGGCTTTCTACTTCAATAGCAAGAAAATAATTATACTTAACTACTTGTCTTGTGTTTCCTTAACTGCGATCAGCGTACCACTCCGTGGAAGCAAGCTACGCGGAGCGTGTCCCCTTGGGACTCAGCTTTATGCCAAAGGCATATCGCTAATCTCAGTTTAGGGAAAAATTAGGTAATGTTTGAGAAAATCAAATAACTTTTAGCAGAGAAAAATAAATGGATTTCCTGCCATATGGCAAATCAGAACCGCCTAATTTAAGGAAAAACTAGGGAATCATTACGCCTATCCTGACAAATCCCTACTATATAAGCAATTCCCCAACTTATTTCCATATAACTGCTGTGGGGCCATTGTCCGCCAAGCAGGGCATAAATTTCTAGAGGCTTGCCAGAAATGGTCACGCCCAGTTCATAATGTTTACCTGTGAAGGCTGTAAACCTGCGGACGGCCTCTTCATAAAAACTACTGTTACTATAATTTTGATGGGTGAGGTCTACGGCAAATAGACCATAAAAATAACGGGGTATACTTTGAATGGTTTCGACGAGTTGACCCAGGTTTCTGGCTAAAATTGCGTTGCGGGGTACTTCTGTTTGCCAAGCTGTATCCAATGCCCAAGATGCACAGGTGAGGTGTGAGCCTCCGCAAATACCGCAGATACGAGGTGTGGCGACTAACCCTGCTTTGGGGTCTTTCCCCCGTAAAATAACTTCAAATCCCCGGAATAGTTCTGCTTGAGTCCAAGCATTAATTACGTACCCATCTTCTATATCTACTCGAACATCTAAATCGCCTTCTACTCTACCAACGGGCGAAATATCTAATGTTTGAACTGCCATACTTCTTTCCTATTGTTTAGGCTGTATGCGATTTTTCTCATCCCTTTTATCCCTGTCCCGTTAATGTTTCCAAGGAAAAAGTTAGAGGATGCTAATGTTATTTATTTCCCAATTTCCCTATTTGGGGGGTGTTGAACTGAGAAATAAACCTTAGCTCCTCCCTAATCCTCCTTTTCCAGGAGGGGACTCAAGTTGACACTCCTCAGCCTAAAGACGTGAGGATTCTTGCTTCAACGGGAGATCCAAAATGCCCCAAAGACGAATCAATACAGCAACATCCCAGATTACTTTACCCTCACCAAGCATACACCGACTGCCCGACGGCGTTGAAGAGAGATTTACGAAGCTCTTGCTACGACTCCCACATTTGTACAAGATTTAGGATTTATACTACCAGGGTTCCGGATCGGGAGTTGTCCGCTAGACCTACTTAGTTTTTTATGTGTGCGCTTGAGCGCTAATCACAATATTATCATAAAAAGCCGTCCTAGAAGGACGGGGCTTTAAACCCAAATTTTCGGTAAGCACCTTTTGTGCCTATTACCAACTAGACGGTGAAAAATTCTTCTTCTGTCCAATCAGGAGCTGTATTTTTTGCTACTACTGTCATTAAGGCATAGTCTTTCTTGTTTGCCCCTGTAGGTAAATCTTTGGGAGCGCCCAACACGGTTTGGGTTTTAAAGACGGTTCCTGGTTTGAGGTCATAGAAAGGAAATTCTGGTTCTGTACAACCAAGACAAGGCATACCGGCGCGAGTTTTGGAGGAAACGCGATTCCACAATACTCGGTTACAGGAAGAATGGGTCATGGGTCCGCGACAACCCAAGTCATAAAACAGACATCCTGTGCGATCGCCAAATTGCTGGGTAGATGCTCTATAGGCAAAGTGGTCGTTACGAGTACACCCAGTTTGAGTAAAAGTACTGAAAAAGGTTTTGGGACGATGTAACTCATCTAGGGCGATGTCTCCAATACGCCCAGTGGCGATCGCTACTAATATTTGGGAAATCCAGTCGGGATGGGCAGGACATCCGGGAATATTAATTACTGGTAATCCCCCTTGGGAAACAAAGTCTTCCCCTAAAAAGCCCCCTTTTTGACGCTTGAGGAATTGTAAACCTTGAGATTGGCTGGGGTTTGGTTCCATTGCCGGAATTCCTCCCCAAGAGGCACAATCACCCACGGCGACGATAAATTTAGCCACTTTAGCCAGGTCACCTAACCACTGTTTCATGGGGCGATCGGCAAACCGATTCCATTCTCCGGTACCGTCGGGGGCGTTAACTACTGTACCTTCAAATACTAGTATATCTACGGGAGTTTTTCCTAAAACGCAGTCCCATAGAAGTGTTTGTAAGTTGTTCCCTAGTTCTAATCCCAAGGATGGATGCCACAGGATGTTAAAACCAAAGTCAGCAATTAAATCACAAGCTGTAGGTTCTTCGGCGTTGAGAAATGACATGGTGTCCCCGGAACAGGCACCACCTTGCAACCATAATACGTTAGTCATTCAATTTTGGATGTTGGATTGTGGATTGACGAGTGACCTCGCGACGACAACAGTCGTTCTGGGTAGCGCGAGTAGTGACTTACGTTGCAGAGCTTCATTGAATTTTTAATTTTGGTTCTTTTATGATATGCATTTTTTATAATTTTTTCTACAAATTAAATAAAACTAAAAAAATGTTCTTAATACAACTTTGAAAATAAAATAAAATGTTATCAACTAACATCTTATTTATTCGTGTGGACATAAAAATATTTTCTTGCTCACAGGTATATATCCCCAAAAAATCATTGATAATTACTTTTATGTTCTAGTGTAAAATATAAAAATATGACACAGATTACGGACAAATGAAATGTCGAATCATCTACATATCTAATATCCAACTATGATTGGCAATATTGCTATTTGATAAATTAAGTAGATAGGCATAATTAAACGTAAGATTTAACCTCACCCCTATCTCCTCTCCTGAATAAGGAGAAGGTGCCGTCATGTGCAGTGAGGTTTGATATTTCATTTGACCCAGCTACTTATCAGGGAAGAATAGCAATAATAAATCATGACCAAAAACTTGACTCTTATCAAACCCCTGGATACCTCTATGGGGAAGTAAGCTACATCCGTAGAGAGGGAAAATGTTTTTTAAGTTTCAAACTCACCGATAACCTACACCGAAAAATACGCCTACATTGATGGGGTAGTAACTCTAAATTATTCATTCTAAATTCGCTCATTACCCTTGACTACTTTGATAGTAAGTATATTTATTTCTGCGTAACAAAATATGGAGTATGTAGTTCCTTTAAAGATATTGTAAATACTTGCCTTTTTGACCTAGAATTTTATTAATGGATTGTTTTATATTAAAATGTAGATCGTGCATCAACAACTGGGAGTATTGGTTAGCATACTGAGCATAAAAACAGCCGTTTTTCTGATTGAATCTCTGATTTTATGTTCAGCAAACAGCAGCAGTGCAAGTGCATCAACAAAAGTAGCCACTGTTTGGATTATTAGATGAGAAGGGTTTAGCTAACAACTCTCATGCAATCGAGTTAATGGTGTGAAAGGAGTGCTAGAGGCAGGTTTAGGGAGTGGAAACTGATTGGATTGATAAACAGCAGCAACAGCTATTAAGTTAATTTTGAGGCTGGCTAAATGTGAAATTAACCCAATATTCCTCTATTTCCCATGGCATCTACCCAGTGTATAGCCCTGGATTGGACGCTTGGCAGAGCGTTTATTAGTCTGGTGGGCATTTTCATTAAATCAGTGTAAAGCCTACGGCATAGCGACCCTGAGAGCACAGCTCATCCGTAGGAGACACCGTTATCAGGCTTATGGTGGGGGACTTACAGCAGTTTTCATCTATTTGAACCACATCTTCATGTAGGGGTTTAGCAGTGCTAAACCCCTACGGTGTGGTCTATTTACCTGAAAATCGCTGTAAACCCAGATGATAAAACTGGTAACTGGTAACTGATAACTGATAACTGACAACCATTAAATTGCCTTACCTATCCTGAAGAATAGAGCGATGAACCCTAGCATTACAGATGCAGCAGTTACGGCGGCGATGGCAACAATTGCATCGGAGTCGGCGACAAAGTCGGAAAAAATTCAGATGCTCCTGGAAATGGCGCGAGGGTTTCAGAAACAGCCCAAAAGTGCCAAGGATCTGCGTCATGCAGTGTCCCTGTATTACCGAGCTTATGACATGAGTGGAGAGGATTACCCTTTATTAAAAGCTCGTTCTCAGGTAGGGATGGCGGGTGCTTTGCAGGCGATTCCCGATGTGGATAGTGACTTACTGCTGCAAGCAAAAGTTGGTTATGAAGAGGCGCTACCAATTTTACAACAGTTAGCTGACCAGGAGGAAGTCGCAGAGGTAAAGATGAATTTGGGGTTGGTATTACAGTCCTTAGTGCCCTTCAATTTAGCACGTATGACCGACAGCATCCAGGCTTACCAGGAAGCTTTACGTGTATTTACTTGGGAGAGTTATCCTCAAGAGTACGCTATTTTACACAATAATATTGCGATCGCTTATCTTTCCATGCCCCTAACTGGGGAGCAGCAATATTTACGCCAGGGGTTAGCTGTACAGGCTTTTGAACAAGCACTGCAACACATCAACTTAGTAGAGCATCCCCGGGAATATGGGATGTTGCAGAATAATTTGGGTAATGCATGGCAATATTTACCTGCAGATCATGATGGGGGTAATTGGGATAATTTGGTAAAAGCGATCGCAGCTTACAATGAGGCTTTAAAGGTGCGTAATCCCCAAGATACACCCCTAGAATACGCCAATACAATTTCTAATAAAGCCAATGCCTTGTTTAGCTTACCAGATGATTTGCAAAAACCGGAAATGGGAAATTCCCAAAATCTGAAGCAAACACGTACTTATTATCAACAGGCATGGACAATTTTTACCAAGTATCAGCAGGTAGAACAAGCGGAAATTGTTACCCAAGCTATGGAAAAAGTTGAACAAGAAATAATTCATAATTCATAATTCAATTATGGCAGATACACTCACAAACTTGGTACTTGGTGACATTAACCTCATAACAGGAATGGTATGGTTACTAATTGCGATCATTATATCTATGATTGGTGGTGCAATTAGCGGCATGGTTGTAGCTGGCGAAGAGATAGGTTATCAATTCTCTGCTATGCTAGGCAGTTTATTTGCTCCGGCGGGTATAATTCCGGCCATGATATTAGGGTTATTTATTCTCAACTTGATCAGGAGTTAGCAGGAGGAATTATGTTTGATATTGGCTGGTTTTCTGCCAAACTATTTTTGAAAGGTAAACTATTTCGTGACCCCATAGATTTTGCCTTAAAGACTAGTATTGCTAATACTACAGGTTTATTGTTACTAGTATCACTTGCATCACTGAAATTACCACTGTGTATTCCTATTACCATCTCTAGTTTAGTGGGAGGGGCAATTATGCCATTTCTATTAAAGGATTTCAAGATGAAATAATTGGTGAGTGGTTCGCACTGCTAAATTATTGATTTCTGTCAACAGCGACACTATTATCAATCTGAGAAATATAGAAAATATTACTTACCTTTGACTCATATGTCAGTGACAGTGGTTGATGAATAAGTAACTGGGTCAACTTAAATATAAAACCTCACCCTGCCTGACGGCACCCCTCTCTTTAATAAGGAGAGGGGCTGGGGGTGAGGTAAGCGTCTTACATTTAATTATGTCTACCTACTTAATGGAAAGCACCAGCCACTAAGCATAAAAAAGTAAGTACTAACTAATGACCAATCTAGAAGAATTAGTACAAGATATAGAACGCTTTGAAACAATTATTTCTGAATGGGATGAAAATCAAAAAAATGTAGTAATAGGGCTAAAGCTTGCATTGAAATCATTGCATTACAATGCTTTCAGGCATTTGATAGAAAATATGAAACCAGAATCAATATCATCATTGCTTGATACAAATATTGATAAAATGGTATACAAATTACTGCTTGATAATGAACTCATAGAGTTGCCAAAAGAACCTCTATTACAGCGTTTGCACCGTGTTATCGATAAAATTCGGCCCTATTTGCAAAAATATCATGAAAATATCGAGTTAGTGGCTTTTAAACCACCAGATACCTTAGAAATCAGTTTGGTAGGTAATGCTAGTAATGATGATTATGTGAATTTCAATTTATTGAACAAAATCAAAAAATCCGTTCAATGTTACTGTCCAGAAATAACTAAAATTATTGCTGTTAATCGGAAATGAAGGAACAAGTAATAAGTAATAAGTAATAAGTAATAAGTATTTTATCTTCCTTATCCTTTGGTAAACTTGCTCCAGCTATAGCAATCCTATCCTATTTGATTTGTAAAAATTGCAAGACCCAGACCCCCGACTTTTCCAAAAAATCGGGGGTCTTGTTCATTTATTCATTTGGAAAAAAGAATGGGGCAGATGGGTGGATGGATAGGTATAGCACTACACAATTAGGGTGCGGACATTGTTGAATGCAGCAAACCTATGAACAGTAAACTTATTACTTATTACTTATTACTTGCGCGTAGCACTATACATGGCACCAGAATGATAGTTTTATACACTAAAAGATTGTGGATGCTGTCCCCTGATGAAGAAAGTATATGTCACAAATATTATTGGCATTAGTATGATTGAGGACTAGGATAGTGTTAATTATTTATCCAAGGAATTTTAACAGGGGTGGAAAGTATGAATTAATTCTTGGAGCAGTTATTGAATTTTGAAAATATGTGGTATCATAGACATCGCATTTTATAAACATTAATACCGATTTTTAGGGAAGAATAATCTTATGTCTGCTAACCTAACAGACGCTTGCTTAAAGTGGTTAATGTTAACTGCCGTGGTGTTTAATTTTTCATCCACTGTATATTTGTTATCATTTTCTCGGATGGCAGAATTGCCAACTAAAGAAAAGATAGAGCATAAAAATCAACTACTAAGTACGACAGCAACATTATTTTTGGGGTTAGCATTCATCATCCATACTTACTATGCAGCCAAGCGCGTGAAAGTCATGCAAGACAGTGCTAATACTGCTAGCAAGAATATGAATATCGGCATCAGAAGTACTAGGTTAACTCAGGAAAGGCTAATTGCAGAACGCTTAAACAATGCGATCGCTCAACTAGGTGCTGATAATATTAGTACTAGAACGGGAGCAATTTATATTTTAGAGAGGGTTGCTCAGGACTCACAGGCAGAATCTTGGACGGTGATGGAAATACTCACTGCCTTTATCCGGGAACGTAGTACCATTCATCCCCACAAATATTTATATACTGAAGAATTAGTTAAGCTACCTACTGATATTCAGACAGCTCTGACAGTAATTGGTAGGCGAAATGTAGAGCTAGATTCTCCAAAAGAAAAATTAGATTTACGGGATATAGATATTAGGAAAGCTGATTTAAGACAAGGGAATTTCCAAAGAGTTGATTTACGCTCATCTAATCTTTCTGGTGCAGATATGGCTGGTTCTGTATTAGTAGAAGCAGATATGGAAGATAGTATATTTTCTGGAGCCAATCTAGAGGGAGCCAACTTACAATCAGCTAACTTCCACAGAGCAAATCTTTCTACAGCCAATCTGCATCGAGCCGTGGTGAAAGAGGCTAATTTGCGTTCTGCCAATCTTTCTGGTGCGAGTTTGTGTGGAGCTAATTTTACTGGTGCGAATCTTTATAAAGCGAATTTGCAACAAGCCAATCTCAAATTTGCTAACTTGTCTGGTGCTAAATTATTTCTCGTCAACTTACAATCTGCCAATTTGAGTAAAGCTACATTAAAAGCCACGGGTTTAATTGGAGCTAATCTCAAGCAAGCAAAATTGAATGGAGCGAATCTACAACAGGCAAATCTGAATGCAGCTAAATTAGAGGAGGCTGAGATATTTTTTGCCAATTTACATGGTGCTAGCTTTGCAGAGGCTAACCTTTGTGGTGCTAACCTGATGGGATCGAATTTACAACAGGTAAATTTCCATGAAGCTAATCTCTGTGATGCTAACCTGATGGGAACTAATTTATTGGGAACGGAATTGTCTGTTATCCAAAAACAAAATGCAAGTCTGGCAGGGGTAAAAAATCTGAAAATCCAGCAGTTCAAAGATTGTACTATTCGTTTGTCGGGGAATGTTGAGTTTTCAAGGAATTGGCGGCGATATGGTTAATTTATCAATTTTTGTTTGTTGCGTATAATGAGTTGCTAGTTATGAAGGGAGCATCCCATGTTTTCAAAAAGCCTGTACTCCCTACCGCTCCACTAATATCATATACGGTTAAACACTGATAATTAACCAACTTTGGGGGTTAAATTCCCCGGCGTTGCATCATTGCGGGATGATAATCAAATTTGTATAGGCTGAAACTATTGATAAATAAGGAAAAACTTTTTCGCATATATAGCGGTTTCACTTGGGTGCAATACAGTCGCTTACCTCACCCCTTCCCCTCTCCTTATTAAGGAGAGGGGTGTCTGGAGGACGGAGTGAGGTAAAATTTGTATTCTACTCAACCGAAAACCGCTATATTAAAATCATCCCTTGATTGTGCAACGCCCTAAATTCTAAATTCTTTTAAATGTAGGTTGGGTAGAACGGGAACATCCCAATTTTTCAAAAATATGTGGTAGTGGGAGCCGGAAAGCTCCCTTTACATAAAAAGCGGGCAAGATGCCCGCACTACAAATTTAATATTCACCAGATTAAAATATGGGTATACTGACAAGTCAAGCTTGCCTATTTTGGACATTTACATAAAAAAAACTGTTAGTAGTTAACTAACAGCTAGAGAGAGTATATTATAAATATTCTTACTAAAAACGTAGATGCTTTTAAATTTATTTTCTAAATATTAGATGTACTAATGTGCTTGTTTCTTTTTACGTTTTAATAGAGAACTCGCACCAAATGCTCCAAAAGCCAACAATCCTATCATTGTTGTAGGTTCTGGAACATCTTCAATATCCAGTGAAATTTGCTTTGTACTCAGTTCTGCAAAGTCAAATGCTAAATACGGTTCATCAGGAGCAAGCATCTTAGCTGTTAATTTACCATTGTAGTTATCTCCATCTTCTTCAAATATCTGATCAAAATCAAGCTCTATAAAGGCTGCTTGAATTAAACCATCCTGTCCTTGACGATTTTTCTGTGTTTTTAAAGTACGTCTAAATTTTGTTACTCCATCTGCCATAGTAAATTCAAATTCTACATCTTCGCGTATTGGTTTACCATTTTCATCAAGTATTTCCTGACCATTATCGTCACGTACCTTCGTTTTGACATCATAGTCTGCGAATAGCATATTTAAATACATTTTATCTTGCTTGACGATATCATTTTTACCGATAGAGAAATCGAAAGTAAAAGTGGCTTGAGGTATTTTACCTCCTAATTCTGCTTTCTTCTCTGCTTCCCGTGTCTCAATGTCAGCTGTCAAATTGTCAATTTCGCCTGTAAGAACATCTTTTTTCCTCTTTAATTGATCAAGTGAGAGACTTTCTAGCTCTGCGGCTTGAGATTGGTCTATTCCACCATCCTTTTCTTTTATTAGCTTCTTCTGGTTTTGTATTTTTGTATTCAATGAATCTTTAGCTTCTTGATCCTCTGTTGCTTCAAATCCTTCATTTATTTCCTTGTATAAAAGGTCTCTCCGAGATTTTTTTGAGGCTAGGTTTTCTATCTGGTTTTGGTTTGGATTTGTGATATTTTCTAGTCTAGTTATTTCTCCATCTAGCGTTGCAATTGCAGCTTCTTTTCTCTCTACCCTTTCCTCTAACCTTTTCAGTTCAACTAACCTTCTTTCTTTAGACTTTACATTTTTTTCATCTTTGAGGGGTTTAATGCCATATATTGTGTCGAAATAACTTGTTGATAGAGAAATATCGGTAAATTCGGAACCACTACTTCCATTATCCTGAAAACTGCTTCCGGTTCCAGAAAAGCTAGTATTAGCCTTTTCAGATGCTGACTGATTATTAAAGTCATCTCCTTGATAAGTCTGAAATAGTCCATTTTCGTTTAAATCTGGTAGTACATCACCCACACCTAACAGGGTACCTCTACCATTAATATTTGCATCACCACCATAAGCTCCTTTATATTTGTTCCCGTCCTTGTCATATCCTTGTCCATATCCAAAACCATCCACATCACCAATACGAATGTAGCTGAAGGCTGCTGCTTGAGCCGAAGACATGGAACCAAAACTACCAAGAACAGCCAACAAAGCAGTGGAAAAAGTAATTAATACATTGTTAAATAATTTCATCTGCGTTTCTCTTGAACTACTACAAACCCAATCTATTGAGTGTTGAAGTAAGAAACAAGGTTTTTGAAGGTAATTAATCTAAAAAAAATTTTTCAGAAAAAAATACTGATACACAATATTTTATTGAGTAAATTAATATACTTTAGTATATGCATTGCTGGGGATTATCATCAGTATTTTTACTAAAGTAATCACTCAAAACTCAATATTATGTTAGATAAAATGGATGATTTTGCTGTAATTACCATAGACTAAATATAATAAATATGACATACAATCTGTGGACTTTTCTCAGTATTAGAGATGCATTGATGACATATTTGATTACCACTTCCTTTGAAAATGCTCTATTAATTTTCTAAATTCCTCAAGTTCGGAAATAACTTTTGCTGATTATAAAGTTCGTATAATTACTCCAGTATGTATAGCAATGATATCTGCTGGATCGTCATTTCCGTTATCAGTGATCATTTAGCCTCCTGAGTCAGAGCTGTGCTAACAGTTTCCCCATCGATAAATCGGAGGGCTAATGAAACTACCCCCTTCCCGGTAATTGTCATAATTTGGACTTGTTTTTTCTGCCCCCACTCCCCCACTCCCAAGAGGATGATACCCCTGATTCGCCATTGGTATCCTTATTACAGCAGTTTTCATCTATTTGAACCACATCTTCATGTAGGGGTTTAGCAGTGCTAAACCCCTACGGTGTGGTTTATTTACCTGAAAATCGCTGTAAGGAGAGGGGTGTCTGGAGGACGGAGTGAGATGACGACAATATGGCAAGTAAATAAGCGGATTTGATATTACAGCAGGGAGCGAGATACTCCCACTACATTTCTTACCCATCAGAACTAATGAAAAGGCTAGGGCGTGTTTTCAAACTATGGTGTAGGTTGGGTAAAACGGAGTGTAGACGCAACAGCGGCTTGGAGTAAGCGAAGCTTACTCCAAGAGTAGAGTAACCCAACAAATCGACGAAGAATGTTGGGTTTTGTCCCTCAACCCAGCCTACAATTTTCGGTAATTTTATAGCATCGAAGGGAGTAAGAAAAAATTTTTGACTCTCCACGGATAAATCCACACGGCTTGATGAGAGTCTATTTCCGGGCATTTTAAACTTTAGTCCATAAAGCTAATCCACCTCCTCTCCCCCTAGCAGCAATGCAACTATTTTCTACGAGAAAGTAGGTAAAAAATGCCTGTTCTTTGAGACTCTGCTGGTAGAAAGACAGTTGCCGATTTTTACCATCACGAATATAACCTGCATACAGTTTCCATCCAGACAAACACACCTGCATATGAGTAAAGTCGAATGCAAGTATATTTGTCCTGGGGTGGAATTGCACTGGACCTGTGAGAACCATTTTCAGTGGTCCTAGTTCTACTGCATTTTCTACTGTTCCTGATTCCGCGTCAGATTCTCCTGGAAGATAAGATAACTGAATCTTTACCCACTGTGGTAAAAATCTTCCTGTTCCTAGCATTACCCCTGCACGTTGACGCACAGTCTTGGTACCCGTAATAAATCCTAGTTGCCAACTTCCTAGCAACTGCTGGTAAGCATAATGGATTTTATTTTGTTTAGCCGTTTTTTCTGCTTCTAGTAAAGCCTCCACCACAGCTTCTCGTGTTGGTGGTGTGGTGATGGTAGATGTTAAAAATTGAACAGCTTGTTCCAGTACTTGGTGCATTTGCAGAATGGGGAAAACAAATAACCATTTTAGATTTTAGATTTTAGATTTTAGATTGTGAAAAAGCTACTGTATAAGCTTTTTAAACTTTCATCTGTCGCAATCATTTTTACCAACGGATGGTTTCTTTTTCAAATTGGTATAACCCTCATGGAATTGTAACCATACTACGTGAGGAAGAATAGTATCGCACATGAACTTTGGTACACAATCAAACATGAAAATACCTCCCTCACTACCGGCGGGGAAACCCCGCCCCTACTCCTTAACTCCTTCACTCCAGGGCGCAAGCCTTGCGCCCCTACTCCTTCCCTCCTTCACTCCCTAACTCCTTCACTCTTTCACTCTTCTCCTTTTTCTGGGGTCTTGTCTTCCCTTTACTTAGTGGTGGTTTTTCTTTTTTGAGTTTCAAGAACCTAGGGGGATCTTGGGTAGGTACTCCAAGCAATGAATCAAACCCGAATACATTTCTGTGGGGTAGAAACTTAGCTTTGACTGATACAAACATAGGCTTACCCTGCTGCTCTTTATCCAGTTTGGGGTTGAATCGGAAGGGAGGAGCAATTGCGTCCTTCCATAATAGTGGTAGATGAGAAGCTTTGAGAAATCTCGCTTTTTTATCAGGTTCTAATTCCTTGATATGTTGTGAGCGCTCTTCGGTATAGTTCCGAAGCACGGATATACAGGGAGTTCTACACACGGGGATAAATTGCCACAGTCCTGACAATTTAAATTCAAAATCCTTCAATTCTACAGCGGCTGAATTATCAGGACTAGCACCATTATCAAAACCAACTAGCTGGAATGAAACAATATACTGTTTATCCCTGCTAGGGAAGTGAATAAACTTTGGATATACAACTAGTCGCTTATCCTTCCCACCGTGGTTTTTTACGTCCAACAAAAGAGCCTGGTAAGCTTTTCGGCACCGTGGTGCGAATAGCAGGGGATAAGAGTGCTGATTAATATGAACAAAAACTTTTGATTCTTCATCAATTGAGACATCACCCCGGATAATCCCAATTGCTTGGAATAGTTGCTGGTTTTCAGTTACGGTAACTGACTCGGAGGTGCTTGTACTATCACTCATTCTTTCATCTCCATTACTTCCAGCAAAGCCGGATCGAAATTCTCAAAGCAATTATGGCGTATTTCGCTGATGTAATCAGGGTGATGTAATTGTTTTAGATGTAGATCCACCGAAAATCGATCTGGGAATTGCCTCACATTTTCATGATTGGTTGGATTTAATACCAGCTTCTGGTGAGAACAGTAGTAGGTATCTATCTGTAAGCCTAGCATTGGATGGGGATAGATGGTTATATACTTGGTGCGATCGCTCATAAGTTACTTGATTTTTTATGTACCGCACAGGTACTGTATCCAGTATTAGAACGCGTTCACTAGCTTATCAATACTTTTGTAATTACGCACAACTGTTACCAAGGCTTTCGTCCGCCTAGTGGGGTGTGGGGAAAAATTAGCCCTTCTATCAAGGCATGGTGGGAGGGTGAGAACCCCTACGATGCACGCGAGGGGATGAAACGCGACTCAAGGGGATTTATCCCCAAGTTTTCTGGTATAATCATACTAGCGGTAAAGCGCAATCACTATTACCGGGCAACTGGGCCCCATCATGGATCGTCGAGACAAATATCACCACTAAAATCAGTAACGGTGAGTCAGCGCGGTGGACGGTGAGTCCAGTGCTGCGGGAGGGTTTCCCGACCCAGGCAACTGGCGCTCGCATAGCGTGCGCGAAGCGCGTAACCCGTAGACGCGGAGCGGCTTTGAGCAGAGTAGGGGTTCCCCGGCATAAAGGAGGCAGTGCGTTGGTGAGGCAGTATGGTCTTGGGGTCTCCCCAAGTGGAGTAACTGCCGAAAGGGTTCCCCGACTTGAAGCAACTGCCGTCAAATGGCGCGCCTCTTGCTCCCTTCGGGAGAGCTGAGTCGCTTTCGCGACACGCTGCGCGTTAACGTAGTTCCTCTGTAAGAGGCACGCTAACAGAGGAGCTGCCCCTTTCAGGGGCAGCGTATCCGTTCGGCTTTGCCGTGCCCGAAGGGCTTAGGATTCACTCCGAAGGAGTAATAAGTTTGTTTTTGTGACCGGGATTCAAACCCCGTCCCAAAAACATTCTGCCTCAAAAAACAGGGCTTTAGACCCCAATATTTCGGTAATTTTAGTTATCACTCAAGCAAACTTATAGCATTTCCCACAAAGAGTGAAGTACCCATCAAAACCTCACCCCTCTCCTTAATAAGGAGAGGGGAGATAAAGCATAGCTTTATCGGGGTGAGGTTAATCCGTACCTCACTAGGCTCAGAAACGCTATATACGCTCCAGTAAACATGATATTTGCAGGATTAGTATTAATCTATACTTTATATTTATGCTTCATATTTATACTTCTGATTTAGATGAGCAGAACAAATTGCCAGTCTACTGCCACCTAATTATTTAATTTGTTTCAATACAGTGCAATACAGTTCACTCCGGAAAATTCCCACCTACCAGGAATAAAGTATCTCGCTCTCTGGTGGCTGCACTTGTCAATCTAGAAAAAATTACCATAGAAATGGAAGGTGCAGTATGGATTATGGGTAATTGTCATTTCAGTTATCAGTTAGCCTCCTGGGGAGGAGCTGCGCTAACAGTTCTTAGTTTCCCCATCGATAAATTAAGGGGCAACATAGGGAAAAATTTTTCCACCTCCACTTCAGAAAATTTGGGGGCTTGATACTGATTACTGTTTGGTCAGTAAAAAACTAATTAACAATCACCCGTCACCAATACCCGCTCTCGCCAATTGATCATCCGATTTCTACTTTCTCTGATTAACGGTCACACTTGCTACCGCTTGGCGAGAGCTTTATTACCTACATGGATAGGCATAGATTCTTTAATGAGATTAGCTAGTTCCTGTAACTGATTGACAGCCTCAGCGCCTTCTAATTTCATTAATTCGCGGTCATCCCGCATTTCAGTCCAAGTGATCCCATAATCTGATACTAAAAAACGAATCAGGTGATTTTCTCCCAAACTAACCATAAACGAAGCACTATTCATGCGATCGCCACAAGTATAGCAAGAAGCTGGATATCCCCGTCGTTCGAGAACAATTGCCAATGCCTGTAAGTTCATTACCAAGTCTTGGACAAATTGTCGGTGCTGTTGCGCTAGTCTTAGAAACACGTTGGTCCTCCAAACACCACTATCATTTTTATATTTTCTTTAGATTTTCGTATCCACTGGTATTGTAGACTAAATATTACAATTCCTAGATAGATGCTGATCAGATCAATAACTACCTTGCTTAGGGTAGTTGATATAAGGTGGTATTACCGTATCTAAATATCCACTTTAAATATTTGGGATTAATAGTTAAACGGTAAACTTAGTTATAGGTTGCTACATTATATGGGACTTAGGTAGTGTCTCCATATTCCGCCTTTAGATTAACTTATATTTGCTACAAGTCAACTATAGAAATTACACAAATAAAGTACCTAGGGTTAAGTATTAGTTATGCTTATTCCCACATCTATTTATTTATTATAGTTGTGGCACAACTTAGATTAGTGCTTGAATTTACATAGATTGACATCACCCTATCATCAAGTGGGCTATTATATTCACGGCAGTAGAAGCTTCTGTCCATAATATATGCCCTGGAAAAAAGATTAACAGATCTAACAGATCTATCCGTCTGTCTATAAAGACATGTCTTACACCTCATTTGTTTCTATCTCTACTGAAGATAACCAAGCTTTCTTCACTCATGTTGCCTAAATGGCAACATTTTTATTACCAAACATTAAGTATGCAGTTATACAGAATTACTGGATACTTCTATGTATGTGGGTAGAAAAATTTTATTAGCAACCAGATAATAATGCAGTTTATAGAGAATATTTATGAAACAATAATAAAAGTAAACAATTGTTAAGCAGTAATGTCAAAGACTATTGGTAATGTAAATAGTAAAACCGGGATCGATAGTAATACTTAAACTTAGAGTGAATGAAAAAAATATGTAGGAAAACCAGAAGAAGTAAGTAATAAGTAATAGATCTATTCTGACTCAAATCAGGTATACCAGTAGCCATAATTGCTAGACCTTTGAGTGGGAGCATCCCAAATGTTTCAATTTGTAGTGTGGGCTAGAAAGCCTGCTTTGTATATCAAGGGAGCTTTCCGGCTTCCACTACCAGATATTTTTCCAAAATTGGGATACTGCCCTTTCAGCTTCAAGTATGTACCTCACCAGATCGAGCTTTTTCCCTCACCCTTAATTCCTTAGTTTTATGAAATGCGATCGCATTACTCTTAATTATTGCTGACTTCTAAAGGGTTAAAAAACCGAGTTTAATGACAAATTATGCCTCAATTGAAAATATACCCTCAGGTTTGAATTTTTCCGGCAAAACTCTTTGAATATGTTCTTGTACAGCTTGTTTAGTCAAACTACCATCTATTCTGACAATTCTTTGTGGATTGGATGCAGCTAAGGCAGTGTATCCTGACTGTACTCGGTAATGAAAATCAATTTTTTCCTGTTCAATCCGGTCAAACTTGTCACCATCTCCACGTTTGCGACTTAACCCCACCGCTGCATCTACATCCAGCCAAAAAGTTAAATCGCTTTCTAATCCTCCCGTAGCAATGGTATTGAGTTGTTGGATTAAACCCATATCAAGACCGCGACCATAACCTTGGTAGGCGATGGTAGAGTAGATATAGCGATCGCATAGGATTATTTTTCCTGCCGCTAAATTGGGCTTCAGGAATTGTTCTACATGTTGAGAGCGATCAGCTGCATACAATAATAATTCAGTGCGATCGCGAATAGGTTGGTTGTCTGTTTTATTTAACAATAAACTTCGCAGATGTAACCCTAATTCAGTCCCTCCTGGTTGACGAGTCATTATTACTGGGATATTTAAGCTTTGTAACCACTGACAACACAGTTGCATTTGACTGGTTTTACCGCAACCTTCTACCCCTTCAAATACAATTAATTTTCCATTCATGAATAACATTAGATATATAGCATTATCACTTGCCACGGCTCTGGTTGGAACCATAGCCACAGAAAGTGTTACAGTCTTTCCAACCCAGGCAGTTCAGTTACGGGATGGTAAAGTATATTTCGTACAGCCACCTCGTCTAGTTAAGGTGACAACTACCTTCAACAATGCCCAGATTGTAGGAGCAACCTATTACTTTACCATTAGTCTGCCGGAGAATGCAGGAGAACCACTACAAAGGGTAACAATTAACCAACACCAAGGCATAGATAATATCGATTTTCGGTTAAAAAAGAGTATTGCCTTTGTAGGCACACGTTTCCGTAGAGGGGAAAAAATTCAGTTCAAAGAAGTCACTAGAGATAAGAAAAGTCGAACAATATCAATCATCTTCGATCCCCCAGTTTCTCCTGGTAAAACTATTACTATTGGTTTAAAGCCTGAGCGAAATCCCATAACTGGTGGTGTTTACTTATTTGGCGTGACAGCTTTCCCGGTAGGAGAAAAATCCCACGGTCAATTTATGGGTTTTGGGCGTTTACATTTTTATGGCAATGATGGTGACTCTTTTTTCTTCCGATAAATTTGACCCCATTTTGAACCAGAGAAACTCCATAGGAAATAGCAAAAAATAAATGATCCCGTAGGGGCATGACATTAGCAAAATTATCACCTATGCCAAAATATTGCAAATGCCGTGCCCTTCCCCTTGATTAGATATTCGTAAGCACACATTTGGCATCTTCAACTGGAAGGGCAATGTGGACACTGCTATCCCTACTTGCTACTCGCGCCCCTATTTCATCAACTTCATGGTTATGACATAAAATGGTTATGACATAAAATATATAAAATATAAAGCATAACTTCATAAAAAAAATATTCTGCCTTTATTCCAATTTACATTGTTTTTTTATAAAGATAAAATATTCTTTTTTATAGTGGATGATATAGTTATAAATTTTTATTCATATGTTATCTACTAAAAAAAAAGACGAACAAAGTATTTTTGGTTATAAACATCAACGAAAACCAATATATCAATATTTAGTTGTCCCATTAACATTAGCAGCCGCCTTGATATTGGGGAACAACCTACCAGCCTCCGCCCTGAAAATCCATCTTACTTATGGAGCAAACGTTACCCAGGAGCAAAAAGAAGCGGCTGAATTAGCTGCTTTAATTTGGGAGTCTTATATTACAGATCCCATTACAGTCAATATCCATCTGGATATGAGTGAGCTTCCCTGGGGAAAAATGGGTGCGGCGATACCTAATCTCAGAACTAACTATAACTACGATTCATTTAGAACTAAAGCAGAATCAGAAGCAGAATTAGCAGGACAAAACACTGATTTTTTGGCAACAGTCGAATTCGACTTGACAGAGCAAAACACTTATTCTTCCCCAACAGTCATTAATCCTGATGATGGTTTATTCTCAGGTTACAAGATTATTTACCAGAATGGGACTATAGGGACTACTGATTCTAATATTATGATAACCGGTGCTAATGCAATGGCACTGGGTTTGAGCTTCAATTCCCAAAGTATACTCCACGGCTATATCCAATTAAATTCGAGGTATAAATGGAGTTATAAATATGCCCAAGGCACAGTTGAGGAGAACAGTTTTGATTTTACTAGTGTTGTGATCCATGAAATTGGTCATAATCTGGGTTTTATTAGTGGTATAGATCCTGCACCAGGAACAGCAAAGCCCTCATCCCTGGATATGTTTCGTTGTTCAGATTACAGCGCGCAAATAGGTGCAATTGATTTTTCTGTGGGTTCTCAGCGTCGCTATTTCTCCATTGATGGATGTCAAACTGTCTTTACCCTTACCGAGACAGAACAAACAACAAATAAAACAGGCAATATTGTTGATACAACAAGGACTTACGAAGCTCTATTTGCCAGGGGTACGAATACTAGATTGGGAGGCGATGGGAGGCAAGCCAGCCACTGGGCAGATAATAATCCCGATCCTGGTATTATGAATCCATTGGTGGAAAATAACACCATACGCAAACTTACAGGAATAGACCTTACTGCAATGGACTACATCGGCTACGATGTGGATTACAAAAATTACTATAAAACAGATGCAAACGGAGACTACATACTAGACAGCAAGGGTAATAAAATTCTTAAACCTCTTGATTTTGCATTTCTCTACTCCCAAGCACAAATACGAGCATCTGGGGACAACTACCGCCCCCAATACAGTCCTGATAATGATGATACAACCAATACTGAGGTAGAGAAATTCATAGAAGAGAGTGGAATTTACGACTGGTGGTTTGATGATGATGATGATGATGATGATGATGATGATGATGATGATGATGATGATGATGATGGTACTTGGTGGTCATAATTAATATCAGTGCGACAGCTAGTGTACCAAAACCATCCACAACTATGGGGCTAATGGGATTATTTGGCATTGCTGCTGTGTGTAAGCGTGGGGGTAAGAATGAATTTTGAATTTGAATTCCACGCAGGGTCACTAGTGTTGTAATGTATTTTTATACATTCATGATTCAATTATGCCAATAGGTAGAGAATTACCCCAACTACTCAAGCAGTGCTTGCTCTATAAGGGACGTAAGTTTAATTTTGAAGTCAATCGCTTGCGCTTACCTAATAAAGCCGAGGGAGAATGGGAATGTATTCGTCACCCCGGTGGTTCCCTAGCTGTGCCAGTCACATCAGAAGGTAAATTGATACTTGTACGTCAGTATCGGTTTGCTGTGGGTGGGAGACTTTTAGAATTTCCGGCGGGTACAGTGGAAGCAAATGAAGACCCTTTGCAAACAATTCAACGGGAAATCGAGGAAGAAACGGGTTATCATGGCCAAACATGGGAGAAACTAGGAGAATTTTTTCTGGCTCCTGGTTATTCTGATGAAATTATTTATGCTTATTTAGCCAAGGATTTACAAAAGTTAGATAATCCCCCCGCCCAGGAAGCCGATGAAGATATTGAAACGGTGTTCATGACTCCAGGGGAATTAGAAGTTGCGATCGCTCAAGGGGAACAAATTGATGCAAAATCAATTTGTAGCTTTATGTTGGCACGTCCTTTTTTAGAAATATAATAATTGCGAAGACAATGGTGAATGGTAAATTAGGCATTGCTGCATTTAAGTATAAATTTATGCTTATTATTTAAGTAATGCTCCTATAATAACTTAACCGTGGGGGAATTGAAATTATCTTTCTCCCCCAAAGTTGGGGCTTGGGGGCAAAATCAAGTAATCAGCAACGCCGCAAATTAACTAGATTCAGATTCCACCATGAACCTTCCCAGCACAGAAACCGCAACAACTCAGTCTCGCAAAGCCGATCACATCCGTATCTGTTTAGAAGCAGATGTACAATGCCGCCAAGCTACAAATGGTTTGGAACGCTATAGTTTTACCCATTGCTGTTTGCCAGAACTGGATTATCAAGATATCGATCTCAGTACCAATTTTTTGCATAAACAAATAGGCGTACCCCTACTAATTTCTTCCATGACTGGGGGAACTGCCCAAGCGGGAATGATTAACCAACGTCTGGCACAAGTGGCACAAAAATATCAATTAGCTATGGGTGTGGGTTCCCAACGGGTAGCAGTGGAAAAGCCAGAGGTGGCTGATACTTTTGCTGTGCGTAAATATGCCCCGGATATACTCTTATTTGCCAATTTAGGGGCAGTACAACTCAATTATGGTTATGGTTTAGAGCAATGCCTGCGAGCCATTGATATCCTCCAAGCAGATGCCCTCATCCTTCACCTTAATCCCCTGCAAGAGTGTATTCAACCACGGGGAGATAAAAATTTTGACGGTATTTTTGACAAAATTGCTGAATTGTGTAGTAAATTGCCCGTACCTGTAATTGCCAAGGAAGTGGGTAATGGAATATCAGATGTAATGGCAAAGAAACTGATTGGGGCTGGAGTCGCCGCCATTGATGTGGCGGGTACGGGGGGTACATCTTGGGCAAAAGTGGAAAGCGAACGGGCAGAAAATGCCTTACAACGTCGTTTGGGTAGAACTTTTGCAGATTGGGGTTTATCTACAGCCGAGTGTATTACCAGTATTCGAGCTATAGCACCAGATATACCCTTAATTGCTTCCGGAGGACTACGCCACGGACTAGATGCAGGTAAAGCGATCGCTTTGGGGGCAAATCTGGCTGGATTCGCCATGCCTTTTCTCAAAGCTGCGGCAGATTCACAAGAGGCTGTGGATGAATTAGCTCAGGTTCTGATTGCTGAACTGAAGACTGTGTTATTCTGTACCGGCAACCGGACTTTAGAACAATTGCAGGAGTCAGGAAGTTTAATAGTCAGATAAGATAGAGGGAGAGAAAGTGTAATCAGGAACTACTCAAGAACTATTTTTGACAGGCTAACTGTTAGGTGTGGGCAATAGAGTGGAAAAGTCATTAGAATTTGGTTCTAACTTCCAATACTAATGACTGCTGACTATTTGAATCATCGACCAATACGAACATGGGCAATTTTTTCAAACAAACCTTCGCAAGCTTAGTTGGTACTTTGTTAGGACTAATGATTTTTGCGGGTTTGAGTACTACAGGACTATTATTATTAATTGTTGCATCTACCACTGCCAATGATGCCGGACCCACAGTCAAAAATAAATCCGTGCTGGTGTTTGACCTGTCCACGAAAATAACCGACAGCAAACCTGGCTCCAGCCAATTACTGAGAAATATATTATCTGGTGAGAATGAACCCAGAATTTCCCTCCGCAGCGTTCTCGACTCCATAGAAAAGGCGCGTCAAGATAAAAGAATTGTCGCCATTTACTTGGATGCCAGAAAAACAACCAATGTTGATAATACTGGTTTTGCCACCCTCAAAGAAATTCGTCAGGCATTGGAGAAGTTTCGTAGTTCTGGGAAAAAAATTATTGCCTATGGGGTGGACTGGGGAGAAAAAGGATATTATCTGGGTTCCGTAGCCAATACGGTGGTGCTAAATCCCCTGGGAGCAATGGAAGTCAATGGTTTGAGTACCCAACCCATGTTCTTAGCCGGTGCCCTGGAAAAGTACGGTATTGGCGTGCAAGTAGTGCGAGTTGGCAAATTTAAGGGAGCAGTAGAACCACTATTACTGAAAAAACTCAGCCCTGAGAACCGTCAACAAACCAAAAAATTACTGGATGATGTCTGGGGAGATTGGCGCTCCATCGTTAGCAGTAGTCGGAAAATTACCCCAGAAAATTTACAAGCGATCGCTGATAGTAAAGGTATATTACTCGCAGATGAAGCCAAGAGTCGTGGTTTAGTGGATCGGGTGGCATACTTCGATCAAGTAGTTGCAGACCTGAAAAAAATAACTGCTAGTAAAAAAGATGACAAAACATTTAAGCAAATTAGCATAGATAAATATGCAGATGTTGTTGATAGCTCCAGCAACACCAATAACAGCTCAAACAAGAAAATTGCCGTAGTGTATGCCGAAGGAGAGATTGTAGATGGTCAAGGAGAAGACGAACAAGTAGGTGGCGATCGCTTTGCCAAAGTATTTCGCAAAGTCAGGCAGAACAAAGATATCAAAGCTGTGGTGTTAAGGATTAATAGTCCCGGTGGTAGTGCCACTGCATCGGAAATTATGCAACGAGAAGTCCGCCTCACCCGCGAAGTTAAGCCGGTTGTGGTCTCCATGGGCGATATTGCTGCATCTGGTGGTTATTGGATTGCTACGGACTCTAACCGCATATTTGCTGAGCCTAGTACTATTACTGGTTCGATAGGTGTATTTGGTGTCTTATTTAACGCTCAGAAGTTAGGCAATGATAATGGCATTACTTGGGATTCAGTTAAAACAGGACGTTATGCTGACACCCAAACCGTTGCCCGTCCCAAATCTGCTGAGGAGTTAAAATTATACCAGCGTTCTGTCGATCGGGTGTATAGTTTATTCTTAAATAAAGTTGCCAAAGGTCGCAAATTATCCCCAGAAAAGGTGAGTGAAATTGCTCAAGGTCGGATTTGGTCTGGCACAGCAGCAAAAAAGATTGGATTAGTGGATGAAATTGGTGGTTTAGACTCGGCGATTTCATATGCTGCAAAAAAAGTCAAGTTAGGAAAAGATTGGCAACTCCAAGAATATCCCCGTGGGACTAGCTTTGGAGAAAGGTTGTTTGGCAAGGTTGCTGAGGAAACTAAAACAGCTTTAGGAATTGCAGGCACATCCGCCAAAACCCCCGATCTACTCACTGCTGAATTGCAAAAATTGCGCCAAGAACTCGCTGTTTTCCAAACAATGAACGATCCTAGGGGAATATATACTCGTTTGCCTTTTAATCTCAAAATTGATTGATGGTTGATGGTTGGTGGTTGACAGTTGACGGTTGACGGTTGATGGTTGGTGGTTGACAGTTGACAGTTGACGGTTGACGGTTGATGGTTGACAGTTGATGGTTGACAGTTGACAGTTTAATTCTTTCCCTCCATCACTCCTTCCCTCCATCACTCCTTCCCTCCATCACTCCATCACTCCATCACTCCATCACTCCTTCCCTCCTTCACTCCTTCCCTCCCCCACTCCCCCACTCCCCCACTCCCCCACTCTACCCAGGAGTTTTAGTTTCTCGCTCCAGTTTTTGGGTGAAATCGGTGTTGGTGAGAGACCGAATCAGGCTCAAACCTATAGACTGGCGGGAGATTACTTGAGCATAAGCAGCATTGAGATATTGCCCATATTGGGAACTACCAACAACATAAATTCCAAAGAAGGGGATACTCAAGGACTTCATGTAACTACGAGCTTGCTGTGGATTATCCCCTATTAACTGGGAAGGTAATTCCACTGCTTCACTTGCACCACTTCCATTACCAATGGCAGAAAAGTGAGTACCTCCTGAGAGTAAGGCTAAATACTTTTGGGAGTTGGTAATCCAGGAAAAGGGCAGAATTTGTTCATACAGTGCTGGTGCCACTGTATCATCACTACTTGCAACTAGCATTACAGGGATTTGGACTTGACTTAAGCCTGATTGACCAAATACCGTGCTGGTAATGGGATTGACTGCAATTACTGCCTTAACTCGGCGATCGCGCAAATCTTGACCTCGATGTTTATTTTCCACCTTGAGAGCGCGACATTGAAGTAATAAAGACAAATTCAAGGTTTTGCTGACTGTCTGGGGGTGACAATCCTTTTGAATGCGATCGTAATCCAGTTTTGCTCCTGCTAGAGCTAAAGCTGTATAACCACCAAAGGATTGACCAAATACTCCTACTTGTTGCACATCCAAGCGGTTTTTCAGGGGAGAGTAATTTTCCAAACGGTCTAGCAGAAATTTTATATCCAGGGGTTGGTCATAAAATTCATTGGGTTTGGTTAGTTCTCCTGTGCGTCCTTCAGCAAATAATGCAATTTTTTTGGCATTGCTACCAGGATGATTGGGAACGACTACAGCAAAGCCGTGGGATGCCAGATGGGAAGCTAAATAACTAAAGTTACTGCTGTCTGAGCCTAAACCGTGAGAAATAACAATTACAGGCGCTTTAGTTTTTGTCTGAGGTAAATAAACATCCGTCAGCAAAGTTCTATTACGCGGTAAGTCTTGAAACTTAATTGGTTTGATTTTTTGCCATTTTACCCTTCCCGGACGACGCAAATTGGCTAACTGGAAATTATTTTTGGGAAATGGAGTATTAGCTGCTTCCATCTGGGACTTTTGGGACACAGTAGCGATCGCTCGATTGGTTTCTCTGACCATTTTTTCCAATTCGGAAGCGATCCCTAAAGTCCGCGCCATATCGATGTGAATACTACCCGTAGGATACTTCCGCAATACGTTTAATAGGGTTAAACCTCCGGGTTCCTGGGATGCTAAAATCAGTGCTGCTCGCAAGGCATAAAACCCTGGTTTTGGTTGTCGGGATCTAGTTTTAATTACATTTCCCAATTTGCGTAACAACAGTTCCCCTTGCTGTGTATAGAGGAATTGTGAAACAGCCACCGGATGGATTTTGATCGGACTAGTTAAAATCCGGTGTAACTCCTTAATTTGCTCTGGTTTAAGATACCGGCGATAAATAGATAGCTCTTGCTCAACTTTACCTGTTTGAGCAAATTTTTCCAGTGCCGTCACCGGAATAGATAATTCTAAAGCTGAGTAAGATGCATAAATTCGTTCTGCCGAGCGAGCAGATCCACTCATCCCTAGGGTTGGTATTAGCATCGACAGCAGAAAGGATAGCGAATACTTTTTGAGGCCGCTGTTCCCATTACCAAACAAACTCTTCATCGTTCAACTGGTTCAATGATGTTGTTCCGCGAGGCATTCGTTTTGGTAGTTATGCAATTTGCCCTGGTAGATTGGATTGGCGGAGGTTGCCTCAATATTCAATTGGTTTGTGAGTTTTCTATTTTTGGCTCACATTTGTAACATAAAATACAATTACAAGAAGTAATTTTACCGTCTAATACGCAAGAATTCACCATTTAATATCCACTATCAAGGGCATCTGAGGATTGATATTTTCTTGGGAAAAGCTAAGAAAATATCAGATCCTCACATCTTGTAAATACTGAATACTTACCCGAATTAGAGATAACTCAACTAACTAGTACAGGGGGCGCGTCAATGAAAAGACCATTTATAAAATGTCAAAGTTAGAAAACACAAAATGTTTGACTTTTGATTGACCCGCAGTGGTACTAACACTACTGTGGAATGATAACAAATTCAATAAATACCATGCCTCCGTATTTATAATGCCACCACCCAAAATAGACAAGATTTACGATTATAAGTTCCCGTGCAAATACGGAAAATATTTATTTTAAATTAGACTTTCCTAAAGCAATTGTCATTGAACCAAATACAACTAAAATTGCTCCGAACATACCTATAAATGTGAGACGTTCTGGCTCCATTAAATGAGGTGCGATCGCGGATACAGTATCTACGGAAATTAAAGTAATTATTGGTGCACAAGCAATAACAGCACTAACTCTGGAAGCTTCCCAATGCTCTAATGATTCGGCAAACGCACCATAGGCAATTAGTGTGTTGAAGGCGCAGAATAATAATATCAGTAAATAGAAAATATTTAATGTAAAAATTGTATTTATAGTCGCAAAAGGGGTAAATATTAAAGCACACATCCCATAAATAATTAACATAATATGGGTAGACGATAAGCTACGTAGTAACTGCTTTTGCGCTAAGGCATAAATAGACCAGGTTACAGCACCTAATACCACTAAACCACTACCTAATAAATATGTGTACTGTGATGTAATTAAACTTGTTAATTGTTCCTTAAAAAATAGCATAAAGCCGGTGGTAAAAATGCTAACCCCCAGCCACTGAACCAAAGTGTAGCTTTCTTGAAATAGAAATAATCCCCCAGCACCCAATAAAATTGGAGCTAATTGAATCATAACTTCAGCATTAGCAGGTGAAGTTAGTGCTAAACCTTTGAGAAAACAAATATAATTAGCAGCCAAAAAAATAATTGCGATCGCCAACAATTTACTAGGAGTAGAGCGCAATTTTTCCAGGGTTGGTAATTGACCCCGCATTCTTAAATAAATAGCCAATAACCCAAAAGCCACCAAAAAACGGAACCAAGTAACAGTATATACATCAATCTTTTGTAGAGTTACTTTGAGAGCGATGGGTAGAATGCCCCATAAACTGACAGTTATTATTGATAATCCTAGACCTAACTGCCAGCGACCGGAAGTTTGATGGATATTAGTCATTAGTTATTTTTTATTAAGTGATAGCCCTGAAAACAAGCAACTAGAGGAATTAATAATTACAATAATTACTTAAACAAAAAATCCTAGTATTTAATTTATTTTGACACCATTTGTGACATGATAATGAATCTAACAGGAGGTTGGGTAGGATTTTTGGTTTGGTATTGATTATGAAAGCAGAACAACCGAAAGTGATTTTTTTGGATGCGGTAGGTACCCTCTTTGATGTTCAGGGTAGTGTAGGGGAAGTATATAGTCAAATAGCGCGAGAATTTAATGTAGAAGCTAGTGCCGAAACTATCAATAAAACCTTCTTTTCCTGCTTCAAAGCGTCCCCACCTCCCACATTTCCCGATATTGACGAACAAGATATTCCTCAATCCGAATTTGCATGGTGGCGCAACATTTCCTACCAAACATTTGAAAAAGCGGGAGTAGTTGCTCAATTTTCGGATTTTTCGGCTTTTTTCAGCGAACTTTACATTCACTTCGGTACATCAGAACCTTGGTTTGTGTATGCTGATGTGGTTTCTTCTTTAAACAAATGGCAAAAAATGGGGATTGAGTTGGGAATTATATCTAATTTTGATTCTCGGATATATTCGGTATTACAAGGTTTAGAGCTGAGAGATTTCTTTAAATCTATTACTATTTCTACCCAAGTGGGTGTAGCTAAACCAGACCCGAAAATTTTTGCTCGCGCTCTAGAAAAACATAACTGTCCCCCAACCGCAGCGTGGCATATAGGAGACAGCATCCGCGAAGACTATCAAGCCGCAAATGCAGCAGGATTAAGGGGGATTTGGATTAACCGCCACCATGAGGATTGACCAAGCCCCGTTGGGGCGGGGTGTAGGGTGTGGGGTATAGGGTGTAGTGAAAGAGACAGCCCCAATAACCTTTGAGATACAAGCCCCGTTTTTTAAGACGATTGTGTTGGTCACCAGTTAGTTCATGGGGAATGTCCAACGCTTTCTCCCCTACACCCTACACCCTATCCCCTACCCCCTGTTTTGACCTACTCCAACTATTCCCGAGCATTTTCAACGGTAAAACTAACTTCCTGACCATAAGACAACTCTAAAGTATGCCCATCGGGATCGCGGATAAACACCCAGTAACCAACAGGAGGACCCCAATCATGGGGTCCATCTAATAGCACATTTTCCAATTTGGCTTGTTCGCACAGGCGATCGACTTGTTCTCGGGTTTCACAAGCAACACCAAGATGACAGGCTGGTAAAAGGGTGTAATTAACTCGATTTACTTTCATCAGCACAATTACAAAAGGTCGAGTCAAATCACTCATCCAAACCACATCCGAGTGAGTTTCGGGATCTGTACGGCGATGTACCACCTTCATTCCCGCATATTTGGCATAGAATGCAATGCTCTTTTCCATGTCGCTGACTGTCAATGCAACGTGGGTGAAACCAACATCAGACATGAGAATTTTCCTTGCAAGAGGTGAAAATATCTCTAAGATACTGCCATCGGAAGTCAGTAGGGAAGGAGTGGAGGAGTTCGGAGTTCGGAGTTCGGAGTTCAGAAGTAGGGGCGGGGTTTCCCCGCCCGGAGGGAAGGAGGGAAGGAGGGAAGGAGGGAAGGAGGGAAGGAGTTACCAATGCTTACCCCTAGATTTATCGATGGGGAGACTGTTAGCGTAGCACAAGAGTGAAGGAGGCTAACTGGTAACTGATAACTGGTAACTTATCCGCCAATTCCTAAACGTCCAGCCAAAGCAGGGGTCAGGGGTAACAAAGTGGCAATCATCAAGAATAAAGCCAAAAGTCCCAAAGCCGCTCTTGCATCATCGGGTTCACTGATTTCATTCAAACTCGGACGTTCCGCACCCCGTTGTAAAATCAAAATCACAATCAACCAATAGAATGCCAAAGGATTTCCCAGACCAACTAATACCAACAAAATCACTGTGGCAATGGTTGTTCTACCAGCGGTTTTGCGTCCGTAAATAGCTTGGACAATACGACCACCATCCAATTGTCCTGCTGGCATTAAATTAATCGCAGAAACTACTAAACCTAACCAACCAATTACCACCAAGGGATGTATATCCACTAATGATGACTGTAAACCAGAACCAAGAATCACCCTTGCCAAAGTTCCTACTAAAATAGAACCTTGGAAAAATTGATTGGGTAATTGAAATAAACTGCCGGGATGGGAAATTAATAAGCCTACCACCACCATGATTAGGGATAGAATACCCCCAGCAGCTGGTCCAGCTAAGGCAATATCAAACAGTACTTTACGGCTTGGTAATACAGACTCAAACCGGGTAATGGCACCAAAGGAAGCAATTTGTACCGCAGGTAAAAAATAAGGCCAGCTGAGGCGAATTTGGTGACGGCGCGCAAGCAACCAATGACCAAGCTCATGAGTTAATAAAATTAGTAATACACCAATGGTGATGGGTAAAGTTTCCATAAATCGCCCTGGATTGGCAAACAAATCAAAATTCAACAGAATTCCTGCCGTTTCCATAGAAGTAGTGATGGTTGCCAAAAACAAAATGCCAGCAAAGACTTTTTGGCCAACAGTCATGGGACGGGGATCGTTTTTACTGGGGAGAACAATCGCTACTGGTTTACCCTCTGCATTTTCCACTAAAAACAGGCGATACTTGTCACCTAAACGTTCCTTTAAACTGGCACTGAGGCGATTATGTGCTGCCTCTGGCTCTCCTCGCAGATTACCTTTAAATATTGCTCCTTCCTGGTAAGCAATAGTTTCCGTAGCAAAAAATGTATCAATTCCAAAAATACCTTTAATACTATTTAAATCTTCATTAGGAATGGCAATTATTTGTGGTTGAAATTGACTGGGTACTTCTGATGAAGGGACATTTTCCTCAGGTTTATCTGACTGGGAAGATTCCGCAGCTAACCTTTGGGCTGCCCGTTGTTGAAGAATAGTATTTTGCCCCGATGACCTTAATTGCTTGCCTAAATAGATATAAATACCAGTAGAAATTACTAGCAATAATAGAACACCCGCTATATTAATGTAAATTCCTGCGGCAAATAGACCAAAAAATACTAGCCAGGGAAACATCAACACCACTGACTGTAACCAAGCTAAGATGCCCAATTTTCCATAAGGTCTGGCTCGATAGAAGCCCCAACCTAAAATTCCTACAGCAACTAATAGAATAGTCGCAACTACAGGAGTTTCTGACGTTGTAAACATTTCCCAACCCTTTGTTTTGAAACACCAAGTCTAAACCCGTCAGGCATTATGAACTATTAATAATTTATAACGATGTTCATAACCATAGGGTGAGTATTACCGACCTTGCAAGAAATTGAGAGATATGGATGGGGGAGGAGTGGAGGAGTGAAGGAGGGGAGGAGTGAAGGAGTGGAGGAGTGATGGAGTGATGGAGTAGGGGCGGGGTTTCCCCGCCCGGAGTATTGGGACGGTAGTCAATTTTTCCAAGGTAGAAAATTCATTAGATTCTTGAATGCGTGACTTTTGACTTTTGAATGCGTGACTTTTTAATTCCAGGTTATTGATTGGGAAAAATAATACTCGGGTACTGAGGATTTTTGCTATTGCCAGAATTCTACAGAAACCATATCTAAACACTGGCTCACTCAAAGCCATTTATTATTGCCCGAATAAATATATATAAAAATACACCATTACTTCAGTGACAATACTGAATGTTTAACCCTATGGAATTGAAACAAAGCTGGTCATTTAGCAATAAAAGTATTATTAAACAGATATTACAATGGGTCAATCTCCGACCAGAGGAGAGCGAACGGACTTTTTTGCTGTTTGTAGCTTATACTTTAATCTGCGTAGGATTGCGGTGGGCAGAGCGCAGTACAGAGGCACAATTAGTGTATCAATCTGGAGTGGATTACTTGCCTCGTTTTTACATGGCTAGTGCAGTAATTGGTTCTGGATTAGTTTTCTTTTACTCTTGGCTGCAAAGGATTTTTCCCTTGCGATCGCTAATTGTGGCTCTGGCACCGATGATGGTGGTACCATTATTCTTATTTCCGGTACTATTGCAAATACCCGGTCATCAAGAGAGTAATTTATTTATACTGCGGTTATGGCTAGATGCTATTTATGTTGTGAATGAACTCAACACATCCATAGCAGCTAGCCAATTGTTTGATATTAGACAGATTAAGCGCACCTATCCTTTAATTAGTAGCGGGTTTCTCATTGCTCAAGCATTTAGTGGCTTTAGTTTGTATTGGTTGCTGGATATCCTCAGTTTAAATCATATAGTTTTTGTTACTGGTTTACTGATTGTATTTGGAGGAAGTATTTTACTTTATTTAAGTAATATCTATCCCCAGGCTTTTCCTAGTAAGCCACAACAAAGGATTAAGGAAAGCAAATTTTATCGCCAACCTCGCATTTCTGGACCTATCAAACGTTATTTATGGTTATTGGTAGGCTTGATTGCATTGTTGGAAGTAATTGGGATGTTAATTGAATTTCAATACTTTAGCCAAGTAGAATTTAAATTTCAGGGAGATGGAGGAGCGCGAATTGCTAAATTTTTAGGGGTATTAGATGGAATTATCGGTTTATGTGCCTTGGCAACTCAGTGGTTTATTGCCAGTCGTGCAGTGGAAAATTTTGGGGCATTTTTTACTATCAGTATTCTACCCGGAGGAATGGTAATTCTACCCGCAATCATTGCTTGTTTAGGATTATTTTTGGCGATAACGGGTGATTCTATCGGCATAATATCTGGGCAAAACTTTTTCTGGGGTTTGGTATTTTTTCAATTCTTTGACGACCTATTTCGCTACACTTTTATTACTAATAGCAATACTTTATTATTCCACCCTGTGCCAGATAAAATTCGTAGCTATCTACAAACTTTATCAGAAGGAGTATCTGTTGCAGCAGGGGCTTTTTTAGCTAGTTTAATTATTTTAACTAGTCCTTTGGTGGCAAACTATCTTATACCCTATATATCAAAAAACTGGATATTGGTCATTGAAACTGCCGTGATTGGTAGTATCTGTTTTGCATTAGTTTGGAAAGTGCGATCGCACTATATAGAGCTATTAGTATTAACTGCGGGTAGAGGACAACTTAGTAGTACCGATGTAGATTTTAAAGCATTGAAACAGGCTGTAATTAAGGCTCTATTAGAAAAAGGGAAAGATACTGATAAACATTCTTGTATTGAACTGTTATCTCAGATAGATATCCAAGGAGCAAAAGAAGTTTTAGCACCACTATTGGTAAAGTTACCCCCTGCTTTGCAACACCAAAGTTTAGAAGTGATATTAACAGGAGGTATTGATGCCAAATATTTACCAGAAGTCCGTGCTTTACTAGAAGAACGTCAAGGATTTGTGGCTCCGGAAGTATTTGCTTTGGCATTACGTTATGTATGGCTAGCTGAAGAAAATTGTAATTTGGAGCAATTAGAGTCATATTTACAACAGGAACAACATTCTTTAATTCGAGGAACTGCTGCTACATTATTATTGCGCCAAGGAGATGCCAAACAAAGGGTAATAGCAACTAAAACTTTAAGACAATTACTCACCCATAAACAAGAAAGGGTGAGAGTAAACGCAGTTAAAATTCTCAACGAAACGGCACATTTACAAACATTACGGATTCACATTCCCAATTTATTACAAGATGAGTCCCTCAGGGTACGTTGTGCCGTATTAGAAATGGTTGCTACAACTCGTTTGGAGGAATATTATCACGTCTTAATAGCTGCACTATGTTATAAATCAACTCGCACCCCGGCAATGAAGGCGATAGTGGCTCTGGAAAATGAGGCTTTACCAATGCTATTAGAGCTAGCTACTAATATTTATCAGCCGGAAATTGCTCGGATGTATGCTTGGCGAACCATTGGTCAAATTCATACTCCAGAGGTAATTAATAGTTTATGGTTACATTTAAACAAATCCCACGGCAAAAGTAGAAACTATATACTCCGTGCCTTAATCAAAAGATATCAGCAAGAAGGAATGTTTGGTTTAGCTAATCGGTGGCATCAAAGTCAGGTAGAACAATTAATTGAGTCAGAATTATCCTTTTTAGGAGAAATTTATGCTGCTTATACAGACTTGAAAACCCAAGCAATATGGGAGACAAATACATCACATCTTTATGATGCTTGTCAGTTATTCCTAAAGGCTCTACTAGAATTAGAGCTAGATATTAAAGAACGATTATTGCTGCTACTAAAGTTAATATATACCCAAGAAAAAATTCAAGCTGCAACTTTCCATCTACGTTCTGAATCTAGAGCTGACATTGCACAGGGATTAGAAATCCTAGAACACACGGTGCATAATTTGAAATATAAACCGATATTATTACAAATTTTCGATCGCCTATCTCCAGAGGAAAAGCTACAACATATAATTCAAGCGGAGATAGTAGAATATAAGCAAATGATAGTTAGCGATCGCATTCGCAATTTACTAACATACAGTAGTTTACTTTCCGACTGGTGTTTAGCCTGCTGTTTCCACCTGTCAACAGTAGCGCGGATAAAATTGAGTATTCCAGTTATTTTAGAAAATTTACGTCATCCCACAGGCTTTGTCAGAGAAGCTGCACTGGCTTATGTCAGCGTAGCTGCCAAAAATGTTCTCTACAAAATCCTACCGCAAATGAAAGATGATCGCGACCCCCTAGTTGCTGGATTGGTTCGGCAATTAATGGATACATCGCAAATTAATTGTGAGAAAATTCCCAATTCATAGTTATAATGTTTCACTATGCTCACTAGTGTAGATCGTTTATTACTTGTCCGCAGGGTACCAATTTTCCAGGAATTACGAGATGATTTCCTGGTAAGGTTAGCTGCTGCCATGAATGAGCAGTTTTTCCCTGCCAACCGGACAATTTTTAAACAGGGGCAAGAAGGACGATCTTTATTTATAGTCGTTTCAGGTCTAGTTAAGGTTCACATTGGTGACAAACAACTAGCTGTGTTCCCCGCAGGAGAGTCTTTTGGGGAAATGGCTGTGTTTGATGCCCAACCCCGCTCTGCATCTGCCACTACCTTGGAACCCTGTGAGTGTTTGGAACTCACCCAAGAACAACTTTATGATGCCATTGAGGAAACCCCGGAAATTGCTGTAAATATTATCCGTGTCCTTTCTCGACGGATTCGCGAACTTAATGACAAGTTAAATGCTATGTCTACACGCAATTGAAAAGGACTACTAGTACTCTGGCAAGTCAACTTTGATGGGTGAAAGAATTAACCGCAAAGGCGCATTAGACACGAAGTGGCTTCCCAAAGGGTAGAGCGCAAAGTTAGAGAGGAGAGAATAAGTATAGAACTTGGTTTACTCTGCAAAGTTAACTTGCCAAACCACTAGTACTTCACCAAATTAATTTTAATGGGTACACAAACTTCTAGATTTCTCCTCTTTTCCTTTTCCTTCGCGCTCTTTGCGCCTTTGCGGTTCCTCCCTCTACCCCGCAGAATTAATGTGGTAGAGTACTAGATGCCTACTGTCTCCCGCCTTTTTCAACGCCTTGAATGTACTTTATAGTGTCTACGACTGATTCAATCTCAACTTCTGCACCTTCCTGAATTACAAATTCACTTGCTCCCACTTCTGTCTCCATACTTCCCCAATCATAGGTGTAACCTAAGCGTGTCCAAGGATAACCATTTCTACCATAGGAAGTAAGCATTTTTTTTAGCAACCATTGACGATGCATTCTCTGAACTTGTTGTGGAACCCTTAATTCACAGCTAGTATCATTAATTTCTGGATCAGGACAGGGACGAAATATATCTATTGGATTAACCCACATTTGTACAAATTTAGTTTTGCCATTGTGGGCAGGTAAACCTAAGTATTGTTCTAATCTCAAAGTCAAACTTTTTTCGCTGAGATTGAGTTTGGCAGCAAATTTTTTTAATTCGGGAACAGCAGTCACCCAAACTTCTCGTGTTAGCTGCATTTTTTCACCTATTTGATTATCATAACCATCCCAGTCAGTCCAAGTGACCATTAACACCTGGGGTTGATTTTTTACCTTGCGCCAAACTAGGTTGGGATTGTCTAAAGTAATTGACAAAAGTCTATTACTAATTTCATCGCTTTGTGCATTACGGGCATCCTTTACCGCTAGTTGATAAGCACGAGACAGCTGCACCTCAAATAGTTTTCGCCAGTCTGACTTACCAGAGGCTAATAACTGTTTAGTTGGTAAAGTTAATACTAGGGTTATTCCTATCCCTAATATACTGAAAAATTGCCATCTCATGGCTTTGTTTCTTAGAAGGTTTACTGCTTTGCAAAAGATGGACAACTAGGACACTTACACTTTTGCTTCCTGTTTCAACGGGAGCTTCGGAGCATTATCCCTCCACAGGCTTTCAAGGGCAAGCCACCCTCGATTTTTTTATTTAATTAATGTAAGCAAGTTTTAACAAGTTAAGAGCCGCGTTTAAATCTCTATCTATTTGCAAACCACAATTGGGGCAATTAAAAACACGATCTTTAAGTGTTAAGTTCTCATGCTTGTGTCCGCAAGTAGAACAGGTTTTAGAAGATGGAAACCACCTATCCACAATTATTAGTTCGCAATCAAACTTCTTGGTTTTATATTCAAGCTGTCTTCTAAATTCATAAAAACTGCAATCGTCAATAGATAGAGCTAAATTGCCGTTAGCAAGCATACCGGAAACGTTGAGATCCTCAATTACAATAGTCGCGTGGTTCTTGCATATGTAATTAGTTATCTTGTGCAGCAGGTCTTGACGAATAAATTTTATCTTAGCATATATTCTCTGCAATTTAGTTTTCGCCTTTTGGCGGTTGTTGCTACCATATTCTTTACGGTCTAATCGACGCTGCAATGGAGCTAATTGTTTCAGATATCCTCTCAGATATCTAGGGTTTTCAAATCAATCCACTAAATCATCACCTCACCCTCGCTTTTGGCGATGCCAAAATCTTTCCCTCTCCTTATAAAGGAGAGGGATGTCCGCTTTTGTCATGGTGAGGTTTTACTTAGGGTCTACTGAATAACTATAAAACATTGATTTATCAATGCTTTGAGGCTATTTTTTTGGGAATTAAGTGCAAGTGAATTAGAATTTTAGGTTGAAAATTCTTGCATCTGTAATTTTTGATGATATTTTGAATCAAAACCCATAGGCACCGAACTATTGCCTATTCCCTATTCCCTATTCCCTACCCTCACCCAAAGACTTTTATGCCTAACGGCACGCTCCGCGAACAGCAAGCCCTACTTATAGTCTTGCCCGCTTCCTTACAGCAGGGAGCGTTCCAAGTCGAATTTTTACAAAAGAATCTATTAACGGTGCTAGTCTTGCCGGCTTCCTTACAGTAGGGAGCGAGACGCTCCCACTACAATTGTTTACTGATCACAACTAATGGGACAGACCAATAGCATACAGGTGCAAGATTATAAATGAATTCATGATTTATCACATTAATAATGAGTGTTAATGCGATAAATCATGAATGTTTAATTAATAGTGATTAACTTGGAATTAATTATTGCAACCCAGGTAAATTAATCTTCTACCCTGAGTAAATTAGTCCAAGTTTGAGTTCCCACAACTCCATCTACAGTCAACCCATACTGTGTTTGGAATTTCTTGACTTCTGCTTCTGTGTTAGCACCAAATACGCCATCAATTCCTAAAGAACTGCCCCATATCTTTAGCCGTTGTTGCAGATATTTGACATCTTCACCTGCGTCACCACGACGTAAAATTGGTAGATTACCTGGTTCTCTTTCATTAATCTCAATAGTATCCACTATTGACCAAGTTTGAGGACCAACAATTCCATCTGGGGTCAATTTTTGTTGCTTTTGAAAAGCGATGACAGCTTCTTTTGTTTTTGCACCAAATACACCATCAACTACTAGCTCAGGTGATGCAACAGTCATATTCAAAACTTGTTGTAAATCATTTACATCTTGACCAGTACTACCTTCTTTGATTGTTGGACGAGTAGTTTGAACTCCTGATGTCATGTTTTTTTCCTATTTAAAAAAAAAATTGGTTTATTTGTTATTTTCAATGTGTCAGCATTTAGGTTTGCACATTGCGTTTGTAAGTATAAACAACTAATTTTTATAAATCAAGTGATATAGAACCCCTTCAGTACAGGACAAACCCTTGCGAAATTAGACAGGAAAAGGGTTTCATAAGATACTTAATATTTTGCAAAATTCTACAATCTAGCCATAGTAATATATCCCTAGGTAGAGACGTTGCGGCGCAATGTATCGAGAAGAATCTATTTGTTGCATTCTTTTTTGAGATTGGTATAACTATTCTATGGATGAATGTTTTGTCTTGATATAAATAGCTCGTCTTGGAAATGCTTGTGAAATAAAAGTTTTGGAAAAGTTGCACATGGCGTGAGGTATAACATTACGCAATTAGGGCGCGGACATTGCTAAATGCAGCAAACCTATGAACAGTAAACTTATTACTTATTACTTATTACTTATTACTTATTACTTATTACTTGCGCGTAGTGCTATAACTCGGCAATAGCTAAGAAACCGTCGGGGTATTTCTGGACGCGCTCCCCAATGTAAATGAATATAAGAAGCGTGTATTGGTAAATGACTAGTCCATCCTTCGTTGCCTATAGTTTCTTCGGAATTGTAGCGATAAGTTTGCAACAATGCTTTATCCGTAGTTGAGACTAAACTGGAGCGATGGAATTCATGACCATAAATTGTTGTACCTACAGAAACTAAAGGACTATCTTCTAGGGCAATTGCCCGTCGATATCCTAAAGTCAAATATTTCTCCATTCTAGATATACTGGGTAATATACCCACCATTGACCAGGATTTACCCTCAAAATCGACAATACCCTGGCACAAGTACATTAATCCCCCACATTCGGCAATGGTGGGCATTCCCGCCAAAATCGCTGTTTTGATTGCCTCACGAACATTGGTATTTGCTGCAAGTTGTGGGGCAAAAATTTCGGGAAACCCTCCCCCAAAGTACATTCCTTGGATATTTGCTGGTAATTCAGTATCTTGTAGAGGACTCCAATAAACTAGTTCCGCACCCAATTGTTGCAGTAAGTCCAGATTGTCTTGATAGTAAAAATTAAAAGCTCGATCGCGGGCTATGGCAATTCTGATTTTGGATTTTGGATTTTGGATTTTAGATTGAGGGTTAGTAATATCTTTCTCTTTCCTTAACAGTGGTAATAATTTTTCCCAGTCAAAGCAGGAATCTCCTAAATCAGCCAGTTGTTCGATTACGGTGTCGAGTTGGGGGAGTTCGTCTGTGGGGATTAAACCCAGATGGCGATCGGGAATTTCAATGTTATGGTGTCGCCGTAGTACTCCCAGGATAGGCAAATTCAAAGGTTCCAGGGCATTTTCTAGTAAAGATAAATGGCGATCGCTCCCTACCCGATTCAACACCACTCCCGCAATATTAATCCTCGGATCTAACGTACCATAACCATGGGCGATCGCTGCCACGGAACCAGATAAACGACTACAATCAATTACCAGTAATATAAGTAAATTCAACAGGCGGGCAATATGGGCTGTACTGGCAAAATGATTGGGGAATTGCTGGTCTTGCCCACCACCTGGGACTCCATCAAACAAACCCATCACCCCCTCTACCAGCCCATAATCTACCCCTTGCAGATGATTAGCAAAACACTGCTGGACATAAGTTTCTGAAGTTAATACCGGGTCTAAATTACGACAAGGACGACCCGTAACATACCGATGAAACATGGGATCGATGTAGTCGGGACCTACTTTGAAAGATTGTACCCTTACCCGCCGACGACATAAGGATGCCAACAGAGAAAGTGTGACGGTTGTCTTCCCAACACCGCTACTAGTGCCAGCTATGATCAAACTCATATTATTTTTTGCAGAATATATCGTCGCGCGATCGCTTTTAATTCAGGTTAAAGGAACTTATTATACCTGGATTTAATTCGTCTGGGGCGATCGCCCCCTAAAGCAAATAAAACACCCATAACTGTAAAAGTATTGTTTAATCTTTAAGGGACATTCCTGATTTTGTCATTACTATGTATGAATACCTTATCTTGATTCAGAATCATGAGATTTTGATAACTTTATTCATCATTATTTATATATATAAAATAATTGCTTAAAATTATCTTCACACAACTGTTTTCCACGCTTAAAGGTTAAGAATAGGTTATTTATATTCTCTTAACAAAATTTGGTAAGCTGTAAATACTGGTTTTGAGGAGTGTGAATTGGTTTATGCACAGTTTACTATCTGGACCTCTGACTGTTGAAAAGATAACAGTTAAGATTGCGGATTTACCAGGGTCATTAGTAGGAACTAGGGTCGTACAATTATCGGATTTACACTATGATGGTTTGCGGCTCTCTGAAAAGATGTTGGCAGATGCGATCGCTATTAGTAATGAAGCTGAACCAGATCTAGTTGTTTTAACCGGGGATTATGTCACTGATGATCCATCACCCATCAATCAGCTAGTATTACGGCTAAAATATTTACAAAGTCGTACTGGTATATATGCGGTACTCGGCAACCATGATATTGAGCGCCATCATTCTCGAGTAGAAGTGACTAATGCTTTTAATCGGATTGATATTCAAGTTCTGTGGAATGAAATTGCTTACCCTTTAGGAAGAGAATTTCCCTTGGTGGGATTAGCTGACTATTGGTCGAGGGAATTTAATCCTATACCAGTAATGAGCCAATTAGATCCGACAAAACCCCGTCTGGTTTTATCCCATAACCCAGATACAGCAGCTATCTTGCAAAAATGGCGAGTTGATTTACAGCTTTCGGGTCATACTCACGGTGGTCAAATCGTTTTCCCTGGGATTGGTCCTGGGGTTATTTATTATCGAAAAATCCTCAGTCGGATTCCCAAAAAAATGCGGCGACATTTACCTTGTTTGAACCAAGAATGTATCAAAGTGGTAAAAAATTGGCAGTGGTCCCAGGGTTTACATCAAGTGCAAAACAATCTTCTCTATGTCAATCGTGGCTTGGGTACTTTTCCCCCAGGGCGCTTATTTTGCCCCCCGGAAGTAACTTTAATTACTTTGATTTAGTATTTATTAAGTAAATTAACTATCCATCGTCATAGTTTCCATGCCACTGCAATAGCTCCAATACCTAACAAGACTAATCCCCAAGTATAAGATACTTTCGGGATTGTTTTTGTTTGAGCGATCGCGGTAACATTAGGGTCAAGGTCATCATCTGTGGAATATACGTATTTATGGGTCAAAATTTAGATCCCCGAATTATTGAAGAAGTGGGGGATCTGAACATCTTGGGGATCTGAAAATAGGATTGCTATATTTAGTTTTTATTGTGGAGCGATCGCACAAAACAGAGGTATATTATGATAGTAGCTCCAGTTCCACTTCTGGTAATATTTCGTAGGTTGGTTGAGGAACGAAACCCAACACAGCAATCTTTAAGCGAACATCCAAATGGTTAAAAAATATTACGTAGTGGGAGCCGGAAAGCTCCCTTGACTCACATCTTGCACCACATGATCCCATGCGAAAATCATCGCCTGTAACCCTTATTATTTGGTAGGGTGGGCAATGCCCACCTTACCCTTATTGAGAAAGTGCAAGATATGTGTTGATATCTGATGTTTGATACCTGATGTTTGATATCTGATGTGGGCAGGATGCCCGTACTACAATATTTATATTTGGGATGTTCCCATCTTTAAAGTGGGTGATGGGACTTGTAGCTTGCTTTTGCAGAGCCGTACCCACGAGCTTCACCTTGGGGAGACAAAATTTACCACTTAATTAGCCATGTCCGGTTAAATGCTTATAATTAGCGTCCGTTGGGTGGAGCGTAGCCTAACCCAACCTACAGTACTCACCCCAACCCTTTCTACCCTCTCCTTAATAAGGAGAGGGTGCCGCAGGCGGGTGAGGTTTTATAAGTATTCATCTGCACATGATATTACACCTGCAAATGGCATTGAGCCGAGATACGTGTAAAAACCTGCAAGATGGTCTGGAACCTCCTGTTATATCTAGGTTTCAGCGATTTTAACTATCTGGTTTATAAGGCTTTCCGCACATAGGACAAAATTTATACTTCAACGACACCACCAATTCACCACAGTTGGCACAACTCGTCCGCAATTGGGCACCGCACAGATAACAAAACTTAGCTCTAACATTCCCCCACATAGGGTCAGCGGCCTGACCAGGAGTCCAACACTGGGGACAAAATTTAACTCGGTCAACTTGCTTAACCTCTTCACCCTTATTTACAGCTGATAAATACTCCTGGGGAATACCCAAAGCTATCGCTAAACCATGCAGAGTTTTGCGATTAATTTTAACGGTCAACCCCCGTTCAATTTTGCCCACAGAGCGAGAATGGATACCAGCAGCATCAGCCAACTCTAACTGAGTCAAATTGAGTGCCTTTCTAATTCGTGACACATAAGTAGCAAGGGATTCTTGGGGTCGAGGAGTTTTAAAAGTATCCATAGGATGCTGTCTATTCTCACCCCTAAAAGATATATAATTTAGTCATCAAAAACCTTACAGTAAATACATAAAATTAGGTGAAATCGGCTGTAACTTTAGCCACCGTCGCCGTTGAATTTTTAGAGCGGACTGGACTGGCACCAAGTACCAGAAAAACATACGCACTTACCCTCAGTTCTTTACTCCAAGAATATGGAAGTTGGTCAATCGAAATTATTAGTCGCCAAACCCTAGTAGAGTATTTAAATAGTCTCAGTCATTTAAAATACACAACCCACCACAAGCATCAAGCAATACTGCAAAGCCTATTTAATTTTGCAGTGTCACAACAGTATATAAAAAACAACCCAATTCGCGGACTAAAACAGCGTCCACCAGAGCGAGAAAAAGGAGAACATCATACAGATGAAATAATACGTTTTTTAACTCCATCCCAATTAGAGATACTGTATCAAGCTGTAAAAGATGACCTGCGTCTGAATGCCATTGTGCATTTATTACATCGCACAGGATGTAGGATTGGAGAGCTTTTAGCTCTAGATGTAAAAGATGTAGACCTGAATAACCAGAAATTTCAAGTACTGGGTAAAGGTAACAAACAACGCTGGTGTTTTTATAGCGAAGATGCCGCTGATGCCCTAGATAAATATATCCATCATAGACGACATCAAAACATCAATGCTTTATTTACAGCACAACATCCAGTCACATTGAAAGTCAGTAGAATTAGCTATCGTACACTGCACGATTATTGGCTTGATATCACTAATAAATACCCAGAGCTTCATGGTATCCGCATCCATTATTTAAGACATACATTTGCAACAGAGCGCGTAGGTTTACTTAGTCTCGAACAACTACGAGCTTTAATGGGACACGAAAGTATCCAAACAACCTTACGCTACCAAAAAGTCACCTCACAAAAAGCTGAATCATCAGCACGGCAAGCCTTAAATATTCTGGTTAATACTGTTAAACCCTCTAAAAAATAACCAGTTAATTGGGTAAAATCTTACAGCTTTCTCAACGACAAAAAACAGTCTTTTAATTTTCAAGTAAATGTCTAGCAAAAAGAATATAAAATACTCTTTGGTTAAAGATTGAGAGATAAATCTGTGAATGGTTAATCTCTTGTTATTTTGTGTTGCTATTTTTACTTGAATGACCTCAATTGACCGTACTGCCTATCCTAAATTTAAACAGTTTCCCGATGCATCTGAGCTTGCAGAACTTTATACACCTACACCAGAAGAAATCAAATTCGTAAAGTCCAAAACTAAGAGCCACAATGGTTTTCTTAGCTTCATGGTGATGTTGAAATCTTTTCAACGGCTTGGATATTTTCCACATCCCGAATTAGTACCAATCGCTGTAATTAAACATTTACGGTCGTGTTTAAAGTTACTTTCTTGGGTGAAGACAATCCCTTCAGAACGTCAGCGCTACACTTATCAAAATGCGATTCGCTCATATTTGGGAGTCAAACAATACGATAAAGCTGCCCAGAAATTAATCGCTATCTTGGTTGCAAAACAAGCAGAAGTTTTAGACCACCCTGCTGATTTAATTAATGTAGCGATTGAGGAGTTGGTTAAAGAACGTTACGAATTACCTGCATTCAGTACCTTAGACCGTTTAATTGGTCACATCCGTGCAATGGTCAACAACCGTTTGTTTTTACGGGTGTCTGGTGATTTGGAAATTACAGAGATTCTTTATTTAGACCAACTACTGGTAGGGGATAATGAAGAGTCAATTGCAACACTCAATCTACTTAAATCTCCACCCAGAAGTGCAACTCTTGGTGGAATGAAACAACTACTGGCTAAGTTTGATTCTCTCATGACCTTTGGGAATGCCAAACGGTTATTATCAACCATAGCTCCAACAAAAGTAAGGTACTTTGCAGCCCAAGCCAGGGCTTTGGACATATCCGAGTTCCGGGATATTAATATACCCAAACGCCGAACATTACTGATATGCCTGCTATATTCGGCACAAGTAAAGACCCGTGACAATCTCGTTGAGATGTTTCTCAAACGTATACTCAAGATTCAAAACAATGCTAAACAGCGATTGCAGGAGCTACGGGAGAAACATTTAGCACAAACATCCGAATTGTTGAATACCTTCTCACAAGTCCTAACTGCATCAAAGCTAGCTCAAGATAACGAAGCTTTAGGGAGTAAAGTACAGTCTATCTTGGATGAGGGTGGTGGTACAGATTTGCTGCTAGAAAAATATGAAGAAATTGCAGCGTATAACACGAACAATCACTTACCGTTGATGTGGCGATTTTATTACAGCCACCGTAAATTATTGTTCGATTTAGTGCGTTCAATGGATATCAGTAGTACTTCTGCGGATGAATCTATGATTGATGCCCTAAAATTCTTGCTGGATAATCAGCACAGGCGTGGTAGGCATTTACCGTTTGATATCAACTTAGATTTTATCAGCAAACAGTGGCGGATGCTGGTTATATCCGAGGTTAATGGAACTAAGGTTTTAATACGTCAGCAGCTAGAAATTTGTATTTTTTCTTACTTGGCTTTGGATTTGAAGACAGGAGATGCTTGCGTAGCTGGTTCTGAAAGTTACGCTGATTTCCGCGAACAATTACTTTCTCAATCCGAGTGTGAACCTCTTATAGAGGAATATTGTTCAACTGTTGGTTTTCCCTCCAACCCAGAAGGTTTTGTTAAATACTTATCTCAAGAGCTAAGTGAGGTTGCACAAAAAGTAGACAAGATTTGTGCAGATGATAAGCAGGTAAAAATTAATCAAAATGGAGAAATCGTACTGACACGAGTTCCATCAACTCCCCAACCAAAAGAGGTGGAGGAGCTAGAAAATAAAATCCGTGCTTTGATGCCAGAGCGTAGTATTTTAGACATACTCTGTAATGTTGAACATTGGTTGAATTGGACGAGACATTTTGGTTCTCTATCAGGAAGCGAACCAAAATTTAAACAATCTGCGGAGCGCTATATTTTTACCACTTTTAGCTACGGATGCAACCTCGGACCCAATCAAATGGCGCGTCATTCCAGAGATGTTGTAACATCTCACATGATTTCTTATACCAATCGTCGCCATATTAGTACTGCAAAAATTGAAGCAGCGGTTCGAGATATGATTAATGCTTTCAACCGTTTTAGCCTTCCAAATCTTTGGGGTACGGGGAAAAGAGCAGCCGCAGATGGTAGCAAATTTGAGATTTACGAGAACAATTTACATAGTGAATACCACATTCGTTATGGCGGCTATGGTGGTATTGCTTATCACCACGTTTCTGATAAATACATCGCTTTGTTTACCCACTTCATTACCTGTGGCGTTTGGGAAGCAGTGTATATTTTAGACGGATTACTAAAGAATATTTCGGATATTCAACCGGATACTTTGTATGCAGATACACAAGGTCAATCCGCACCAGTATTTGCTATTTCCTATCTTCTTGGTATTAAATTGATGCCCCGTATCCGTAACTGGAAGGATTGTGCTTTCCTGCGTCCAAGCCCAGATGTCACTTACGACTATATTGACCCACTATTCAAGGGCGTAGTCAACTGGAACCTTATTTCAACTCACTGGCATGATATGATGCGGGTCGTATTATCGATAAAAGCTGGGAAGGTAATGCCTTCTACGCTTCTACGTAAGTTGGGTAGCTACAGCCGTAAGAATCGTCTCTATCAAGCTTTTCAGGAATTAGGTAAGGTGGTACGGACAATGTTCCTGCTCGAATATATCTCCAACGTCAGGATGCGTCGAGAAATTACTGCTATTACCAATGTTGTAGAGAAATATCACCATTTTCTTGATTGGGTGTTCTTTGGTAAACAAGGTGCGATTACTGAAAATGATCCAATTGAACAAGAAAAGCGGTTAAAGTATCTGGATTTAGTTGCTTCCGCTGTCATTTTACAAAACACGGTAGATATGTCCTTGGCGATTCAAACCCTATCTACACAGGGAGAAGAAGTTAATCGTAGATATCTTAAAGCTTTGAGTCCTTACGTAACCAGACATATCAAAAGATACGGAGATTATGTAGTGAATTTACAGGCAATTCCGCAACCATTAGAGGCAGCAATGAAACTTCCACCCGAAATCATTGAAAGTTAGATACAGCAAGAGTTTCCAGACCATCTTGCAGGTTTTTACACGTATCTCGGCTCAATGCCCAAATGGCTTTGGATTTGGAAGAATATTTCCTCAACCAGATTGGTAAGATTCTCGGTATTTTAAGTTTGGAGTTGAAATAATCGCCTCAATTTAAAAATTTTTTTTTTAAATTGAGCGGATTTCCTGGTATACTTACAGAGTAAAGTTTATTTTTATATAATGGGGTGTAGCTTGCCGAAAAAAATTTACTCACACCCCATTATGATGAACTTTAATTGAATTATCTCACGATGGGGGATTAATTCATATACTTAATTTCATTAAATTTACAAAAATAAAAAAAGTAGTGAGTTGTATTCAGCGGGCAAGATGCCCGCACTACAAACAAATTTAAACATTTGGGATGCTGCCGATATTTTGTCTATGGCATACCTACTTCCTGGAGGAAATACCCCCAACATCTACCTTTTCAGCATTGATATTAATAACATTACCCACATCGCTGTGACTAAACTGTACGCTAATACCGCGAATCTTCTCCTGTGCTTCCCCTTTCACTTCTTCCCAACCCTGTGGCGGTAAACCCTTTCCCCCATGCAACAATGCCACGGGGAAATCTTCTGTGGCAAAGTCAAAGAATGGTGTTTGTTCTTTTTTGTATTCTTTTTGGGTGGTTGCGGGAACGGTTTTACTCAGGTAATTCATAAAATCGGAAACCTTGACTACCTTATCCCCTGGTTGATTTCCTGCACCTTGCAAGGCCTCTAGGAAGTGATAAGTATAAATACTCATTGTGTTGTCACGGCGTACCCAAGATAATTGTTCTCCCGTGGAGGAGGTGAAAACAACTCTTCCCGTACCTTGTTTTAAGTCGTCAATAATGGTTTTGGGTAAAGCTGTTTGGGTAAAACCTTTGGGTATGGGTGAGCGTTTGTTGTTCCCTGCATCATCCTTTGATGTTGCCATTCCTTGGGCGTGACAACTATCTATAATTACTAATAATCTCTGGGCGGGAATTTCCCGTAAGGCTTGGTTAAATGTGTTTGCGGGGAGTGCGGTGTCGGGGATCTCTGTTCTGTCTGTTTCGTGGGGGATGAGGTAGTAATCTCCAGATTGATGTAGTAAACCGTGACCGGAATAGTAAACTAGTATAGTTGCTTCTGGGTCATTTTCGGCTTGTTGTTTCAGCCAGTTTAAGTTGTCTAATATTGCGTCTTTGGTGGCGTTTGCGTCGTGGAGGAGATGGATATTATCGTCGATGTAACCGCATAGGTTGGAATCGGTGAGGAGAGTTTTTAGTGCTTGAATATCTTTAACTGTGACTGGTAGGGATAATTTGGTTTCTTCACATTCACCAACACCGATGAGTAAAGCGTAGTTGTGGGAAGTGGATTTGGACATGGTGGGTTTGGGGATGGGTTTGTAGTATTTGAGGTGTTCTTGGATTTTTTCTAGTGCATTTATAGCTTGAGAGGCGTTTTTCCCATTATTTAAGTGGAGATAATTATTGGTATTTAAAAGTTGAATTAACCCTGTTACTGCGGCATCAGATTTTATTTTTACTAAGGCAGATGCCGCACTATAATGCACATAGTCGTCTTTATCTTTCAGAAGTTGAATTAACCCTGGTACTGCGACATCAGATTTTATTTCTCCCAAGGCAGATGCTGCACTAGAACACACAGAGGAATCTTTATGTTCCAGAAGTTGAATTAACCCTGGTACTGCGGCATCAGATTTTATTTCTCCCAAGGCAGATGCTGCACTAGAACACACAGAGGAATCTTTATGTTCCAGAAGTTGAATTAACCCTGGTACTGCGGCATCAGATTTTATTTCTCCCAAGGCAGATGCCGCACTAGAACACACAGAGGAATCTTTATGTTCCAGAAGTTGAATTAACCCTGGTACTGCGACATCAGATTTTATTTCTCCCAAGGCAGATGCCGCACGAGAACGCACATCGGAGTCTTCATCTTCCAGAAGTTGAATTAACCTTGGTACTGCGGTATCAGATTTTATTTCTCCCAAGGCAGATGCTGCACTAGAACACACAGAGGAATCTTTATGTTCGAGAAGTTGAATTAACCCTGGTACTGCGGCATCAGATTTTATTTCTCCCAAGGCAGATGCCGCACGAGAACGCACAGAAGAGTCTTCATCTTCGAGAAGTTGAATTAACCTTGGTACTGCGGCATCAGATTTTATTTCTACCAAAGCAGATGCCGCACTTCTACGCACATCGGAGTCTTCATCTTCGAGAAGTTGAATTAATCCCGGTACTGCGGCATCAGATTTTATTTTTACCAAAGCATCTGCTGCAAGATAATGCACAAAGTAGTCTTCATCTTCAAGAAGTTGAATTAATCCCGGTACTGCGGCATCAGATTTTATTTCTCCCAAGGCAGATGCCGCACTAGAACGCACAAAGTAATCTTCATCTTCGAGAAGTTGAATTAACCCTGGTACTGCGGCATCAGATTTTATTTCTCCCAAGGCAGATGCCGCACTAGAACGCACAGAGGAATCTTTATGTTTCAGAAGTTGAATTAACCCTGATACTGCGGCATCAGATTTTATTTCTCCCAAGGCAGATGCCGCACTTCTACGCACATCGGAGTCTTCATCTTCGAGAAGTTGAATTAACCCTGGTACTGCGGCATCAGATTTTATTTGTTCCAAGGCAGATGCCGCACTTCTACGCACATCGGAGTCTTCATCTTCGAGAAGTTGAATTAACCCTGGTACTGCGGCATCAGATTTTATTTCTACCAAGGCAGATGCCGCACTTCTACGCATAGAGGAATCTTTATGTTCCAGAAGTTGAATTAACCCTGGTACTGCGGCATCAGATTTTATTTGTTCCAAGGCATCTGCCGCACTTCTACGCACAGAGAAGTTTTGATGTTCCAGAAGTTGAATTAACCCTGGTACTGCGGCATCAGATTTTATTTCTACCAAGGCAGATGCTGCACGTCTACGCACATCGGAGTCTTCATGTTCCAGAAGTTGAATTAACCCTGATACTGCCGCTTCAGATTTTATTTCTACCAAGGCATCTGCCGCACTTCTACGCACAGAGAAGTTTTGATGTTCCAGAAGTTGAATTAACCCTAGTACTGCGGCTTCAGATTTTATTTGTTCCAAGGCAGATGCTGCACGATAACGCACATAGGAGTCTTCATCTTCGAGAAGTTGAATTAACCCTGGTACTGCGGCATCAGATTTTATTTGTTCCAAGGCAGATGCTGCACGTCTACGCACATCGGAGTCTTCATGTTCTAGAAGTTGAATTAACCCTGGTACTGCGGCTTCAGATTGACTAATTCTTAATAACCTAATTGACAATAATTGTGGCAAATTTAAATCAGTAATTAACTTAACAGTTTCCTCCTGCCATTGTGATTTAACTTCCCCTGCTAACCTTGCACCTAACTGCCAATCTATCGCTAACGCCAACTTAACCACATGCACTGCTTGAGATTGCTTCTCTACCAACTGCATCATCAATGCAATAGGTTCCGTCCACTTCAAATAATTCAAATAATCCCACTGCAATTGCTCATCACTGAGATTTGGTAACACCTGCAATAACCTTTCCGCAGCGTAATATTCTTGTAGCAGTTGATGGCGAAACTCGATTTGATTGTCCGTTCCCACTTGAATGAGATGATGCTTAAGCAAATCATCTAACCATGCTTCCGCATCCCTTGGCTGATGATAATCTTGCTGTTTGAGAAACTGCGTCAAAATATCCCTAGCGTGTTGCTTGGGAATAGCAACCACAATCTCCGTTGTTGAGAAACCTAACCCCCCAGCCCCCTTCCCTACTAGGGAATGGGGAGAATGAAGCCCCTCTCCTTGCAGGAGAGGAGTTTGGGGTGAGGTTCCCCCCTGCGTCATCACCCAAGCCAAATGCTGTAACAACCGCCTCCACCAACGACGAGATTCATCTGATACGGGAATATCTTGTTTCAGTTTATTGTCATAAATTTCCGTAAACCGACGAAATACCGAACCCAAATTACCAGGTACTTGATTCTGGTTATCCACAAACACCGAACAAAGCATCCATAACAGCAGAGGGGTTTCTCCCAACTCCCGCAAACGCCCTGACAACTGCTTTAACATCTCTTCCCCTTGTTCGGGGAGATACCCACAAACAAACTCCCGCATTTGTTCTTCTGTCAGGGGTTGCATTTGTAGCTTTTTCTCTATTCCTAAGTCACCACCTACCCCCAAATCTCGCGTAGTGAATACCATTGGTGTGGTGTTGCAGTAGTCTTGGCGAAATTTCTGTAAATCCCCCCGCGCTGCTTCTGATGGTAATTCGTTCACCCCATCCACAAGTAATAAGAATTGTCCCTGAAACAGCAGTTGCTCGATTTCTTGGGTTGACAACAGTATTTGATGGCGTTTGAGGAAGTCGCGGATTAAATCGAGGATGGAGGTTTGGTAATAACGCAGTTCTACCAATACGGGAATTTTCTCGCTTTTCCCCATAGTTGATGAGATTGCTTCGTTCCGCTCCGCTTCTCTAGCAATGACAGCCTTTGGTTGCAACTGATAACTTGCATCATTCTCAATCAGAGCCAGAGGCTCTACATTTTGGTTACCAGGCTGAGCCTGGTAACTAGGTTCTGGAGGCTCCGCCTCCTGTTTATCACAACTAGTGGAAGTTGTTAGTTGAAACGGACTATTAGCAGAGGATTCAGTCGTCTTGAGACGAATATTTGATGAGATTTCTTCGTTCCGCTCCGCTTCTCTGGCAATGGCAGGCTGTGCTTTCTTTGCTGACTCCAACAGTAACCTTACCAACGCTGTGGATTTACCGGAACCAGGACGACCTGTTAATAATACATGGCTGTCAGCATATTTACGTAAACCATCCAGAACTGTTAAACGTTCGGTTTTTTCTTGCTGTTCTTCCCTACTTTCCTTCTCTTGCTTCAGCGTCTCCACCATCAAATTATGCAGTAGGGGAAATGGCTTTTTTTGCTCATCCCGTTGCTTCCCCACCACATCTGTGAGGGTGTAAATCTTCCACCATTCGGCGTAGGTATTACAGATGGATTGTAGATAGGGATTCCAGTTAACCACTGTCACAGATTGAAGGCTGTTTTTGGTGAGATTATGGGGAAATTACTGAAATTATAGATGAATTAAAAAAGTTTTGGGACTGGAATCTTCCATCGTCAAGGGGAATGAGCGAATTTAGAGTGTTTCACCGCCAGAGAATGGCTCCCCAACCTGCGCCATTTTTAATTTTCAAGCTTAGGAAGGTAAATTAAATAATATGCTCCCTCTATAATTCAATACGGTTCAGTTAAGAAAAATAGTAGGTTGGGTGGAACGAAGTGAAACCCAACAAAAGGCTGACTGACAGTGTTGGGTTTCGTCCCTCAACCCAACCTACGCCAGTTTTAATTTTCAGGCTTAACTGAACGGTATTGGTCTATATTTTATATTTGAGATACTCCCACGTAGATGTGCGTTCCCAAAGTTCCCAAATGTTAAGCCTTCAGCCCTTCCAACCAAGTGTATAAATCAGCCATACTGCTAAAATCAAGCAATGCTTCCCCAAGATTTTCCAACTGTTCAACAGGGAGAGATTCAACCTGTTGGCGCACCTGTTGCGGTAATTCTCCCACCCGTCGAGTTAACTGACGGAGAACAAGATATTTTTCCCTTTGTAACCCTTCTTTTATCCCTTCTTCCTTAATTTCCCGATAAACTCGCGTTTCTTGGAGTGTAATCCCTAACATCTGTTCTACCTCCCGTTGACTTTTATCTTCAAATTTGTACACCATAATCGTTGTGATTAACTCCATTATGGCGCGATTCGCTGGTTGAGCTTCTGACTGTTGATTTCTTGCAAGTAAATACTTGGCTTGTTCTACTGCTTGCTCATCTTCAATTGTTGTCAATACCATCAATGCTACCCA
>JASJCJ010000020.1 GCA_030066045.1 Calothrix sp. MO_167.B12
GAACTGGCGAAACTACGCATTCCAAGGTAGGAACTTTGGCACTTGCTGATAACGTAGTCAGTTAAGACTTAGGCTGGTCAGCTACCTAAAGATGGGGGCTTGAAGCTCCGTCTCTTTAGAGCGGGGTGCTGACAGGATTAACAGACGGATTTGGCATAAACCACGGTTTCCGTTTGGGAAACAATAATAAGCTACAAGGCTACGACGGTAATTTCCCAAATTCCGAATATTAAGTTAATTCGGATAATAGACAGATGTACATTATTTTGTACTAGATAGCAGCTCATGTAAGCATTAGTTTTGTTTCCAGTATGTAAAGTACATCAGTTACAAGACCTCATTAGGGTAAACTAAGTTACTTACTTAATTCAGTCGTATTACTGTGGAAATTCCTTCAATTTTAAATCTATATGCGACTGGATGGCACAATTTATTGAAAGGATAAGGGAATTATTTTGTTGTCAAGGTATTGTAAATTGCCAAATAATAAACAAAAAAGGTATTTTTATCATAAATTAAAGACCTATTAAATTTTTTTCCCTCAAATTCTAGAGTAAGACCCTAACTAGTCAACGACATGAGGGGATACACTGAGTTCTGACAATATGTTAAAGTGACTATAGTTAAAATTACTATTTTGGTCAATTTAATCCGTGCTACTATCCCAGTAGGGTGTCAAAATCTAACGAAATATTAGCTTTCGAGCCAATTAAAACATTAATTTGTTTTTTTCTGCAAAGGTCAAAGATTGCCGACGATAGAGGCAGAAGTAATTAACTCACCATGAGCGATCAAAATCCCTACGAAACACTTGGGGTATCAGAAGAAGCTACCTTCGATGAAATTCAAGATGTTCGCAGTCGTCTGCTGGAAGAGTACAGTGACGATGGTAAGCGTCTGGAAACGATTGAAGCTGCCTATGATGCGATTTTAATGGAACGCCTGCGGATGCGCCAAGAAGGTAAAATTAAAGTACCCGAGCGCATTCGTTTTCCAGAACGCCTAGTTCAAGCACTTCCTAAAGAAGCATCAACCCCACGGGAACAGTCCCCCGCATGGCTACAAAACATACTAGCTCAACCTTCACTGACAGATATTCTTTTGCCTGGAGCATGGTTTTTAGGCTTAAGTGCTATTAGTGTGTTTTACTCAGCTGGAGGTGACACAATGCTACAGCTGGTATTGATTGTTGGTGTAGGAGTCAGCGTTTATTTTCTTAATCGCAAAGAAGGAAAGTTTGGTAAATCTGTTTTATTGACTTTGCTAACTCTGATTGTTGGTTTAGTTGGTGGCGGACTACTAGCTGCTTGGCTGTCTCCACAGCTAGGATCTATTAGTTTAGGAGCAAATCAGTTTTCTACGGTGGTCAGTTTTATATTGTTATGGTTGGTGAGTAGCTTTTTGCGCTGATTCTTTTTGTGTATGGGTGGGTGAGTTCGTCTTCACTCACCCATAAACCTAGTGATATTCTCCCCACTGTATAGAAACTTGGGGAATTTCGCGTCAGAGGTTAACCCATGAACTATTTATTTATCCTATCCGTTGTAGTGAATTTTCTAGAACTAAGTTCACAGCAGAACTAAAATCTTTCACAATTAAGTCTGGTTGTTGGAGTTCTAACTGGGTGCGATCGCGGATACCACATTCCACTGCAATTACTTTTATCCCATGTCTTTTCGCCGCCGCAATATCAGCTTCAGTATCTCCAATCATCCAAGTATCATAAGCTGCTGGCATTTCCCTTAAAGCTCGTGACATAAGTAATGGTTTATCCTCTACATCACAGGTTTTAATGTAGTCATTACTCAAGCAATAACGACGATTTTCTGGGAAAAATTGGCTCAAATCGTAATGGTTGAAGGCATAATTTAACTCTCTGACTCGGCGCATAGTCATCACTGCTAAATCTATACCGGCTTGTTGAATTGTTCGTAGGCTATCTACCGCACCTACTGCTAGGCAATCATACTGGAAGTAAGGCTGTGTATGTACTGTTTGTCGCCGCATTTGGGCAAACTCTTCTACTTGAGCTGCATCCAATCCAGAAATAATCCCAATCTGTTTTTCTCCAACGCGCGATCGCTTCAATTGCCAAAATTCTGCTTTTGTTAATTCTTTAACTGGCTGCTGCCGATCACGGGTTTTCTCTAAACAAATTTGATAAACGCGATAATAACGTTCGGACACATCAACAATAGGACCGTCAAAATCTGTAATTATTCTTAACATTTGTTTGTAATGTAAATTTTATTAACAGATTAGCCCAATTACAGTTGGGTTTTAGTTTTAAATATTTGATAGGTAAATTATAAAATCTTAATCAAAAGTAGAGACGTAGCAATACTTGACCACATTAATTTTGATGGCCTGTTGTAGTGCGGGCCGGAAAGCCTGCTTCCTTTCAGCAGGGAGCGAGACGCTCCGACTACAATTGTTGTGCCCCTCATAGCGAATGTGGCGGAGTAATGCTACGTCTCTACAAGAATATGTTTGGGGAACATCCCAAATTTTCATAAATACTTGTACTCCACACCCTAGAAGGGTTTAGCTAAACGAACCAAGTCCATCTGCCTGGGCTGAAAACTTCTGACCTGCGTAAGCACGCTTTGTTTGTATAGCCCGCTTGCTTTTAGCCTGTGGGTGTTTTTCAAAAATTGGGATGCTCCCTCTATTTGTCCCATTCTTTTTTAAGATTGGAATAACCAGTATAGCGATCGCGGTAGTAAGCTATAATTTGCTTTACCTGTTGAGCGCGATCGGGATCGTAATCAACCCATAGTTCACTGATTTGGCTTTGTTTGTAATCAAATTCTGGGGATGATTGGGGAATTAATTCTACCTTCACCCCTTCTAATTGACGTAAATGAGCTGCTATCTCGCGATAAATTGCCAAGGGTAGATTAGCAAATTCAATTTTTTCTCGTGTCTCCATATTTATGAGGGTTCCTTGACAGTCTCACTGCTAACACTGTGCTTGTAGGGGGAGATTCTTGCTTTACAACCTCTTAACTAGACATAACAAGCTTATGCCATTGCACGGCTGATTCAACCTTGATTAGATTATCTCACAACGTAAACCCTTGGGATATAAAGATTATGCGTAAAAAATGTAAACACCCTGATCGTAATTCATCTCCCGCTCTCGCATCGCGTGCGCGGAACACCCGTAACCGCAAGCGGTTTAACGGGATTCCTCTCACGGAAGCTAGATAGTTGTTTGTTCGGGTCCTGTTACAGAGTTCGTTGCTTCTGTGGAAGCCTCGGTTGATTTAGGATTAACAGCCCCCTCTCCTACCATTTTTGCAACTTCTATACCATATTGTTCCAAAATTACCGTAGGTTCCGAGCCTTCATTCATTTCAATCCGTTTGATCAACAGACCATTGGCTAATCTTTGTCCCGCTTGTACGTAGCGGCTGGTAGGTTCATCCGGAACTTTGATAATTGCTTGGGGTTCCTTGCCAATTACCACCACCCCTGACACAGAGACAGCTTGAGCCAACTTTGGTTGTGGTGGTGGCGGTAATACTGGCACCAATTTTGGACTTGGAACTACTTGGGGCAAGACTTTTGGTAGTACAGGAGTTAATTTTGGTTTCTTCAGCGATGCAGAAACAATGACTTTTTTATTGCTCGCTTTTGGTTTTGGTCTTGGTTTTGGTGGTGATTTTGGTCTGGGTTGTTGGGCTATTTTTTTCGGTTTTTTCTTGAGAGTAGTTAGGGTAGGTAAAACCGGAACAGGTCTTTTGGCAGCAACTACGCCCGTATTGCCAGGTAAAATAGGAACTATCTGTCCATCAATTTTGGCAAATGGGTCTGAACGACCTTTGGATACCACTGCTTCCCTTTCCTTGGCATTCGTAGGTTGAATCAGATTAGATGCTGTGGAAGCAGCTGTCAAAGATTCATTTTTACCTGGAACCACTGGATTCTTAAAACCTTGGGCAGCAGCTTTTTTTCCCTTTTTGGGTGTATTGATTGATGCAGGAGGATTGCTAGATTGTTGTTCGCCTTCTGAAGAACAGGAAGCAATTAGCAAAGACAAAATAGCAATTAACGTAATTTTGCAATATTTGTTGAAATATATGCCCATTAGCTGTTCTCAAAAGCTATAGGAAATTTTGTTTTGAAATCTACCTAATGAAATTTGTATCAAAGGTGAGTTCCGATTCCGTTATAACCTAACTTATGTATCAGGGATTTATGAAATTAATCATCTGTCAAAACCATAATATGTTTCAATGAGTCTAATCCCTTCTTAACTCTACGAGAAACCGTAACCACACTAATACCTAAACGATCTGCAACTTGTTTTTGTGTTAGATCCTGCAAAAACACAAACTCCAAAACTTCACGGGTACGTTGTTCTAGTTGTACAAGCCCCTGTTGTAACCGGAGGCGATCTTCTTGCGCCAATTGGAAACTACGATAACGGTGATCGGGAACTAGTTCTCCCAAGCTGGTAGAACCCTCCTCTCCATTTTGTATGGGTACATCCAAACTCAAAGGAGAGCGGTTTGCCCATGCTAGTTTTATTTCTTGCCATTCTTCTGGAGAAACCTCCAGTGCAGCTGCTAATTCCTTATCCGTAGGTTGGCGATTATACTTTTCTCGTAGAGAACGGGAAACTCCTATTGCTTGTTGTTGTAATGCTAACCAGCGTCGAGGAATGCGTACTGTCACGCCTTTATCGCGCAAATAGTGTTGAATTTCACCACGAATGTAGGGAATGGCAAAGGAACTGAATGCATGACCCTTAGTAATATTAAATTTCTCAATCGCCCGAATCAAACCAAGACAACCTACTTGTAGTAAGTCATCGTAACTTTCATGGCATTGATTCATCCAATAGTAAGCTTCTTTTCTGACAAGCCCAAAGTTAAGTTTGACTAACTGGTTACGAATATTTGCTGTACGAGACTGCTGATACTCTCGCAACAACTGCCAAGTTTCATGCTTCAGTTCATTAGTAACTGTGGTTGGCATAGCACCGTATATTTATTAAATGATTGGTAAAGAACACTTCAGATTCAAGTTTTGAGAGCATATGCTCGCACAAAAATCAGCTACCTCTTGCAGATTTAGGCTTGCACATATATGGCCATATCTCTGGCAACAGCTAACTTGATAACCCAATTAACGTGAGTTTTAGAAGATGATTTTGTATGTGCTGTAGTTTTTCTTGACTACATAGAAACAAGATAGAAAAGTTGTTACGAAAGTCAGAACCGAAATTTTACTTAATTTGAGTAATTGATAATGAAGTTCAGGTATGAATGATGAATCATAAGTCTTATAATTTGTTTTAATTATATTTGGTTTAAAAGAATAAAGTTTTTGTTATAAAAAGAGCAGAAAATAGATTAAAAATATAAATATATTTTCTGATTGAGTTTATTTTTAAAAATATAAGTATCTGAACGCGATCGCTTGTAGTTGATCTGGAGACAAGGGGACAAGGAGGGAAGGAGTGTGGGGAGTGTGGGGAGTGTGGGGAGTGTGGGAGGACAAGGGGACAAATTTTTCTTTATTACTTAGGGCTTGCTGAAAAAGTCATGATTGTGGGGGTAGGGAACTCTTAACAGGGAACAGGCAACAGTTCTACCCCTATTTTCTCCAATTTTTTGGACTCCAAAAAATTGGAGATGCAAGGTTTTTAAGCTTTATATCCCTATTCTCTTGCACTTTTTTCGACAAAAATAGCCTGAGGTGCTTACAAGATAAGAGTTTTTAAGTTATTCAGCAGACCCTACTTATTACTCCTTCACTCCCTCACTCTTTCACTCCCTCACTCCTTGTCACTCTCTCGTCTTCAGTACAGCAATTAAATCCAAATGAACCAACTGACGACGGACTATGAACCCAGAAATTATGGCAGCGATCGCAATAAATATAAAGGCGAATCCATAGGAAGTTTTGGTAATTACCAGGGGAAAGCGGTAGAGTTCAGAGTTATAACTCAAGGACATTAAGGCACATAGACCAAAGCCAATCACAGATCCCAAGGGAATGGCTAACCCAGTTAATACTGCCTGTTCTCCCAAAAGGATAAAGGCTACTTCTGCTTGATTAAACCCAATCACCCGCAAAGTTGCCAGTTCTCGCCCCCTTTCAGAAAGGGCTATGCGGGTAGCATTATAAATAATTCCAAAGGCAATAATGCTGGAAAATATTACTAGCACAGTAGTAAAAATACTGAGACTATCAGCAATGGTTTCTTGGAAGCGAGCGATCGCCATTTCCCGCACGGATACCCCTGTGACTGCTGGGGTGCGTTTCAGGAGGGCATAGAGGCGGTCTAGTTCTAGGGAGTCGGCTGAAAGATAAGCTCCAGAAATAGTTCCTCCTTCTTGCATCAACCGATTTAAGGCGTGGATGTCCATATATGCAGATACGCCAATTAATTCATCCAATAGCCCAGCCACGGCAACAGTACGGGTTGGTCTTGCTCCTTCTAATACCTCCACAGTCAGCATATCCCCTGGTTTTACTCCCAGAATTTCTGCCAGTTTCCTGGTTAAAATGACCCCTTCTGGAGGTAAATTAACCGGATGTAACTGCCGATCCAACAGTCGCCGTAGTTGTGCATTTGGTTCAATACCCGTTAAACCCAGACGATAGGTACGGTGTTCAAACCGTAACTTGGCGGGGACACTGCGGAATACTTCTGCCCTGAGTACCCCTGGTAAATTCTCAACTTCATAGCGCACCCTGGCGGGACGAGGCTCGTTAAACACAATCATCACATCCTCTCGCTGGATATGGCGAAACTGGACATCAATCATATATTCCATAGCATCCTCAGAATAGTGACCAATGACCAAGATGGCAACGGCAAGGGCAATTCCCAGGGTAGAGAGGGATGCTTGGATGGGCTTACGTTCTAAATTCCGCAAAATCATCCGCCCGATGGGGGAAAGTAATTTTTGTAACCCGATTCTTTCAATGATGGTAGGGCGAAATCGGGCAGGTGGTTCGGGACGCATGGCCTCTGCCGGAGGTAAAGAAACTGCCTTACGGACGGCAGTAATAGCACCGATAACGGCAGCCCCAACACTAATAGCGATCGCCCCCAAAATCAAGCTCATACTAGCTTGATAACGGAGGATGGGGAAAGAGAAAAATTGAGTGTAATTCTCAGTGACGGCAATACCAAACCACAGTCCCACAGAAGTTCCTAGGGTTCCCCCCACCGATACAATTGCCAACACAAACTTGAGATAATGCCAAGCGATCGCTTGATTACTGTAACCAAAGGCTTTAATCACAGCAATTTGATCCCGTTGAGTGCTAATCAAGCGGGACAGTAACATATTTAACAAAAAAGCAGCAATGCCCAGGAAAATAGAAGGAGCAACGGTAGCAGTTCCTTGTAACATGGCAATTTCTTCCGAGAGGAAGCGGTTAGAAAGTTGGTCTTTGCGGGGGTATGCTCCAAAACCTCCGTACCTTTCCAGGAGTCGATCCAAGCGAAAAATTACATCTGCCTCCACAGCATTGGGCATTAAGGTCAGGGTAACATCATTGAACGCCCCATCCTGATTAAAAGCCGTTCCCAAAGCCTCCCTTCCCATCCAAAAAATGCCAAACCGTTGATTATCTGGGAATATATCCCCCGTCCCCTGAATAGCATAGACGTACTCTGGAGACATGGCGATACCTACAATTCGTAGCTTTTGCCAGCGTCCATTAATCACTGCGCCGATGGTATCATTCAAATCCAGGTTATTAGCCTTGGCAAACCCCTCACTAACTAATACCTCATCCGCCTTATCCCCTTGAATATACCGCCCCCGACGCAGATATAGGTCATTGAGCATGGGCATTTGTCGCGGGGGTATAGATACCAACCGCCCAATTGCTGGTTCTTGCCTGCCTTGGATATCTAAATTTACATCCGCCACCACCCTTGTTTGTACCTGAGCTACACCAGGAATTGCCTCTATCTGAGTCTTTAAGGATTCTGGTGCCCGTTTTACTTGGGCAAACACCTCAGCAAGGCGATAGTGTTCGTAGTAGGTTGCTTGAGTGAGTTTGAGGGATTCATAGGCACTTTGCATACAGACAAAACTGGCAATTCCACAAGCCACCACCAGAGCGATGGCAATAATTTGTCCCCGCCAGTGGAGGAAATCACGTAGGAGTTTTTTGTCAAGGGGGGTCATAAAAATTGCCCCTGATACTTACAAACTTACTTGGACTAAAATCAAATGTTTTTGTATTATAAAATTCTTTTGATTTAGACATTCCATCTGCCTTAGTCTCAGCCACACTGTAAATTTCAATGTGGTATTTTATGAATTACTTGGCAAATTATACTTACTTATGATGTTGTTCTATATTTAACTCATTAAAAGTCAAATCTATTATTTCTTGATTCTAGCTTCAATATACCAAAATTGAGCAATTGTATGCTAATAAAAAGAAGTTTATGCACTGTAATTATTGGGTCACCATTGGTGCTTACTGTCACATAAAATTGCTAGATTAATTGCTGGTTGTTCAAACCTATCAAAGATGCGAAAGTTGTAGGTAAACATCCGCTTGGTGAAGTCATCTTCTTTTGTCGCCAGAATTTCAAGATGCACTAATAACCAAAGTGCTTCTCTTTGGATACGCCAAACTTTAACTAATTTGTCTGCATACCTTTTACCTTGTTCAGCTCCTCTGGATATTTGTTGAAATTCTTTATCTAAAAATTCATAGGGACGTGTCCAATCAATTAATGCAGCGGTTTCAGGAAAAAAGAACTGCATTGCTTGGGGAAAGTAAGCTTCTAAAACTTCTTTCCAGGGACTATCAAAATCAGCACGTTCATTAATATCGCTCATAAATTATGACAAGGGCGCAAGCATTGCGCCCCTACGTAGGTCATTAAGGTAGCCAGGGATACTGACGAAAATTGGGAGGACGCTTTTCTAAAAAGGCTTGTTTACCCTCTGCACCTTCTTCCGTCATGTAATAGAGTAAGGTGGCATTACCCGCCAGTTCTTGTAACCCTGCTTGTCCATCACAATCAGCATTAAATGCCGCTTTTAAACAACGGATGGCAATGGGACTTTTTTCTAACACTTCTCTTGCCCACTGGATGCCTTCAGCTTCTAATTGTTCCACGGGCACAACACAATTAACTAAACCCATGTCCAATGCTTTTTGGGCATCATAGTGACGGCAAAGAAACCAAATTTCCCGTGCTTTTTTTTGTCCCACAATTCGGGCGAGGTAACTAGCACCAAAACCACCATCAAAACTACCTACTTTGGGGCCAGTTTGCCCAAAAATAGCATTATCAGCGGCAATGGTAAGGTCACATACTAAATGTAAAACATGTCCACCCCCAATCGCATACCCGGCAACTAAGGCAATTACTACTTTGGGCATGGAACGGATCAGGCGTTGTAAATCCAGCACATTTAAACGGGGCACACCATCATCACCAACATACCCTGCTTTACCCCGCACACTTTGGTCTCCACCAGAACAAAAGGCATATTTACCATCTGTATGGGGACCATAACCAGTTAATAAAACTACGCCTATACTAGTATCTTCACGAGCATCTAAAAAAGCTTCATATAGTTCAAATACAGTTTGAGGACGGAAAGCGTTACGTTTGTGGGGACGGTTGATGGTAATTTTGGCAATGCCATCGGCTTTGTGATAAAGGATATCTTCGTAGGTTTGGGTGGTTTGCCAGTCAATTTGCATTGTGTTTATGAGCAGTTATAATTTATCAGCCATTAGTTATTATCTATTGAGCATTGCTAAATTTGTATATGAAATTGAAAAACTGTAAATATATCCTTGTAGGTAGAGTTTATACTTTGGCGTTTTCAAATTCTCAAACTTTTACCAGTCAAGAATTTAAGCAAAGTATATGACATATTGCATAAAAGTTTCATACTGATTCATTATGTTACGGCTTATGTGAATTAGAAGCTGGAACAACGTAGTCTCGTTCATATAGTTAGAAATGAAGATTAGAGTGGAAGCTGAAAGCATTGATATAGCTAGTGAATTTTTAACTCACATAAGGCGTTATCTTATTAATAAGCATATATAGAAATCCGGTTTGATTTTTGAACGAAATTAGGTGTTTGTAGCGTGCGTATAGCCCTCCGGGCATGGCTACGCTAAAGGGTAAGTGTGTAACGCACCATTCATCTCGACTTTGGTGCGTTGTACTGCACGACAACATTCCCTAAGTATTTTTTCAGAAATCAAATATGATTCCTATATTTTTTTCATGAACAGGAAAAATTAAGTTTTTTAGCCTGGGTAGGCAGGCTACCCTACGGGAAGCCGATCCGCGTCTAGTATTTTTATAGCCTCACCCTTCTAGGGTGCAGGTAAGAGATATATAAGATTCCTATTTGATTTTTGTTGCCTGAGCCTGCGCTTGCGCTTACAAAACGAGCATACACTTTTATTCCTTCTTCCCTATTAAGAGTTCCCTATCTCTATAAGTGATTCAGGAATCAAATCGGATTGCTATAAGATATGGGAATAGAACGTCTGAATCGTTGCCATACCCATATGTAGCTTTCATCAATTTCAGTATATTTATCACTGATATTTAGAGCTTTTCCGGATAATATTTTAATCAATATAGCAAATTTTATTTGATTGCAATGTGTCTATCTTTTTTGTTGGAAAAAGTGTATAGCTATAGCAGTTTGTCACAAATTTTTATGGTAAAAGGGTAAGAATTTTTCTTCGTCTCTCTATCTAAATCAGGGATAATTGTATTGAATACAGATGACTCAACAAAGCATAGAATTAAAAAAAATCATCAACGGGTTGCATAAATTTTCTCAAATACAATACAATGGCAAACTTAATCTAAAAGTAGAGAAAGGTCAATCATGGAGCCTTTATTTCCGTCTGGGGCGTATAATTTGGGCAACAGGAGGTATACACCCATTTCGGCGTTGGCGTAGACAAATGGCTTTGCATTCACCCAATATCAATCTGTCAGAAAATTATTTAAATTCTGAAAAGATAGAATTAGAATATTGGGATTATATTGTTTTGACAAAATTATTTAAAAAACAAAAAATTAATCATGAGCAAGTTAATAAAATTGTCAGATCAATCATAATAGAAGTATTATTTGATATATCACAACAATCCGTATTTACTTCCGTCCTCTGTGAGCGTTTTAACAGTCAAATTTTCGATAAACCCATAAGTCTTGCCAATGTAGATTTATGTTTAAAAATAATTATGCAATCCAGAAAAGCTTGGAGAGAAGCCGGATTAGCAAACCTTTCACCTAATTCTGCACCGTTAATTCATAGAGCAGACCAGCTGGAAAAAATGCTTAATCCTGCTACTTACAAAAACTTTGTTGGTTTAGTGAATGGCAAATATACTTTGCGAGATTTAACTGTCAAAATGGGGAAAAGTGAGCTTTCTGTCTCCCGTTCATTACTTCCTTATATTCTCAAAGGAATTGTCAGATTGGTAGAAGTACCAGATCTATTACCTAAAAATTACTCCCAAACAAAGTCGAAAGTTACCACAAATAACGCCGAAAATATACCATTAATAGCTTGTGTAGATGATAGCCCTCAAATATGTCAAATCATGGAGAAAATTATAGTTTCCCGTGGTTTGAGGTTTATTAGTATTACAGACTCAGCAAAGGCTCTGCCAATATTAATGAAACAAAAACCTGATCTACTGTTTTTAGATTTAGTAATGCCAGTTGCTAGTGGTTATGAAATATGTACTCAATTAAAGCGTACATCTATATTTAGTAAAGTACCCATAATTGTTATTTCTGCTAGTGAAAATTTAGTAGATACCGCTCGTGCCAAAGCGGCTAAAGTAATGGGGGCAACGGATTTTATTAATAAACCTATCCTTACTCATAAAGTTTTGAGGATGGTTGATAAATATTTATATTCTCAACCAGAAGTTTCTCAAAATATACTTAAAACTGTTTCTAGTAAATAATTAATTTTAAATTAAGCATCTAATTTTTATATCTTAATTTCGAGTCTACGGAATCAAGGTAAATCGGAATATATAAAAACTTTTAGACTATCAATCACGATAAAAAGTGCAAGCAAATAAATGAATTGATTAGTTATTTGATACATATCTTGCACCTTATCAATAAGATCAATCAGAGTCAAGTGAGTATATGGGTTACAAAAACACAAGGGTTTCAGGCTCTGCTATATCGAGGGTAATCTTGTGATATGGTGCTACGGTCAAGTCAAAATTCAAAAGTCAAAAATCACGGATTTTAATGCTCATAAGTTTCAGTTTTCAACAATGTCCCCGGCCTAATTGCATAGTACTATACAAGATGTGAACTCCCCAACTTATGGCATAAGTCGGGGAGTTTGTTTCCCACCAGTGATTTAGGATTGCATAAAATCAGTCCACTTGATTGATTTGATGGCAACCAATACTAACTAGAAGTGGCTAGTTGTTTCTCTGGAACCTGGGTATATTCTGCCACGATGCTACGGAATTGTTCCCCTTCAATAGTTTCTTGTTCCACCAATATATCTACTAATTTGTCAACCAAAGGACGGTTCTGGCGGATGATGTTACAAGCTTCTTGGTAACAGGAGATGGCTATTTCTCGCACTTTGTTATCTATTTTTGATGCCATTTCTTCTGAATATTCTGAGCGATGACCCCAGTCCCTACCCAAAAAGACATCATTATTTTGGGTTTCCAATGCTACTAACCCCAGGTCAGACATACCATACATAGTCACCATTTTCCGGGCAAGATTTGTTACCGTTTTTAAATCGCCACTGGCTCCTCCTGTGGTTTCCGCTTCACCAAAAACTTCAGTTTCTGCGGCTTTGCCTCCCAAAGTCATGGTAATGTTGTCCTTGAGCCAAGCACGGGTATAAAGACCACTATCAATAGTTTCTTCGTTGAAGATTAATTGAGAGAAACCACCCACACCACCGGAGCGGGGAATAATTGTCACCTTGTTCAAGGGATCTGAGTGTTCTAGTAGGGTAGCCAGTAAAGCGTGTCCAATTTCGTGATAGGCAATTAATCGCTTTTTCCGGCTATCTAACAGAGGATTGAGAGTTAATCCAATGGTCAGGCGATCGATCGCATCATCAATTTCTAGTTGGGTAATTGCCTCTTTTCTTCTCCGTGCTGTGAGAATTGCGGCTTCGTTGAGCAAGTTAGCTAAGTCCGCGCCGGTAAACCCAGGTGTGCGGCGAGCCACAATTTCTAAGGAAACTGAGGGATCGATTTTTTTGTTACGGGAATGCACTTGTAATATTGACAGTCTACCTTTGCGATCGGGTGCATCTACAATTACTTGTCTGTCAAATCTACCGGGACGTAATAAGGCAGCATCCAAGACATCGGGACGGTTAGTGGCAGCAATGATAATGATACCCGTATTACCTTCAAACCCATCCATTTCCGTTAACAGTTGATTTAGGGTTTGCTCCCGTTCGTCATTACCACCACCAATGCCAGCACCCCGTTGCCTACCAACGGCATCAATCTCATCGATAAATATTAAACAAGGGGCACTTTCTTTGGCTTTCTTAAATAAATCCCTCACCCTGGAAGCACCCACACCGACAAACATTTCCACAAATTCCGAACCGGAAATGCTGAAAAATGGTACTCCCGCTTCCCCTGCGATCGCTTTTGCTAGTAAAGTTTTACCAGTACCGGGAGGTCCCACTAACAGTACACCTTTGGGGATCTTCGCTCCTACAGCAGTAAACTTCTCTGGCTGTTTGAGGAAGGTAACAACCTCTTGTAATTCTTCCTTAGCTTCTTCAATCCCCGCCACGTCATCAAATATGACTCCTGTTTTTGCCTCCATTTGAAAGCGGGCCTTGGTTTTACCAAAGTTCATTGCTTGACTGGAGGCATTGGTAGTACGACGCAAAAACAATAAAATTACGGTTAGCAGCAGAAAAATCCACATTAGAGGAATCAGTAGCTCTACAACGGATTTACTGTTGGCAGAAGAAGCCTCGGCAAAGTCAACTTTATTCTTTTTGAGTTTGTTAAGTAATTCTGTATTTCGATCCAATAACTTGACTTTAATGGTAGATGCGTTCTTCTGTTGCTGGTCAGATTTTAATGTGACCTTGGCTACCTTTTCTGTTTCATCAATATCTACTTTCTGAACCTCTCCTTGATCAATTTTCTGAAGTAACTCGCCATAGGTAAGAGAATTAGGTTTTGCTTTCTGCGCCAGCGCCGGAGTACTTGCTACCACCCCCGGCAATATAGTCAAACTAGCTGCCAGCATAGTTGCTAACCCCAAGTTTTTAGTGGTGGTGGATCTTTTTTTCATGGATGCTTTTTTTGCCAAATTGGTCATAACAATTACCCTTTATCTGTTGCCATTCGCAGAGTGCTGATTTTTATGGCTGTTTTTTCGCAATATTTGAATAAATAACCTTTCTTTAATTTAGTGTAACTTCCGTAAACTGCTATTCCCACTTTTCTCCCGTATCCATTATTCAATTAACCCAAAATTGATCGCAGCTCCAGAGCATATTCAGTGGAAATTACGAAATTTTGCATAGAACTTTAACAGATTGATTGTGACTTTAGTTACAGTTTACCTCTTGCAGCCTGAATTGGTACGAAATCTTTACTGAGTCATGGCTGGTTAGATCCCCGACTTCTTAAAGGATACCAATGGCGAATCAGGGGTATCACCCTCTTGGGAGTGGGGGAGCGGGAGAGTGGGGGAGTGGGGGTAGAAAAAACAAGTCCAAATTATGCCAATAATCCCTAGTTTTTAACCTAGTAAAGGGTCATACCCACTATTCGCCAGCAGCATCCTTTTCCCTGAGAGTAACTGATATTTGACATTTTCATTCACCACTAGTTAAAATCTAATCAAACTCATAACGACTTCGCTTTAACCCCAAAGAAAGTCAGCGTGATGCAATTCAACTAGCTATTGTGAGATGAATTATGGTGAAAATAGTTGGTATTAACGGCAGTTTAAGAGCCGAATCTTATAGTTACCAGGCTTTATATCTAGCTGCACAAAGGGTAGAAGCCTTAGGTGCAGAAGTAGAAATTTTAGATTTAAGGCAGATGCAGTTGCCATTTTGTAATGGTGGGGAAGAGTATGCTGGTTACCCGGATGTAAAACGGATGCGAGATACTGTCAGCAGTGCTGATGGGTTAATTTTGGCAACGCCGGAGTATCATGGTAGCGTCAGTGGAGTACTTAAAAACGCCCTGGATTTGATGAGTTTTGACCATCTATCTGGTAAAGTAGCAGGATTGATTAGCGTCCTGGGAGGACAACCCAATAGCAATGCTCTGAATGATTTAAGATTAATTATTCGTTGGGTTCATGGATGGTGTATCCCAGAACAAATAGCCATTGGTCAAGCTTGGAAAGCTTTTAGCCCTGAAGGCAAGCTTTTAGATGAGAAACTCTGCCAACGCTTTGATCAATTTGCTCAAAGTTTGGTGGAAAATACTAGCAAACTCCGAGGGGTAAATTAAGTATTAATTTACTCATTGCCAATTATCAATGATAAGGGGAAATACAATGAATCCTTTACTAATAGCTATTAGAGTAATTATTTTTTTTGCGATCGCATTCATTCTTGCTAGTTTAGTAGAATATTGGATGCATCGCCTGATGCATGTTTCCCCACGTATTGGCGAGCGTCACCGGGATCATCATCGGCGTAACGAAGGACAGGGGGTAGTTGGGGAATTTTTGGACTATGTAAAGGGTAGTGCTCTGGCTATGGGTATAATGTTCTTTTATACTTGGGATGCTGGCATTGGTTGGTTATTGGGTTCCCTGTGCTATGCTGCCTTTTCTGCCTATGCTCATCAACTACAACATGAAAATCCGACTAAATGTTTCTGGATGAAAATGCCAGTGCATTACGTACACCATAAATATGGGATGTGGGAGCATAATTTTGGTTTAGCTCTAGACTGGTGGGATCATATATTTGGTACTTATAAACCAGTGGAATGGTTAACAGAGCAAGAAACCGAGCAACCAGAACGGGGATATTTACAATTGAAGTGGCGATAATCCGATTTTTGCCTTTAACTGGATATAATATCAGATTTCCTGGCTCTCAAACTGCTGTAACAGCAGCAATTGAGTAGCCTTTTGTGTGTCTAAAGGTGGAGAAAACAAATACCCTTGTCCGTATTCACATCCTAACCCGTACAATTGTTCTTTCTGTGCTTCTGTTTCTATACCTTCAGCCACCACATCCATACCCAAAGTATGGCTGAGGGTAATAATTGTACGGACAATTGCTGCATCTTCATCAGTTTCACCCATGCGATTCACAAACGAGCGATCGACCTTTAAGGTATTAATAGGGAAGCGATGTAAATAACTCAAAGAAGAGTATCCCGTACCAAAATCATCGATACTCAAACGTAAATTTAAATCTCTTAACCTCAGCAAAATAGAAATGGCAGTTTCCACATCTTGCATTGCCACGGTTTCGGTAATTTCTAATTTAATACTATCTTCTTTTACACCAGTAGTAATTAAAGTATCTTCAATAGACTCCACTAAATCTGGTTGATTTAGCTCTTGTCCGGAAAGGTTGATACTCATCATCAGAGGTGGATTTGTGGGAAATTGGGTTTGCCAAACATATAATTGTTGACAAGCTTGCCGAAAAATCCATCTCCCTAGGGGGATAATTAGTCCTGTTTCCTCAGCTACTGGGATAAATTCTCCAGGTGATATAAATCCACGTTCGGGATGTTGCCACCTGACAAGGGCTTCAAAACCAATAATTTTTTCAGTTTCTAAAGATATAATTGGCTGATAATTGAGATAGAACTCGTGATTTTTTAAAGCATTGCGAAGCTCTACTTCTATTTGTAAACGTTTGATAACCTGAGTATGCATTCCACTGGCAAATATTTGATGACGAGCTTTCCCTAAATCTTTCGCTCGATACATGGCTGTATGTGCATCTCGGAGTAAATCTGCTGCTTGATGATCTAGTTCTGGTTGATTGAAAGCAATACCAATACTGACGCTAGTAAATATTTCTTGGCTGTTATTCTTAAAAGGCAAACTCATTACCTTTTGTAATTTATCTGCAATAGCAATTGCTTCATTACTATCACTAATTTTATCCAGTAAAATGGCAAACTCATCTCCACCTACCCGAGCAACATTTTTTTTAGATCCAATACAACTTTTTAGTCTGTAAGTAACTTCAATTAATAACTTATCTCCAACATGATGACCGAAACTTTCGTTAATTAATTTGAAGCGATCTATATCCAAAAACATAACTGCGAATCGTCTATTACCAATCAGATTGGTATCTGTAATTAACCATTGCAAACGCTTGAGAAATAGTTCTCTATTCGGTAAATTAGAGGTCAAATCATGAAGAGTATAATATAGTTGCTGGTAAGCAATAATACTGGCAGTTGTTAACATTAAAACTAAAGCCGGAGGTATCAGAGGTATCCAGCCTGCTTGCAGAAATAAAGCAAAACAAATACCAAATAAAATTCCTAAAGCAAGAGTTACAGACAATAGCAGAGAAAATGGATGCCGGAATCTCGATGCAATTATACCTCCTACCAAAGCCCAAGCATATATCCATAATACTTCTACCCATTCATCCCAAAACCAGAATAGGGGCTGTTTATCTATAGTTGTACTTAAAAGCTGCCTCACAAGTTGGGCGTGGACAAAAACTCCTGGTATCTTTGGTGCTCCAGAAAGAACAGCACTGTGAGGAGTGAAATATAGGTCTTTTTTACTCGGAGCACTAGTACCAATTAATACTATTTTACCTTTAATCCAATCGGGGTTAACTTTTCCTTCTAATACTTGAGTTAGTGATACTCTACGCGAGCTTATACTGGATGAATTCCAGGAAATTAATACTTGACGACCTCGATTATCTATATTTACATAACCGCCGGAATTAGCATACAAACGAGGAAATACATTTTCCCCAAAATTTAATCCAGATTCAGTTACTTGAAGTGAATTATCATCTTTTTGCAAATATTTGAGAACCAAGCGTACAGCAAAGGAGTAGTATATGCGATAGTCCATCTTCGCATAGAGTAAATTGCGACGAATTACACCATCTGCATCTAAAAGTAAGTCATTAAAGCCAATACGTTCTGGGGGTATACCAGGAATTGGGGATACGCCTTCTTGATCAATATCCTTCAATTCAATAATAGTAATAATATTAGATGCCTGAAGTTCTTTGACTAAAAGATTATGACCTGGTGGTTGGGGAACATTACGATACAAATCTAAACCAATCACCCTTGGTTGAGCCTGTTGTAGCTTTTGTAAAACTTTGGCAAGTGTTAAATCGGAAATGGGAAATCTGTTCTGTTTCTGAATATCAGATTCTGTAATTTCTACTACCAAGAGTCGCGGTTCCTGAGGAACATCCGACCCAGAAAAATCCGGTTGCAGGCGTACCATTTTATCAAAAGTAGCCAATTCTAAAAGTTGCAACCACTGCATTTTTCTTATACCCACTGTTAATCCTGTAATTAACAGACTTGTAATCAGTATTGATTCTAGTAAACCGATATTAATCAGGTAAGCTTTTAAGTGATGCCCGGGATATTTATTAAATCGGGAGAGCAGTAGAGACAACCTATTATATAATTTCACAATCAAATTCGATTGGTCAGTTTATATCGATTTCTTATGATTTTTGGAAATAAGGATTTATCTATAGTCTTCATAGATAAAATCCTTGCTAAAAATGTCAAAGTAATTTATAAATGATAATTGGTAATTTGTAGTCGCAATCAGTGTAGGAAGAATAACAATAGATGTTTAAAATTAGTCATTTGTATTCACCCAAGGATACTATTTATAGTAGTCATTAGGAGAACCGCAAAATTACTTAAATTATTCTTGACTATTCTTTTGCTACTGCACACTAAATAGGTAATTTTGAGCCTTCTCGTCTAATTTGTATGATTGCAATAGTTTTGTCCAAGTAGCAGCAATTTGAGTATTATTTGATTGATTAGAAAGCTCTTGAGCCACGGTATTGACAGCATCTTGCCATAGACTAGCTTGATTATACAAATTAACATCCCCTAGGAGAGATACCTAGGATAATTTTTGTAACAATGCTGGTGATAGGTTTACTCGTTGAAATAATCAATATACTACAAAATCTTTAGATCTATTAGTTGGTTCGCAAATTATGGAAAAGAACCAATTATATTTGCGATCTACACTCAATAATGGTATTGACTTAGAATCAGTCAAATCAATATTGATTATTCTCGGGGAACCATTCTTTTTCCAGGCTTTCTCATACACAATTTTCTGATTCTCATCTTGTAATACAAGCTCTACTAATGTTGCTTGAGAAACTTGAGGTAAATTAAACAAGAACTGAGGATGGGCTAATTGTGTTAGTCCCAAGCTTTTTTTGGTAACTAATGCTACCAGATTACCATCAGTATTACTACATTTTCCCCTAGTGGCACCACCTGTTCTGCGTCCTGGGAAATCATCTTTCCTTTCTTTTGAACCTTTTTGTAAAGTTTCTGATGCGGTTACCGATGAAGGAAAGCTATACAAAAAGGTTGAGCAGAATAATAAACAGATAGCGTTTAATAGTTTAAATTGCAGCTTCTTTTTCACGATCAACCTCTATGCTAATAGTCTTTTTATCGTCGCGTTCCTATTCAGGGATAGCCTATTTTTTGAATATTTGCTAGATAAATAGTCTATGATTCATCATATTTTTATAAATGACAGATATAACACAATATTTATATAATATATCAGTATAAATACTTTGTTAAATAATATGTGGTCGAAGAAAAATAAAAAAAGAGGGGAATAGAACTAAATAGGTAGAAATAAATATAATTTAGTCAAAAAATATCAGGTATAGGGACTGTTTTCAAACCTAAAATTAGTATCAATTGTAGTTTGGGTCAAAGAAAGTAGACCCGAAGGGTAACCTAACATTTTCCGTACAAGTTGGGTTACTCTACTCCAAGCCTTTGTCGCGTCTACACTCTGTTCTACCCAACCTTGTATCTTAGAAGCGGTGGTAGGTAACGGTATAAGTTTCATTGCTAGTGGTCTTTTTCATTAATTTTGAAGGGCAGCTGTAGTGCGAGTCTCAAAGCCCTCTACAGCAGGGAGCTTTCCGGCTCCCTGATTGAGAATAGGGAGCGAGACGCTCCCACTACATTTTTTACCTTTCAGAACTTATGGGACAGACCACTAGGTACAAACATTTTCCCAGGATCACACAATGGCAATAATGGAGTCAGAAAATCTAGACCGCATTTTACTTCTCCTACAGAAAAATATGCTAGATGTGTAAGTCCTCTTGTTGTACAAATGACTGCTAATAATAGTTAAAAGCTAATAGTAGAATAGGGTACAGACAAACCGTAAGGACGGGAGGAAGGGAAATTGGATGAACTCAGGGCAGTACTAGAGCTAGCAACTGAAGAGGAGTTACAGGACTTAACAGCAATTCTTTTCAGTCGTAAGTTTAATCCCCTAGACTATGTCAACACCCCAGAACCAATAGAGGTTCAAAGTCAAAACCGTCAAGCTTGGCTAGATGCGATTGAAGAACGGTTTCGCTTTTTAGCTGCTGATGGTATAACTGTGCTGCGGGGTCAAACTGATAGAGTATCCTACAGACAGGCGATCATACAGGTATGTAAACATTTAAAAATCCCTTACTCTCAAGATTTAGCAACTGTTGATTTAGAAGCAGAAGTATTTTTATTTTTGTTGGGAAAGGTGTGGAAAAAATTGCCGCAAAAAGAAAAACGACAATTGACTGTAGGTTTACAAAATCAAATAGCAACATCAGACCTGAAAGAACCTTTGCCATTGTCATTACAACGGGACCCATTGGGTGTAATTTTTAAAGGTGGTAGTGCCCTCGCTGTAACTTCTGTCCTACAACCATTTGTATTGCGGCAAATTGCTCGTCAATTTGCGACCCACTTTGCTAGCTATCAAGTGGCTCGACAGGTGGCAATTCAAGGAGGTAGAGTTGCTACAACCCAATTCCAAAACTATGCTGCCTTACAAATGGCAAAGCGAGGCATGATTACCAGTGCAGCCCGTTATGGTGCAGTTAGGAGTATGTTTGCTTTTGTTGGTCCAATGATGTGGGGTTGGTTCTTTGCTGATTTAGGATGGAGAGCGATCGCTACTAATTATGGTCGCATTATACCAACTATCTTTGCCTTGGCTCAAATTCGGCTGATTCGTTCTGAATGTTGGGAACCAGCTTGAAGAAATTAATCATCATTAGTCCAAGAATTTTGGATTTTAGATTTTAGATTTTAGATTGACGAGCAACCCCCTAGGGAGTGTTTTCAAACTATGGTGTAGGTTGGGTAGAATGAAGTGAAACCCAACTGGCTGTACGGAAAATGTTGGGTTACTCTGCGAGAAGCCCCTGAGTCGCTTTCGCGACACGCTGCGCGGTAAGCGGAGCTATGCCGCAGGCTTTACGGGTCTACGTTCCTCAACCCAACCTACAATTTATGCTAATTTTGGGTTTGAAAACAGTCCCTAGGTAAGGTGATCCCCGACTTTTGAATAAATATCCGCACATTGTAGGGATTCCTAGGATAGAAGTCGGGGATCGTTCACACCCACGACTCGTCAAAATTAATGTGGTTGAGTACTAGATCCGTAAAAATAAGGTTTCGGATTTTTGCCTAGCCAGAGTAATTAAAGATGATTAAGATATAGATGATCGATAATAAATTACCTTTTCAATTAGGTTCTTATTTCCCTAGTTTAAAATTCTGTTGGCATTGCATTCAACTAGGATTATTGATATTGCCTTTGCTGCCATTGGTGGGAGCTATATTTATTGGTCTGGCGTTAATATTTACGTGGCTACAAAACTATCACACCATTATTCGCCATCCCCTCAATTGGGGATTTGCCCTACTGAGTTTATTGTTAATAATTAGTGCTAGCTTTGCCTTTGATAAAACCGACGCGTTTCTGGGCTTATTTAATTTTTTACCTTTTTTTGTTGTCTTCGCTGGTTTCAGTAGCCTGATTCAAAAGCCATGCCAACTACGCCGCATATCTTGGATTTTAGTCATTACTTCTGTGCCAGTGGTTGTTATGGGTGGGGGACAATTGTTTTGGGGTTGGACTACTCCACCACTATGGGAAAGTATATTTGGTTGGACGATCGCATCTGGAGGTAATCCCCCTGGGCGCATGGCTTCTGTGTTTATGTACGCTAATACTCTAGCGGGTTATTTGGTTATAGTTTTTGTCCTGGGATTGGGTTTGTGGCTGCAAGGTTATCAACAGCTGAGAACTAAACTTTTTACTCCCCTCCAGGGTCACTACAAGGGTCATCCTTATCCCCTTGGTTTCCTCTTCCTCTGTGCAATTGCGATCGCTAATTTTACTGCATTGATTCTGACTAACTCCCGCAATGCATGGGCAATTGGAGCGATCGCTTGTTTGGTTTATAGTATTTACCAAGGTTGGCGAATATTAGTAGCTGGGGTAACTGGGGTGGCAGCTACCATTGCTGTGGCTGCTTTTGCCCCTTCTCCCATTGCTGAAGTGTTTCGTAAATTTGTCCCTGCTTTCTTTTGGGCACGATTAAATGACCAAATGTACCCAGATCGTCCCCTTGCCTTAATGCGAACAACCCAGTGGCATTTTGCTTGGGATTTAACTTGGCAACGTCCTTGGACTGGTTGGGGTTTACGCAACTTCACCCAACTCTACCAAGACCAGATGGATATTTGGTTAGGTCATCCCCACAATTTATTTTTGATGCTATCCTCAGAAACTGGTTTGCCTGCCACTATTTTATTTTGCGGCTTATTTGCCTGGATTGCGATCGCTAGCATCAAGCTTTTGGTCAATCAAGAAATAATCAAACTACAAGATAAAGTAATACTATTTAGCTACATTCTCCTATTAGGATGTTTGGTGTTATTAAATACTTTTGATGTCAGTATATTTGATTTCCGAATGAATGTGCTTTCATGGGTTCTACTATCAGGTCTTACCGGAGTAATCTTCGACCATAGAAGAGGCAGGAGAGCTTTTAGCAAGGGAGCAAGGGAGAAACCCCATACATTAAGGGAGGGAAGGAGTGAAGGAGGGAAGGAGTAGGGGCGGGGAAACCCCGCCCAGAGTTAAGGGATTATTTTCATGTTTGGTTGTGTACAAACGTTCATAAGGGGCTAGCTTGAAAATGGTTGTTAGTTGTTAGTTGTTAGTTGATAGCTTAGGTGTGGGAGCCGCACTTGAGATATATTTTCATGGACAGGTTGTGGATTTGACCGTGGGTGAGTAGCGTCAAGAAGAGACGCACCAGACGCGGAGAGGGGGAGACGTACCAGACACCGATGTGGTGGAGCTTGAGGTGCCCACCAATCGGGAGTCATCAAATCGCAGATTTTGATGGAGGAGGAGGATCCTTGGGGCTTATCGCCCCGGACACGGGGCTTGGGACACATCCCGCTCCGCGTCTCCGTGTCTCCGCGTCCCCGCGTCATCCGGTTGAAGGTCGAAGACCTTCGGTCAATCCAAAATTGAATGACTAATCAGGAAAACTGATTATGTATAAACTAGTATTTTTACAGTTCAGATGTTACATTATTTTTTGAGTATAATCTCTAATGTAAATAGACACTAGTAATTAGTAGTATTAATACATACCCTTCTCATTACGTGTCTAATTATATATCAGTCGATATTATTTAATCAGAAGAATAATTAAGACGTATTTGTGTATTGTGAGGACATCTTTGGAGATGTCCTTCTTCTCTTTTCCCAGGTAAACATCAGTAGCATTTATCATCCCCGGAGTTTTGAAGATGGAAAAATACTCCCCTTACTTAAATATTTTGGCATCTTCCTTAAGTATTTTGACTGCTCAATTTATCATTTCCCAGCCTGCAAAAGCTTCCATAGTCTGTGAAATGGACACTATTATTTACCAAAATTACCAGTTAGAAAAATGTATTCTTGGTAAAAATTTTAGTGCTAATCTAGCAACTATTCAAGGTAAAAAATACACAGTTCCTTGTCAAGCAAAAAGTTATATAGTTTTTAATAAAAAAGGACAACTAAAAAGTTGCCAATTATCTAAAACTATACGTATCAAAAAAGGCAATTCCGTAGATAGTTGTCCAGCAAAAACGAATATTTCTGTTGCTGTTAGTCAAAAAGGCAATCCATATATTAGTTGCCGATATTTTCGATAATCTGGATGTTTGCAACTGGGTTTAACTTAATTGTGCTACCAGTTGATTTTCCAAGAGGGTTTGATTGGTTAACAAATCTTCCACGGTAATTCGCAAAAACCGTTGTTCGTCAACTACAAACAGAATTTTAATTCGATCACTACCCGGAAATCCTGGTGGTGTTAATTGGGCAATACTTCTAGCTCCATCCCTGTCATTCAATGGTTTGACGCTGGTTTGGCCATTATCTAAACGGCGAGTAATTAAGCGATCGCCATCAAAGTAAACTTCTGTACCGCTCCCCGCCTCTATACCCAATTCTCCCATAATTAATTCAATACTGGGCTGGTTTTCTAGGGAAGCACCTAAAACTACTTCCACTGGCTGAGTCATGGGGTAAGCTTGTCCTTCCCTAATTATGGGGTGCCAACTGTGCTGATTTTGACGGCGGTTCCAGTAGCGAATACCATAGCTATGATAAAGAAAATCCTTGATTTCGGTGTTTTGAGTTAATTGTAAAGCACCTTGAGCGATCGCTTCAAAAGGACGCTCACAACGAATTTTATCCTGGTCAAAATACTGCTTGATCCATGTCTGCACCGCCGGTAGTTGAGAAGTTCCCCCCACTAACAGCACCCCACTAATATCTGTCACTTCTACACCCTGCCTCCGTGCCTGTTGTAATAATTGAGTCATTGAGTTATCCAGGCGATCGAAAAATGAGTGTTCTTTGAGGATATGTTCTAAAGTATCTCGATTCAGTTCCAGTTCATAATTATCAAAATTTTCGTCATCAAAATACACCTCACTGGCTTGCTGCTGACTAGATAGCTGGATTTTCACCTTTTCTGCCAATCTAGTTGTCAAAGCATTTACCGCCAAGCCTTGGGTTTTGGCAAAATAATCCACCAACCAATTATCAATATCCGTACCCCCTAAATTCTGCCCTGCTTTCGCCAGAACTCGGGCAGTTTTCACCTTTTGTTTGGAGTCCTCTGCTAAAGATTTATTACCCCACTTCAATAAAAAACCCAAAGGCTTTTGGTTTCCTTGGGAACTTTGAGCCAAGCGCACCAATGATAAATCGAGGGTTCCACCCCCAAAATCCACAACCAACAAAATTTCTTGGTCTGCTAAACCATATCCCAAAGCAGCGGCTGTGGGTTCATCCAGCATCCTCACTTGTTCCACGGGTAATGCTTGACATACCTGTCCCAACCAGTGGCGATATGCTTCAAAACTATCCACGGGTACGGTTAATACCAGGGAATCTAATCCCCCTTCCAAGTTTACTAATTGCTCGATTGCCTGGGAGAGAAACCATTGTCCTACTTGTTCAAAGGTGATGGTCTTCCCATCTAGTTCTGGTAAAAAACCTTGGATATCCGCACCAATACCGCGCTTAAAACTACGGAAGAATCGAGATTCACCACCTAAATCCAATCCGCGATCGCGTACTTGTTGACCTACTAATACCTTATTTGCAGCTGCATCTTCAACATACACCAAACTGGGAATCAATGGTGGGTTGAGGCTTTGTTGCATGGATAAGCCAGAAAGACTTAAGGTTTCTGCCTGCTGGTTTACCGGATTCCAACGAGCAATAACCGTGTTACTAGTACCAAAATCAATTGCAATTGCCATAGTTTCTTCATTTTCTCGCCGCTACTCGCGGAGGTGCAAACAGAGGAGGGAAGGAGTGAGGGAGTGAAGGAGGGAAGAAGGGAAGGAGACAAATTTCTCTTTATTACTTATTACTTCATCACCCCATCATTCCATCACCTATCAACCATCACCTCATCACCCCATCATCCCATCACCCATCAACCATCACCTCATCATCCCATCATCCCATCATCCCATCACCCATCACCTCATCACTCCTTCATGTTCTAGTTCATAAGTGCTTCTTATAGATACTATTTATCTTTTTTCGTCAAGCCTAGTTGACACTTTGTAACAAATTCGTTAAATTTATTTACATAAGTTAACAAAACAAGGACGAAATCAATATGTACACCACCATTAACGAACAAGGCATCCTCAATAACTACTCCACCGAACCTGAGGTTTACTACTCTGAGTATCCTTCCCAAGAGCAAAGAAGCCGCTATGCATTCCAGGGAGGAATAGCCACATTATTGGTGACTGCATTGGTATTAGTAGCTTGTGCAGTTAGCTAAGGGTTAAAACTTAGATTTGTTTCAGGCTGCGCCATCGAATAACACTACATTCTTCAGTACAAGGTGCAGCACAAATATTCTCAAATACGCGTAAATCAATCATTGAGAGGTTAGATTATGTTTGCACCTGTAGTTGTAGTAGTTCGTAACCAGATTGGTAAAGCTAAATTTAATCAAATTCGTGGTAAGGCTATTGCTTTACACTCTCAGGTAATCACCAATTTCTGTCAGTTTGTTGGTATAGAATCTAAACAAAGACAGAGTTTAATTCGTTTGGCTAAAAACAACGGTAAGAGATTAGGTTTCTTAGCTTAAAATTGAAAAAATAATTATTCAGATTTGTTAAACAGGAAAATAATTGCGGACTCAGCATAGCAGTAACCAATCATTGGTATCTCCCGTCTTTATTGAGCTTCTCCTTAATATTTTACCCTGGCTAGTTAGCCGGGGTGTTTTTGTCTGAGGGGATATGAGTTTTGGTTAATCTGGCAAAAGAATATTGCTACCTTGTTTATTCTATTTTCTATGCGATCACACACAGGTAATGACTTCTTTAGGAGTATAGTATTCCAGGAATATTTTAAGTCTTTGATGAGATAAGCAATCGCTATTTTTCTATTTTCTCAGTTTGCAATCTTGTTGTATAATCCTCATTAGATTTTATTCAATTTGACGAGAGTCTGTTCTAGGAGGATGTAAACCGGCTTTTACCCAAAAACTACGCGCACTTTGAATTGAATCATCTTCTGGATAACGTTCATCATTGAGGTCAAGTCGTTGGCAAGTTGAACGGCCAACAGGTGTAATTCCTATTATTTTTCTACCATCCACAGACCAGATAAAATGCTCTGACCAAATTTGTTGACGGGGATTGTATAAGGGTACTATTGTTTGAGTTTCTGGGTCAAATCCAGCAACAAAGTTATAGCGACGTTCATTACAACGACGACAAGCTAAAGCCAGATTTTCAATGTCATCAGAACCACCAATAGATTTTGGGATTATATGGTCTATGGTAAATCTTGTGGTGCAAATTCGTTCGGGAGAATGGCAATATTCACAAAGATAATTTGCTCGTCTGCGGATTAATTCTCTGGTAGCATCATCAATGGTCATTTTCTGCTACCAACATGGCATTTATATGAGTAAAAATCCTGTCTAGTTCACCAATTAATTCTAATTCAATTACTTCTTCTGGTGTGAGTAAATCAGCTTTTTTTCGCTCCAGAAGTTTTTCCATCCGTGCTTGCAATTCATCGTTAAATTTGAAAAGTTGGAAGTTATCTACCTTGTCTACTCTGATATTATTCAGTAGTGATGAAGGTTTAGCTACGACTGTCGTCATGGTGTTAGCAATGCTAAATGGTAAAGCTTATTGATTAATTATAAGGGAATGCCAAGAAATAAAATATCCCAAAAATGGGATATTTTTTATTTGCAAGTCCCTAAAAATAACAACACAGCACCAATGTCGTTTAGCCTAATCTGAAGGGCGCAGTGGTTGCGCTCCTACGACGGGTATGTAAGTGGTATTCTATCTTAGCTACATGACAATCTCTGGGTTTTCTATGAAGCAATAGGGAAGCAGAGTACGCATAGGGAAATTGGTATTATTTTTGGTTTGCCTACAAGGACAATTAATTATCTATGGGCTGGGAATTATGGATAAAACCTCTGCCAAATCTTGAATAAAATGATTCGCTTGTGCTTTCACTTTTTCTCGCACAGCATAACGTCCAAATCCAATAAACATATTCACCCCTGGTTTTGTTTCTAAGTCGCTGACACCGTCACCCACAGTTACCATCACAGAAGGAGAATATTGATTGCGAATTTTATGGACAATCTCCAGTTTACCTCCAGAACGGGTTGTTGGATAAGTGCGATCAAAATCTTGATAGCTGCCATCTGGGTTAAATAGTAATGGTACAGCTTCTATGGATTCAATCCCTAGATATTGGGCTAAGGGTTCAATTGCTTGTACATAGCCAGCACTGAGAATAATCGGCAACCAACCATTTTCTTTTAGGGTTGCGATCGCAGATAATGCACTTGGCTCTACTGTTTTAATGTATAATTCACCTATGTTGGTGACTTGTTCCTGAGTTGGTTTAATAATCTCCAATCTGCGGGCAAATACACTTTCCAGGGGAATTTTTCCTTCCATCGCCGCATTTGTCATTTCTTCAATTTGTTGACGTACCTCATCTCCGGCGATGCGAGCTAATTCATCAATTCCTTCAATACTGCTAAGAGTGCTGTCACAATCAAAAATAATAATTTTACTACCAACCATTAACTAAACCCTGTATTGTTCTGAGTAGTTCGGCACCAAAAATATAACTGAAAACGGTAATCATACCAATTCAAAATACCTTACAGTCAGGCTACCCCTACAAAATTCAAAATTGTTTGACTTTTGACTAACCCGTTTCCCGCATGGGTACTTTCAGAAGCCACTGTTGCGTCTACGGTGCAGGGTAGCCCGTGCGTACTACTATTGCACTTTATTTGTGAGACAAATCATCAGTTTGGGCGCACGCAATGCGCCCCTACATATACGAATCCGGTTTGATTATTGAACGAAATTAGGTGTTTATAGTGGACTGACACGCCTAAAAATGTAGGTTGGGTTGAGCGATAGGGAAACCCAACAAAGCTTTACTGGTGTTGGGTTACTCTGCTCCAAGCCGCTGTTGCGTCTACATTCTTAAACCCAACCTACACCTATTGCACTATTTTAGCTGCGTCAGTCCACTACGTATTTTTTCAAAAATCAATTATGATTCCTATATATATAAATATTTTCGTGAATTGGTATAAGTCCTGTCCTTCTAACTTCGTTTCCTAGCCTACAGTCAGACACTTCGCGTCCTTTGCGCCTTTGTGGTTTTTGAAACCAGTAATCTTGGGACAGGAAGAGAGTTGTTTATAAACACTTACACAAATCATACAAACCTAAATAAACCTTAAAACAAACTGCAAATACCTCTGATAACGCGATATCATCATACTTTGTCAGCTTGCATTCTTTACCAGGCATCTATGGCGGCTTCCTACTCTGCGTCTTCCTCCAGTAACAACACTAATACTAATATCATCTCTGATACTCGACAGGTAGATGTAAGTAAACTCAGTCAAATGTATCAGCATTATGTGGAGGTGAAGCACCAACATCCCCACGCTATACTACTGTATCGGGTAGGAGATTTTTTTGAATGCTACTTTCAAGATGCTGTCACATTGGCAGAGGAATTAGAACTCGTCCTCACTAGTAAACAAGCAGGGGAACAAGGACGGGTAGCCATGTCTGGTGTCCCTCACCATGCCTGGGAACGCCACGCCACTCTGTTGGTAGAAAAAGGTTATGCAGTGGTAATTTGTGATCAAGTGGAAACTGCTGCGGAGGCTGCGGGGAGGTTGGTACGTCGGGAAGTAACCCGCATCCTCACCCCCGGTACTGTGCTGGAAGATGGAATGCTCAAAGCTAGTCACAATAATTACTTGGCAGCTGTGGTAATTGCTGGGGAAAATTGGGGCTTGGCTTATGCAGATATTTCTACAGGGGAATACTGGACTACCCAAGAAAAGAATTTGGAGTTGCTCACCCAAGAACTAATGCGATTGCAGCCTGCGGAGGTTCTATTTCCTACCAATGCTCCCGATTTGGGGAGTTTGTTGCGCCCAGGGGAAAAATCAGAGCAGCTACCGGAATGTTTGCCGCCCTCATTTTGCTATGCTTTGCGATCGCAAATACCCTTTTCCCTCGGAGAGGCTAAGTCAAGATTGTTACACAAATTCAAGGTGCGATCGCTGGAAGGTTTGGGCTGTGAGCATCTCCCCCTGGCTGTGAGGGCTGCGGGGGGTCTTTTAGAATATTTGGCGGAAACTCAAAAGGAAAATGCTATCCCCCTGCAACCTTTACGCACCTATACCATTACTGATTATTTGATTGTAGATCATCAAACCCGCCGCAACCTGGAAATTACCCACACTATCCGGGATGGTAGTTTTCATGGTTCTTTATTATGGGCGTTGGATAGAACTAGTACTGCTATGGGGGGACGGGCTTTACGGCGGTGGTTGTTGCAACCATTACTAGAGATTCAGGGTATTCAATCAAGGCAAGATACCATTCAGGAGTTGGTGGAAAATACCACATTACGGCAAGACTTACGCCATTTGTTGCGGCAAATTTACGACTTGGAACGCCTGGCTGGGAGAGCTGGTTCTGGTACTGCGAATGGGAAAGATTTAGTGGCGTTGGCAGATTCTCTATCTAAATTGCCGGAGTTAGCCTATTTGGTTGGTGAAGGGACTTCCCCCTTTCTCAAGGCTTTACAAACAGTGCCATCATCATTATCAGGATTGGGGAGCAAAATTCAGGCTCACATTGTTGAGTCACCACCCATCCATATTAAAGAAGGGGGGTTAATTCGTGAGGGGATTGACTCTCTATTGGATGAAAGAAGGGCAATGGTGGAGGAAGATAGGCAGTGGATTGCCAATTTAGAAGTTGATGAGCGAGAACGGACGGGGATTACCAATTTAAAGGTAGGATTTAACAAGACTTTTGGTTACTATATCAGTATTTCTCGTTCCAAAGCTGATTTGGTACCTGATAATTATATTCGCAAACAAACTCTGACCAATGAAGAACGCTACATTACCCCGGAATTAAAGGAACGGGAAGCGAGGATTCTCACAGCACGGGATGATTTAAATCAGTTGGAATATGAGATTTTTGTGGTGTTACGGGAAGAGGTAGGTAAGCAGGCAGAGGTAATTCGCCAACTATCTCGGGCAGTAGCGGCGGTGGATGTGTTGTGCGGTTTGGCTGAGTTGGCGGTGTTTCAAGGTTACTGTCGTCCGGAAATGGTGCAGGGACGGGAGATTATGATGGTGGATGGAAGACATCCGGTGGTAGAACAGTCCTTACCTGCGGGTTTCTTTGTCCCCAATTCCACCTTGTTGGGAGGAATGAACCCCAAAGACGCAGAGGGCACAGAGTCAGAGGATAATGAAAAAGCAGATTCTCCCCACACTCCCCACACTCCCCACACTCCCCCACACTCTCCCTCTCCTGATTTAATTATTCTCACCGGACCAAATGCCAGTGGAAAAAGTTGTTACCTCAGACAGGTGGGGTTGATTCAGTTGATGGCGCAGATAGGTAGTTTTATACCTGCCAAGTCAGCGAAATTAGGGATATGCGATCGCATTTTTACTAGGGTAGGGGCGGTGGATGACTTGGCCACTGGTCAATCTACTTTTATGGTGGAGATGAATGAGACGGCAAATATTCTCAATCATGCTACCTCTCGTTCCTTGGTATTGTTGGATGAAATTGGTAGGGGAACGGCGACTTTTGACGGGCTTTCTATTGCTTGGGCGGTGGCGGAATATATAGCTACGGATATTTGCTCCCGAACGATTTTTGCTACCCACTACCACGAGTTGAATCAGTTAGCGGGGATGTTGTCGAATGTGGCTAACTATCAGGTAACGGTGAAAGAGTTACCGGACAAGATTATCTTTTTACACCAAGTACAGCCGGGGGGTGCGGATAAGTCCTATGGGATTGAAGCGGGAAGATTGGCGGGTTTACCGGGGGTAGTCATTAACCGAGCCAAACAGGTAATGGGGCAGATAGAGAAGCATAGTAAAATTGCGATTGGTTTACAGAAATTGGATGAGTAGTTAAACAGGCGTTGCACAATATAGGGATGAAGTAATGAACCACATTAGCGTGCCTCTTAGGGACTTCCAGATTAAAAAACATCCCAAAGTCATTTTACCAATCGTCTGATTCGTAGGGGCGGGGTTACGGTGGGATTACAATGTGGGATAATTTATTTCTTGAAAGTCCCTTAGCCCTTGCAGTGCGGCTGCGCCAACAGAAAAACTACGTTAACACATATCTTGCACCTTCTCAATAAGAGTAAGGTGGGCAGTAGGTGGGTTACACTAAATCAAGGGTTTCAGGCTCGAATTTTCTCAATAATCTTGTGGTGCAAGATGTGAATTAACGCGCAGCGTGTGCTTTGCATTCAGCCATGCCCATAGGGTTTTAGACGCATTAGACACGAAGTGGCTTCGGTGTAGGGTAGGACGTAAAGAAAGGATTTTCTGATAGAGAGAGAAAAGAAAATCATCCCGCAAAGGAAGCAACGCTTTTTTTCATCACCAAGTATGAAAAAGGGTGTTTTCCCTACACCCTAGACCTCTTTCAACCGGATGACGCGCTTAAGCGGGGACACGGGGACGCGGAGCGGGATGTGTCCCGGGGCGATAAGCCCCAAGGGTCCTCCTCCCCCATCAAAATCTGCGATTTGATGGCTCCCGATTGGTAGGCACCTCAAGCCCCCACCACATCGGTGTCTGTTGCGTCTCCCTCTCTCTGCGTCTGGTGCGTCTCTTCTTGACGCCAGTCCCTCACGGGAAAATCCCACAACCAAGGATCTGAAAATGCGTTGTGACTAATTCTTCAAGGGCGCACGCGATGCGCCCCTACTACGCGTATTTTCAAGTGAGGAGGAATTTCAATAATGTAACCAATTACTCATAATCAAAAACATTATTTGTCAGATTTAAACTTTTTTTTATTTTGAATCTAACTACTATTCAATCAGTGCTTATTGCAATTAATCTTCATTAAGCAGTTTTACTTGACATGATTTTGTTGAGTTAAATGGGATTATTGCACTTTAGGGATTAATGCGTTTATTGCCAATAGTTATTAGTTAGTGATGGATTTTGTTCAGAGGTAATTGGTATGTCTATGTATGGTGATATTGTTTGGGTTAGCGGTAGCCCTTATTTGAGGTGTTTGCATATGCCTCTTTTAAAAAAATTATTCAGATATACAAATGTTTCAGTATGGGAATATGTTCAATCACTTGATGAATCTGCTTGTATGGATACGGCTATAGAACTGCTACACAGTTATCTGAAAACGAAAGAATCTCCTGTTAATTTAATAGGTCATAGTATTGGAGGCACAATTGCATTAGTTTTTGCTCGTAAATACCCGCAGTTAGTCAAATCTTTGAGCTTACTTTCAGTTGCGGCGCAACCTGCAAGAACTTGGCATGTTAATTATTACCAACAACGTCAAATATATACTCTAAATCAAGGAGAGGCTTTATCAAATACTCTTCATCATATATTTAGAGATAAGTTCCCCTGTAATCAAAGTAAATTAATGGATCAATTTTATCAAGATTTAGAAAATTTACCTTTGATGCATTCATTATTTCAAATAGAACAGTTGCCAACAGGGGGAGTTTCTATGCCATTAATGATATGCAGTGGGCAAATTGACATGATTTTAGGATATCCAGAACTCCATGACTGGAAACAATATTTAAAATCAGCAGATATTATTTGGAAATGCCCTCAAGGCGGTCACTTTTTCCATTATTTTTATCCAGAAATAGTTAGTAAACAGATATCAAATTTTTTGCAATGCTCTCAAAGGGAGGTATTCAAAGGTCGATGCCATAAAGTTTCCACTGTAGGCGATCGCAATAATTAAATCTCTGCAAAAATATATATTGTTGTCATTTCGATTACAACACCGCCACCAATATAAGTTGCATTGGTCATAGTTTCTGGACTTAATGGCTAAGATAAAGGCGAATAAGTAATTTGTACAAAATACATCGCCAAACTAGCATTTCCCTATCTGAATTCAACTCAAGTTATTGATAATTTATGCCAAATTCCCACTGATTGAATTGGGGAATCTCTGCCAATAAAAATCCTCATGTATTGAGAAAAAATCTATGACTCAAATCCAGAGGAACTTTAACAATGGCAAAAATGGCTATTTTTTATGGCAGTACTTCCGGTATCACTGAAGGAATCGCCACACAAATACACGAGTATTTTGGTGAGAAACTATGTGATCTATACAGCATGGAAGAAGATTTCACCAGCACTGATGAAATGCTTGAGTATGATTATTTACTCTTTGGTTGTTCTACCTGGGGTTCTGGTGAAGTACAAAATGATTGGCGCGATCCTTTGTTTGATATGTCAATCGAAAAACCAGATTTTACAGGTAAAACTATTGCATTATTTGGTGCGGGAGACTGTGTAACTCACGGCGAACAATTTGTTAGCGCCTTAGGAACGTTATATGACCAATTTCAACAATTAGGTGCAACTTTAGTGGGTGATTTTCCTACCGAAGGTTACACCTATGAATATTCCTTTGCCGTGCGCGATGGTAAGTTTGTCGGACTACCCATTGATGAAGTGAATGAGAGTGATAAAACCGACGAGCGCGTTGCTAGATGGCTTGAGGTATTAAAACCCCATTTTCCTAGCTCATCCTTGGAAACCGCTTAAAAGAATTTAGAATTTACACCTGATGTGAATTAAAATTCTAGAACAAGAATGATTGCGATCGCAGTTTAATCATTGTATGTGATCGATCGCTCAAACATCCATGTTTGTCACTACAGCTCCCCGACTTATTGGAGAAGTCAGGGAGCTTTTAGCCTTCAATATAACCAACTGCGGTAATTTGCATCGGCATTTTTCATATCTTCAAAAAGCCATACCATCCGGTCCAAAAACCAACTTTTACCCAAAATTGTCACAACCATCCCCAAGACAGTCAACCAAGGTGCAAGCTGAATCAAACCCCAAATACACATCACTGTCCCCACTGCGGAGATGGTAGTGAGAATATTAGCCATAGATTGATGATGTGCTGGAATGGGAATCTGTTGACGATTGAGCCACACCCGTTCCCCCAGCACGGCTTTAGATGCCCAATTATTGGTTGATTGTGGTTTGCTAAAGATTCTGGGATTAATCCAAATCCAGAACAACGATACAGCAACGGGTATAAGACACCATATCCCCATCCACACCCGACTCCAAATACTTAATACTAAAATCGGTAATCCCGAATAGCGAGTCCACACACTCCACGGGTTAGCATGGTGTTCCCAAACCTCGTCGGACATTTGAAATAGCTTGGTGAGGCTTTGTTCTACAGTCATAGCTGTTTATCCCCCAAATGAATCAATAAATAATCAGTAATAAGTAATAAGTAATAAGTAATAAGTATTTTGGCTCTCCCACACAAGGATACTTCACCCTCACCAGAAAGTATTCCGGATGTGCTTGATTGATAAATATTAACCCATACAAGCGATAAACCCGACAGCATAGCCGCACTGACAGCAAATCGAATTATGATTCAATAATAGGCTGAATATATCCAAGGTGCGATCGCTCAATTACATTAAAATGTTACCGATAATTAAACCCTACTTGCAATTTGTCAATGTCAGTACAACTATCTTAGCCATAGGAGCCACAGTAGCTACCCTACTGGGATTTGCCAGTAATTTCTGGTGGGGTTTTGAACTCTTAGAACATCCCAGACTACAGTACTGTCAGATATTATTAATTACATTGGGAATCGGCGGCATTTTGCGTCAGCGTTACAGCCTAGTTTGGTTGTTTCCTCTGACTATTAACCTAGTAATAGTAGCATTTCTTTTTTTTCCACCCCATTACAACCAACCATCTCCAGAAATTGGCGCGCCAGCAAATAACTTACGTGTTCTACATGCTAATATCGATCGCAATAATTCTCAAGTGAATCGAGCAATTGAGTATATTGATTCCCAAGCTGTGGATTTAGTTTTACTCCAGGAAGTCACCCCCTCATGGTTGATGCAATTACAAAATCAGTTGCAAAACTATCAACTAATTACCGCAGAACCCAGGGAAGATTCCCAAGGTAGTGCATTATTCTTACCAGTATCCCCAACCCAACCACTACTAATTAAAGAGATTAAAACCATTCACCTACCTTCCTATTCCCCACGTCCCCTGATAGAAACTAGTCTCTCCCTGGGTACAACAGAGTTTATTGTTCTCAGCCTACACATTACCCGTTCTCGCAACCAAGGAACATCTACATTCCAACAGACAGAATTTGATGCAGTTGCAAATTGGAGTAGAACCCAGCAAAAAGCAGGAAAAAAAGTAGTGATAATTGGGGATTTTAACAGTACTCCTTGGTCGAGTCGATTTCGCAAACTATTGAAAGATAGCAATCTCAATAATTCTCAACAAGGATATGGCTTCCAAACTACCTGGTTAGCAAATTTACCACCACCTTTGAGGATTCCCATTGACCATTGCTTGCAGAGTCAGGCATTCACAATAGTTAATCGTAATACTGGTATGAATATCGGCTCAGATCATCTACCTTTGTTAGTGGAAATACGTATGTATGAACCACCCCTATCTCCTGATGGGAATATAGCCAGTAGGGGCGGGGTTTCCCTGCCCGGAGTGAGGGAGTGAGGGAGTGAGGGAGTGATGGAGTGATGGAGTGTAGACACGAAGTGGCTTCTCGTAGAGTAGGAGTGAAGGAGTGAAGGAGTGAAAGAATTAAGCTGTCAACTGAAAAACGTCCTAACTTGGCTGGCTAGGGAGTATCCCAAATATTAAATATTGTAGTGCGGGCATCTTGCCCACGTTTACAGCGATTTTCAGGTAAATAGACCACACCGTAGGGGTTTAGCATTGCTAAACCCCTACATGAAGATGTGGTTCAAATAGATGAAAACTGCTGTAAGGCGTTTTATTTGCCTACCAAAGCCGATTTATTTGTATTTCAGCTGCGTACCTGGGTAAATCAATATAGTATCGATCCGTTTGCGGGTAAAACCTTACCTCCAACATTACCAAAAGGAGATTTGTTAGATAGATATCATTCCCATACGGAAAAATGCGCTAGTTGTCGCATGGCCTTGACTAACTTGAAACGAGTGAGGATGGGGTTAGTTGTGGCGATCGCATTTTGTTGGGCTTTAATGCCTGTATTAATATTTACTCAAGATACCATACCCGCTCTGGGGAATATTGCTGTCATAATTTCCTTTGTAGGTGTTGTGATTGGTGGGGGAATTTGGTTTAGTTTAGGCAATTTAGAACAAAAGTTTTATCGAGGAAAGGAAATTACACCCCGAAATCTGCCGGAGAAATAAATCATCCCAGAAAGTGTAATATACCAGCTATTTTCAGTAGATAGAAAAATATTGCGATCGCTCTTATTACCTAGTTGCGATCGCATTTTCATGAAATCTATTTTTTAATTAGTAATCCCTGACCTGTAGGTAGCTCCAGAATATCATGACCGCGTTCTTGCATGAAAGCATCTTCAGCAATTTTCTGCTTGACATAGCCACTCCAGCCATAATCATCGAATACAATCATTCCTCCAGGTGTCACTTTATCAAATAGAACTTCCAGTGCTGCTATCTCAGATTTGGAAGAGTTCATATCAAGATGTAAAAAAGCAATCCTTTCTGGGCAAGCCTCTTGAAATGTATTTGGGACAAAACCTCTCACAATCTTGACATTATGATATTTAGCAAATTTTTGCTGCACTTGTTTGTAGATAGCATCTTTATCTTCAGCTATTTCTTTTTGATAGACAGCATTGGAACGATTTTCAGAGTTGTACTCTTCTGGAATTCCTTCAAAAGTATCGTAGAGATAGAGAGTTTTATCAACATTTTCAAAGTCAATATAAGCTGCAACCACAGCTAGGGAAAAACCATGATAAACTCCACACTCGACGAAATCTCCAGGTATATCTCGACAAATTTTGGCAGCCCAAGTAAGTGTATGTAGTCGCCAAGCTAATGATTTTTCCTGGGCTGTATTTACATACTGATTAAAGGCATCATTAAATTTTTTATCTTGCAAAAAACCTACTGTTCTTTGTAGAGTTATTAAATTATCTTGTGCATATACTCTGCCAAACATCACCTGCAATTTTTTTAAAAATTGCTGAAATTCTTTACCTTTACCTTGACTAAAATCACCATAAAACATATTTTTAACTTCAACTCATGTGATATTATTTTTTAACCGAAGTTTTTTCATCTTGTTATTCACTCTAATTTATAGTACTTCTTCATCGCCAAAAAATATCCAGAATGCCGAAAAGTCATCCAAGATTTTACACATCAAAATCCAGAATTTGTCTTCTGGGTATACCCGGATGGTACGTGCAATATTTATCTATACTCCTAGGGGTTTAAAACCCCATCCCCCACGGGTTGTTTGTTTTGTGTTGGGGTTTAAATCCCCATTACAAAACGTAATTACAAATTACGAATTACGAATTACGAATTGTTTAAGGCTGGAAGCTGAATCAAGTTACAGGTGTTTGAGATTGCTTTCTTGAGTCAAAATGACTATACTTACCCTGTCCGTGGGTGATTCCTGACATCTTTCAAGAATTAGCATAAAATTAGTAAAAATCAGATACTTATGGCATCACACGAAGCATCTTTACCATTTCATCAAGGCGAAGAGAGACTTAAAGCTTTAGTATTTGGAGGAGTTGCCCAAGAGCGTTCTGATAAAGCCTTTAACCACTTAAATTATCACTTAAACGACACTCTACGTCAGCTATTGCACAAGGATGTATTTCAACCTTCTTGTGAAGATGTATTAGCTAATGATAGTAAAACCGAAGTATATCGCCAACAGGGTCGGGTAAAAGTCCTTATCCCCATGCGTGAACTTGAGGCTAATATTGCGCCTGTCATTGGTGATATTATTGATGAACTGTCAGATTATATAGGTGCTGAAAACATCTTTATTTCAGATAACGGACTGCATGAAAAAGTTAGAGATAGCATAATTGCCAGAGGGATAACATTAATCTCTGTGGAAAAGATGAAGGAGCGGTTTGATTTTCCGAAACTTTTAGAGATTTTGGCGCTAAAAGAGCTAAATTATGGCTTAGGCTTCTCAATGATGTCAGGTCTTGCCTACCTCGCAGTAGAGCAACGTATGCAACCCGATGATTGGTTAGTCAAATTTGATGGTGATATTACCAACTTTAAGCAGTGTCTATTGCCTCAATATTTACTTCATCCGCTTGCTATTGAGCCAAACAGAGAATGGGACTATCTAAAAATTGCTAAAGTAGGTAGGAATAATGAGACAGTAATTGCAGGGATAAATAGCTTGACAAGTTACTTTCGTAGCGAAATAGAATGCTCTTGGGCACTTGCTCCTCAAATTCAGGTCGCCCGGGAAATCTACGAAGCTTGTATCCGTCAGATTTGGATATTATCAGGGCAATACGCGATTCGCTGGAAGCACCTATATGAGCAGCTTACTGCCACGAACTACTGTGACCCACTATTGAGTAGCGCTCAACTAGGCTGGCGTAACTTTGCTCAAATTATCAACTCTCATCCGCTTCTGGATATGCCAAATACAAAGCAAAAGGAAGATTGCATGATCAGCCTTTTTGTTCAATTCATTAATACATTGGTTGTCTTCGGTAAATCCATTCGGGATGAGTGGAGTATTGAGGATATTGCACGCTTTAATCGAGATTTCGCGCAGCATCAAAATGTCGTAGTTTGGATTCCCGAAGAGCCAGAACCAATGCGATTGGAAAATATAGAACCAGATCGCTTGATGCCTTCTTTAAAAATGCTAATACAGGAGGGACTGCTAAATTAACTGTTTAATATTCTGATTGTTCAATATTTGCTTCAGCTCAGGAATGAACTTCTACTCCTAACTAACACATTTTAAAACCCTTATAGAGCAAGGTTTTGAGCCAAACAATAAAAATGTGTTTGTTTCATTCGTTGCGAGGGGGTTTAATACTTTTGACTTTTGACTTCCCCCTCGTGGAGGCACTCATACCTTGCAATTGCCGTCACTACAAAAACTCGATGTATAAGTAGTAGTTCGCTTACCAAATAAGTTATATCGGTTATCACGGATTTGTGCATATACCTTATCACCCATTTGCTTGACACCAGGCAAAGCTCGATAAGCATCTACAAATACTTTACCCATCGGTAATAACCTACCAATTTCCTCTGCCGCATCACTGCCTTGCCAACGGTTTTCTGGAGCATTGGCATCAATCAAAATCATCCCCATTTCACAATCTTCGGATGTTACTCCCCATTGTGACAAGGTTTGCTCGTCTTGCATGGGGGTATAACTAAATAATTGTCCTTGATCTAATTTTTCTAGTAGCTGCACTAAGGTAACACAGAGGTTACAATTACCATCATAAATAACGTGATAATCCATAGAAATACTCCCAAATCACTCTTCCCATTCTAAACTTTCCCCAGTAACCATCACTCCATCACTCCGGGTGAGAGCATCCCAATTTTTCAAAAATCTACAGTAGGGCTTGCTGAAAAGTCCCTTGGTGAGGGTAGGGAATAGGCAATAGGGAATAGTTCGGTGCCTCTTTCTTTCTATTCTTTTGATCAAAAAAAATTAGAGATGCAAGAATTTTAAACCTAACATTTTAATTCCCTTGCACTTAATTCCCAAAAAAATAGCCCTTATGCATTGATAAATCAATGTTTTATAGTTATTCAGCAGACTCTAGAGTAGTGGGAGCCGGAAAGCTCCATTTATATACAAAGCGGGCAAGATACCCGCACTACAAGCGGGCAAGATACCCGCACTACAAATTTAAACATTTGGGATATTCCCCTCCGGGCGGGGAAACCCCGCCCCTACTCCATCACTCCATCACTCCTTCACTCCTTCACTCCTTCCCTCCTTCCCTCCTTCCCTCCTCCCCTCCTTCCCATACACTTAGGTGTCAAAATTAGTTTATGCTGGTAAAAGCAAAACATTAAGAAATTTTAAGTTCTGTTACCAGCTTACCCATGCAATGTATAGTAAATCGCCGCGCTCAGTTTTCGGCAAGCCATCGGTATTGGTTGCCAGAACTCAGTGAAGCAGAGAATATTGAACAATTCGGTGCTTGCTCTAAATTTCCCGGTCACGGACATAACTATGTATTATTTATTTCGATGGCAGGGGAATTAGATGAATATGGCATGGTATTGAATTTATCTGACGTAAAGCACGTAATTAGGCAAGAAGTGACCAGCCAATTGGACTTTTCTTACCTGAATGATGTGTGGCCAGAATTTCAACAAACTCTACCAACCACAGAAAATATAGCCAGGGTCATTTGGCAGCATTTAGCTCCTCACTTACCCCTAGTCCGCGTACAGTTATTTGAACATCCTGAACTTTGGACAGATTATATGGGAAACGGCATGGAATCTTATTTAACTGTTAGTACTCACTTTAGTGCAGCTCACCGACTGGCTTCTACCCAACTGAGTGATGAAAAGAACTTTGAAATTTACGGTAAATGTGCTCGTCCCCACGGACACGGACATAATTATCATTTAGAAGTTACTGTCAAAGGGGAAATCGATTCCCGTACAGGGATGATTGTGGATTTAGGGGCGCTCAATCAAGTGATTGAAGATTATGTAGTTGAGCCATTTGACCATACTTTCTTGAATAAAGATATTCCCTTCTTCGCTGAAGTCGTACCTACTGCCGAGAATATAGCTTTACATATTAGTAACTTATTGCGATCGCCTATTCAAGAGTTGGGTTCTCAGCTTTACAAAGTCAAGTTAATTGAAAGTCCCAATAATTCCTGCGAAATCTACTGTACTCAGTCAGAAGCAAGTTCTGCAAATAATACCAGTAACGAACCAGTATTAGCACGGTTATAGCTGGTATCATTAACCTCGTACTTAGGTGGGCATTGCCCACCTAACCCCGTCTTGCATATACTTAATTAATGACAGTTGACCCCCTAGTTGAGAACTTCTCTATCCGATCATTCTGGATAATTGAAGTGAACAGATATCTGAGTATCAGGACCAAAACTGTGTTTGATTGGGCACATTCCCGAGGCTCTTTCCAACTTGACCCGATCTGCCTCAGAAAATTTTCTGGGCATGGTAAACGTTAAATCGATTGCCCCGATATGCTTGTCTGGCTTATCCGTCATCGAGATTTCTGTGTCCACTTGGGTATCAGAAATATCCAAGTTGTCTCGTTGAGCCACTGTTCCCATCGAGAAAAGCATACAGCTTACTAATCCTGCGCCTACTAGTTCCGTAGGTGATAATTCTTCACCCTTGCCCCCAGTGGCAGAACAGGCGGAAGCTACAGTTTTTCCATACTTTTCTTGCAACGTCGTGCAATGCTGAGTCCCATCATAAGTTGTTCGCAGCTTGCTCATCATTCCCTCCAATTCTCATCAAAGAAGAAAATGCCTCTACCGGTTCAAAATTCAGTTATCCTATCTTCGTTTTCCAAGTCTTTTGGCACACCCCCTTGTTCACCGTCAGGGTAGCCCTAGGTATATGTTAGTAGGTAAAGATGAGAAACTTGTGAGCGTTAATAAACGGCTCCTTGACAACTGCTATCTAGTGCTTTGTCCCATTAATTTTGATAGTTTATTGTAGTGCGGGCATCTTGCCCGCTGACTTCTGACAACAGGGAGCGAGACGCTCCCACTACACTTGTTTACTTGTCAGAAATCATGCAATGACCTACTATTACTAGACCACATTAATTTTGCCAGGTACACAATATTGCGATTGTCAATTGATTAATTGACTGCGAATTCTGTTTACTGTTATCACCTTCTTGATTTAATTTTGGATATAAATCATTATTATTGCGAAAATCATCGCCTGTAACCTTTATTATTTCGTAACCCACCTCTGCCCACCTTACCCTTATTGAGAAGGTGCAAGATATGTATTAAGGAGCGGCGAATAAATTCCCCTGTTGCTTCCTCCCCATGTCTAAAGCCAGGGGCTTCCGCCGCGAGGAAGTTCGGTGAACTTCTAATTGATTTAAAATTATTCGTGCTTCTTCAGGCTTCAATGCTTTAATATAAAGCTTACTACCTTTCGGGCGATCGCAACGCTGTGTACCTCGCAGAATTAATATGGTGGACTGCTAGGTATTAGGAACTGAAAATTAGACCCAATTAAGGGATCATACTACAGCTCGCGCTTCCCTAACCACACTCATCAGCAACCAAAAAATTGTCGGTAGAAATATCTAATCGAGGAAAATCTTTATAATTGCTTAACTTTAAGACTCTAGGGTAAATAAAGACTGGGAAGAGCAGGTTAAGGGAGCTGATAATTGATCAATGAGTATAAAAATGAGTGTTATTATTTGCCCTGGGATTCATCAACCAGAATTAACTGAAAATTTTGTATCGAATTGCCTGGAGCCAATAACTGATAAACTAGGTGAATTATCTTCAGTAAATATACTGGTTTACCCTGGTAAAGGAGTGGTAAATTTATCAGGCGTGCATCTATTTAAATTTTTATGTGACAGTTTAGGAAATCGGCGAACCACTCCGGTAGTCTTTATTAGCTTTAGTGCAGGAGTTGTGGGGGCAATAGTGGCTGCTATGAGTTGGCATATTTTAGGAGGTAAAATCAAAGCTTTTATTGCTATAGATGGATGGGGGGTGCCACTATGGGGTGATTTTCCCATTCATCGAATTAGTCACGATTACTTTACTCACTGGAGTTCAAAAATGCTTGGTAGTGGGCACAATAACTTTTATGCAGAGCCAGCTGTGGAGCATTTACAAATGTGGCGAGAGCCACAGAGCGTTCAAGGCTGGTGGGTAGACTCACCAATTGGGGGATTATCTGCTAATCAGTATCTGAGTTTAACTCAATTTTTATACCTGCTCTTGCAGGAGTGTGACACAAAATAGTCCGGAAAATGGATTTAGTAACTGGGAGTGAGAAATTAGAAAATAGGAGTGGATTTTTTCGGCTATGAATCTACAAATTCTCCACTATCAAGACTATAAACTAATAACAACCCTGTATGCTCGATCCGTTCCGTTTATCCCTATCCTTAATGTTTAGATGTTTCCTACTGAACCTGCTGCTGTGAATAATGGGTTTTCTGTCCTGCTTAAAAGCCGCAATTTCATGCTGTTGTGGATTGGTCAACTGATATCCCAACTAGGAGATAAAGTCTTCTTTGTCTTAATGATTGCTTTATTGGAGAATTACTCTCCCCCAGCAGGTTTAGCAATAAAACCAAACGACATCTTGCTGATGGTATTTACGATCCCAGCAATGCTGTTTGGTTCTGTGGGAGGTGTATTTGTGGATCGCTTCCCTAAGAAGGTGATTATGGTGGGTTCTGATTTTGTCAGAGGTATCTTGGTATTATGCCTGCCATTTTTACCACAGGAATTTATTATCCTGTTGCTGCTTGTCTTTGCTATTTCTACAATTACCCAATTTTTTGCCCCTGCTGAACATGCAGCTCTGCCTTTAATAGTTCGCAAAGAATGTTTAATGGCAGCTAATGCCCTATTTAGTAGCACCATGATGACAGCGATGATTGTAGGGTTTGCTGTGGGAGTACCTATTTTAAATTGGTCCAAGAATTGGATCGCCCTGGATTATGGTCGGGAATTGGTAGTTGCAGCTTTCTATATTTCCTCAGCGGTAATTATGTTACCCATTAGATTTAAAGAACCGAAAAAGTTACTTGATAAGCAAGCATCCATTCATCCTTGGGTAGATTTTAAGGAAGGAGTGCGCTACCTGAAAAAAAATATTTTGGTTCTCAATGCCATGCTGCAAATCGTCACTCTGTATTGTGTATTTGCAGCCTTAATCGCGTTGACAATGAGATTAACAGCGGAATTTGGTTTAAAAAAAGAAGAATTTAGCTTTTTCCTCGCGGCAGCTGGTATAGGTATGGTGTCTGGAGCAGGAATTTTGGGTCATTGGAATAGTAGACTACATCGCAGACCTTTACCATTGATCGGTTTTTCAATCATGGCTATGGTATTAGGTTTGTTCACTTTTACCCATAATTTGGTACTAGCTTTAGGATTATGTGCTTCCTTGGGAATTGGAGCTTCTTTTATTTACATACCTATGCAAACTTTGATTCAACAACGTACTCCTCACTCCATGCATGGTAAAGTGTTTGGCTTCCAAAATCATGCCGTTAATATCGCTCTATCTGCCCCTTTAGCGATCGCAGGGCCCCTCACAGATGCTTTTGGCTTACGGCCTGTTTTAGTGAGTATGAGTCTAATTGTGGCTGGTGTGGGGGTATGGGCGTGGAAAAATACCAAGCGGGTTTTGAAAGATGTGTTGTAAGGGAACTCCAGGGAATGAATTATCCCACAAGAGGGGTTGACAGTGAAGAGTGAAGTTTAGATGTTTGGTTGCCTGATAACTATGGGATGTTTTTTTGTTCTGGAAGTCCCTAAGATTATTTCCAGCTAGAGACTTATCATTAAGACACCAGGGGCGCAGGGGGAGAAAAAAGTTTCAGATGTTCGCGCCATGTCCTAAATTATGGATCATTTGCCGGACATCATATAATTCCTGTAAACTAATAAATTCAACTTATATTGATGGTATTGACAAATCAATATCTTAAAATAATTAAGTTTTTCTATTAAAATGAAATCTTAAATACAGAATTTCAGCGTCATCTTAGCTAATACGTGAGGTCAGACTGTGCGTTCACGAAGTGTCTCCCCCAGTGCTCAACCTACCGAAAATCAAAACCATTCCCATGTATCTTCATCGCCAGTAATGACACCTCAACGTGCATCTGGCGGTTTTGCCCTGATGGATAGCCTCAAGCTCCACGGGGTAGAATTTATTTTTGGTTATCCTGGTGGAGCAATTTTACCCGTTTACGACGAACTGTATTTAGCGGAAGCAGCTGGGGGTATTAAACATATCCTGGTTAGACACGAACAAGGTGCATCCCATGCTGCTGACGGTTACGCCCGTGCCACAGGTAAGGTAGGAGTCTGTTTTGGTACTTCTGGTCCGGGAGCGACTAATTTAGTCACAGGTATTGCCACCGCATACATGGATTCCATCCCCATGATAGTTGTTACCGGACAGGTTCCCAGACCGGCAATTGGTACGGATGCATTCCAGGAAACTGATATCTATGGCATTACCTTACCCATTGTCAAACATTCCTATGTGGTACGTGAACCCGAAGATATGGCAAGGATCGTAGCCGAAGCCTTCCATATTGCTAGTACGGGTCGTCCAGGTCCAGTATTAATTGATGTACCCAAAGACGTAGCCCTGGAAGAATTTGACTATATACCAGTGCCACCCGGTTCCATTAAGTTGCCGGGATATCGCCCCACAGTTAAGGGCAATCCCAAACAAATCGGTGCCGCATTAGATTTAATCAAAGCCAGCCGCCGTCCCCTATTATACATTGGTGGAGGTGCGATCGCATCCGCTGCCCATGCAGAAATAAAAGCGATCGCCGAGTTGTTTAATATACCTGTTACCACTACTTTGATGGGTCTTGGTGCTTTTGATGAACACCATCCCCTATCCTTGGGTATGTTGGGTATGCATGGTACTGCCTATGCCAATTTTGCCGTCAGTGATTGTGATTTACTGATTTGTGTGGGAGCTAGATTTGATGATCGCGTCACAGGTAAATTAGATGAGTTTGCCTCCCGTGCTAAGGTAATTCACATTGATATTGATCCGGCAGAAGTAGGTAAAAACCGAGTCCCTGATGTGCCAATTGTGGGTGATGTCAGAAACGTCATGGCAGATTTATTACGTCGCTGCCAAGAACCAGAGTTTAGTACTACTCCCAATCAAACCCAAGAGTGGTTAAATTTAATCAATCGCTGGAAAGAAAATTATCCCCTAGTCGCACCACAAAATCCTGACAGCATTTCTCCCCAGGAAGTGATTGTGGAAGTTGGTCGTCAAGCTCCCCATGCCTACTACACTACGGATGTGGGACAGCATCAAATGTGGGCGGCACAATTCCTCAAAAATGGTCCCCGACGCTGGATTTCTAGTGCAGGTTTGGGAACTATGGGTTTTGGGGTTCCGGCGGCAATGGGTGTCAAGGTAGCATTCCCAGATGACGAAGTTATTTGTATTAGCGGCGATGCCAGTTTCCAGATGTGTTTACAAGAGTTGGGAACCTTGGCACAGTATGGCATCAATGTGAAAACGGTGATTATTAATAATGGTTGGCAAGGGATGGTACGCCAGTGGCAGCAAGCCTTTTATGGTGAGCGTTACTCCTGCTCGAACATGGAAGTAGGAATGCCAGATATTGAACTGTTGACCAAGGCTTATGGGATTAAAGGTATAATAGTAAAATCCCGGGAACAATTATCAGATGCGATCGCTCAAATGTTAGCAGCTGATTGTCCCGTAATTTTGGATGTTTATGTTACCAAGGATGAGAATTGTTATCCCATGATAGCTCCTGGTAAAAGCAATGCTCAGATGCTTGGTTTGCCTAAGCAAACTCCCAAGGCAGATATTGAACCAATTTATTGCAGTAACTGTGGTGCGAAAAATCCTCCTAGCAATAGTTTTTGTCCGGAGTGTGGCACTAAGTTGTAATGGTATTTGAGTTTTGGTGTAGGGTGGGCAATGCCCACCTTACTTTTTTTGATACAAAACGGGTGTTAAATTCTCTGGTATACCTTCGAGTTGAATTTGGGTACAGCCGAACTGATAGGCTTCTGGAATAGGGCGGTTGGCTCCAATGGCTGTATAAAAGCCTACAGCAAATGCGATCGCAGCTTCATCCCCAATGGCTTGATTCATGCCAATCACAAATTGAATATGTTCGGCAATTGACTTGGCTTGAGTTTCTGAGTAACAAGCATTGAGAACAACACATTTGACTTGTTGACTTACCAGTGCAAACAAATTAGCTAAAGCTTCAGGTTTTACAGGCTGAATTTTTCCCACTTCATTCTCAAACCAAAGTTCACCATTATTTGTACCATGGCCAGAGAAATGTACAATCATCGGTTCAAACTCCAGTAATGCCTGACTGATATCACTGGAACGTACAGACATTTGTTGCTGGAGAATAAATCTTTCTCGCTGTTTGGCTAGTTGCAGTCTTTCTTGAATATCTCGTAATTCTTGTCCCAATCGCAGACGTGCAGCATCGGTGGGATCTGATGCTAAAAACATAATTTTAATAGAATTAGCTGGTGCTGTATTTTGTGTTTCATCATTACTTGCAAAATAATCAGCTATTAGAGGTAATAACTTATTACAAATTGTCACTAATTCCACATTTGATGGTAAATCAGAAATTATCCCTTTGAGAAATGTCAAAGCCTTTTTGACTTGCTTTTGTGTAGCAGCTGTGGCAATGGTTTTCACCTGTTCCAAAGCTTCCGTTTTATCCTCATTATCCAGATTAGTATCAGCTTCAATGGCAGCTTGTAGTTCTTTCAGCAGTTCCTTTATTCCCGATTTTTCTGGTTCTGGAGAGTCAGGTAACTGATTGATAGCATTGGTGACAGTACCGCTAATATCACCCATTGCTACCCCTGTCATGGATGAATTTTCGCCCGTAGCAGCAATACCACTAATATTACCTTGAGCACTACCAATGCTGATATTACCCTTACTTTCCGACATAGCAAAATCTCCTTGGGAATTAATAGTTTCTACATAAAACTTTGGTTGATGAATAGCATTTTCTAAAATACTTTTAAAATAGCTAATCTGCTCATCTTTTTCTTTAATACCGATGATTAATTCTTGTAGGTTACTATATGGTAAAGATTGAATTTCAGTATATTTTTCAAAATATTCACGGTTTAATTCCGAGGTATTGGCATCACCTGCGATTCTAGCTTGTAGGCGGATTTTTTCTTCACCCCTACCTTCTAATGCCACAATTTGTACATCTGCATCGGGATTTTGTTCTGCTAACTGGATGATGGCAATAGCTGCTGCTGTGGGGTCAATTCCCTGGTAGTGAAGTAAGTCAAGGCTTTTAAATTTACTACCTACATGACGAGGGTCAGTATTTTGGGTTTTATATAAGTCCAGAGTTTTAATAATGGGGGCAATAAAATCAGTAAAGTCCCCTGGTTGAAAAGTTTCCTGGCGATTATCTGGTTTGCGGCAAGGGTCGGGATCTTCCCTAGTTGGGAGTTGCATATAAATGTATTCGCACTCCACATTTTCTAGCTGAGTATCGGTGGAAATTCCCCAATTTTGAATATAAGCTCCTGTGAGACAAGCATTATTTAAATTAGCTTGATATAGATGTGATTGGGCTAGTTTAGCACCTGATAAATTAGCATTTTCTAAAGTAGATTCACTCAAATATGTGCCGATAAAACTGGCATCTTGGAGATTAGCATCCTGAAGATTTAAACCCCGTAAATTGAGGAAATCAAAGCTTCTATCTCGACCATCTTTAGTAATAAGTAATTGCCGCACTTTAGGGTCTTGTAAATATGTATCTTCGAGACGGGCATTATGCAAATGTTCAGTATGAAACCAGCAGGTACGAGTGAGATCAGCTTGTCTGAAATCTACAGTTTTGAGGGTAGCTTGGGTAAAATCAGCATCTGTGAGATTAGCACTGCAAAATTTTGTTCCGCCACTAGCAACAATACCAACTGCTAAGTCTTTAATTATCGAGTATTTTTGGTTTCCAGCTATTGCCAGCCAACCGATATATATACCGAATATAATAGTTACTAAGCCAACTAATAGGGCGACTAATAAAGCAATTAAACTAAATTCAGTATTATTTTTTTCTGTTGTAACCCCGAATAAGACACCAAGTGTTACACCGATTAAAGCCATCAAAGTTGTTAAAGTTCTGGGTACTGGTAAAGTCATAACTCTTGCTACCGCCACAGCCACAGCCATGTTTCCAAAACCTGTAATAGCTCCCGCTAATGCCAGAACAGAAAATACTGCACCAATGACTAAATCTGGGTTATCTGGATTGTTTGGAAACAATGCCAATGCTATCACTAAACTAGCAGCGACTAGGGTAGTTAGTATTGCTAATGTTGCATTCAAACCATAGGCAATAACAACAATAAAAAAAGCTAATAGGGTAATTAAAACGATAATTCCAAAGAAATTTGCTCCACTACTAGACTTACTCAATAAATAGCCGATATAAGCACCAGCATAACCTGCAAGTAACCCTGCAAGTAATGAAAGAATCAGTGATAAAAGGATAAAGATGATAGTCCTAGAAGTTAGTAAGCCAGCTTTAGCATTGCTGAAATTAGCACCAATGAGAATAGCATTGCTGAAATCAGCACCCCGGATGTCAGCATCACTAAAGTTGGCTCCTGTAAGATTTTTTCCTCGGAAGTCTGTGCCTCTTAAATTAGTATGGTGAAATTCATATGCCATTACTTTTTACCTTTGGATGGACATTTCCATTTGAAAATAGCTTTTAATACAGGGATTTTACACATTACAGGTGTTTTTTTTCTGGCGTTAATGATTTTTTGTTCTACACTAGTTGCTTGACTATTTACTTGAGCCTCAACTCCGGTAAATCGCGTTCTTGCAGGAACTCTTCTTGTTTTACATATTTCACTGAATCTTTTTTTGCTAATAATTTGACAATGCTCATCACTAGTTGATATTTTTTGATTCCTCCTCGATAAAGCTTGATACAGTCTATGTATGCGAATTTTGTTCACAGCATCCGCAGCTTTATTACTAACATCCCAATTTGGATCTGTTTCATGAGCTGTAATTAAAACTGGAACAGCCTCTTTAGCTGTAGCACCCATTTGACCTAAAGCATCAGCCGCAATGTAACGAACTTGCCAATTTTTATTATCCTGAAGAGCTTTAATCAAAGCAGGAATAGCTGCTTCACCAATTTCTCCCAAAGTATGAGCCGCAATAATATTAATATCTTGGTTTTTCTTCTTTAATAACTTAGTTAAATGAGGAATCGCTGGTGCAGCATTTTTCCCAATTTTACCAAGTACGGCAACTGTGATGATCTTAGTATTCTCATCCTGATTATTTAGAGTTTTAATTAGAGTAGGAACCGCCTGGGAGTTACACGCTAACAGCTCACTGAAAGCGGAAGGCGAACCTTTCTTAAGTTGCCTGATATACAGTTCAAGCTTTACACCAATACATTGAGAATGATTTGAGGAGGTTTGAGCAAAGGCTTTTTTACTAGCAAATGCAGGTAAGCTGAGTGAAATCAGCAGTCCTATAGTTGTAAATATAGCTGCTCTCGATGTCCAACGCTGAGTCAACATAACCAATTTTCTCCCTTCAAGTCTTGTTATTTTTAATTACCTCAGGACTTACGCAATTGTCACAATCGGTGATTGGTGCGTGAGTTTACAAGCCTGATGACTACGTTCAAATATTCACGCAGCGTCACGCAACGGCAATAATGAGGTCAGAGAATCTACACCGCATTTTGCCTCCCCTACAGAAAAAATATGCCAGTTGTGTAAGTCCTGTTACCTGTTACCGCATTTCCACGGTATTAATCTCCCTAGTGGAGTCAGACAGATTACAGGTCGTTTGTTTATGTACTCTCGTGTTGTTCTTCCTGTGTATGTAGTACTTGCACGATTTTGATTTTGTCTATTATTAGTACGTGAATTTTGTCTATTTACTGAGCCGTCTAATGCCGGACTGTTTTGATCTGTTATTTGATCGTTAACTTGAGTTTGAGGTGGACCAGAATCTTTAGGTGGGGTTGGTGATGGTGTTTGACCAAGTGCTTTTACACTTGTGAAAGTAGGTAAGATTATCGCCACCAGCATACCTAGAGTTATAAATATAGCTGCTCTACATTTCCAGCTTTTCTGTAGCATTACAATACTCCTTACTTTTTACAGGATCTGAACAATCTCTCCCCCTCATCTCTCTCATCCTCCCTAACCCCCTTAAAAAGAAGGAAGGATAGAGATTTCTATTTCACCCCTTTCCTGAAACGGGAAGGAGCTGGGGATTATTTTTTTGTTATTTTATTTACTATCAAAAGTCAGTATGATGTTCCCTGACTTTACTTCAAAATAAGCTACAAAACGAACTCGTTAATTCCGGAAAATCATAGTATTTACTGAGATAATAAATGAATCAATTTTTTCCGATCGCTCTTATTAGCCAGTTCAATTTCTCCCTCTTTCTGCATCAGCAAGGGGGCTGTATCTCAGATTCTTGTTAACTTTTTTACTTTAAAAAGTTAGTACAATACTCCCTGATTTCACTTTATAGAAGCTACAAAACGAACTACTAAATTCTGGATATTCATAGTATTTACTGAGAGAATAATTTTTTGCGATCGCTCTCAGTCGCTAGACAGAACAGTGCCTTATATTACATACGAATTATCCGGCTATATTATTCAACTCGAGTCTCTGCTTAAATAGGTATGAGCTATAGTAAAAAATTAAAAATCAATGAATCGCAGGTATTTTTTACAAGGTATTTCCACCATCGCCATATCACAACTACTAGTTGCATGTGGTGGTAAGCAACAGGTACAGCTACGAGTAAACCTATTAAAAAATTCGATTCCCGGTAGAGTAGTCAATAAATTTAATCGCAGCATTAAGCAAAAGACACCGTTAAAATTCACTCCGGTAGAGCAGTTAAACACATTATTTAAGCAATTACAAACTTGGCAACAACCGAAAAAAGCTACCAAACCCAAAAAATGGTATCAACCTTTTGGGCAATCTAAACCAAGTACCGTAGCCGACTTAGTCACCATCGGCAACTATTGGTTAGATGTGGCAATTCAGCAGCAATTGATTCAGCCGTTGGATGTAGAACAAATTGGCAATTGGTCTAATTTATCCCCAGAGTGGCAAAAACTAGTCAGACGTAACGATAAAGGCGAACTCGACCCCCAAGGAAAAATTTGGGCAGCACCTTACCGTTGGGGTAGCACAATGATTGTATATCGCCGGGATAAATTTCAAGAATTGGGCTGGAAACCCCAAGATTGGCAGGATTTGTGGCGTGATGAATTACGCGATCGCATCTCTATTTTAGAACAGCCACGGGAAGTTATTGGCTTGGTGTTAAAAAAACTCGGTAAGTCGTATAATACAGAGGAGCTAGAATCTGTACCAGAATTAGAAACAGAATTGCGATCGCTCAATAAACAAGTCAAGTTTTACAGTTCTGATCAGTATTTAGAACCATTAATGATTGGAGATACTTGGCTAGCAGTTGGTTGGTCTAGTGATATATTGCCAGCAATTGCCCGCAATCCCAAATTATCAGCAGTAATTCCCCAGTCTGGAACGGCATTATGGGCAGATATGTGGGTACGTCCTCAGAAAGCAGAATCAACCAACCAAGAACACCAGAATTTATCATACCAATGGATTAATTTCTGTTGGCAAGAAGATATTGCTAAACAAATTGCCTTGCTAGGTAAAACTAATTCTCCCATCGCCACTAAAATTCAATCTTCTGAAGTTCAGAAATCATTAATAAACATTCTATTAAGCAATCAAGAAATTTTTAGCAAAAGTGAGTTTATTAATTTATTAACCCCAGCAGTTACGGAAAAGTATGAGTCTTTATTTGCCAAGATTATTAAAAGTTAATTGGTAATTGTATGGATTTAGTTCTTTCCATCGGCAGCATCCCCAATTTTAATTGTCTCGCTTCCTGCTGTAATCAAGCAGGCTTTCCAGATCGCACTACTGCTGCCCTTCAAAGTTAATGGGACAAAGCACTATAAGTGCTTACTTACCGAAATATTGGGGTCTAAAGCCCTGTCTTTTGAAGCAGAATGTTTTTGGGACGGGGTTTGAATCCCGGTCACAAAAACAAACTTATTACTTATTACTTATTACTTATTACTTATTACTTAATTCAACCTCTCCTTAATAAGGAGAGGGTGCCATAGGCGGGTGAGGTTTTATAATTATTCATTCATGAAATAAAAAATATGCCAGTTGC
>JASJCJ010000168.1 GCA_030066045.1 Calothrix sp. MO_167.B12
AATGCTTTGAGGCTATTTTTTGAGTCAGGGCGTGCAAGGGAATTAGGATTAACGGTTTAAAATTCTTGCATCTCTAATTTTTGATAGTAAAAAGAATAGAAAAAAATAGGCACCTAACTATTGCCTATTCCCTATTCCCTATTCCCTACCCCCACCAAAAGACTTTTTCAGCAAGCCCTAGTTACTTCCCCATGGGTGTCTGCTCGTAACTAGGGAGCATCCCAAATGTTTAATATCATGTCCGCCTACATACCCTTAATAAAACTCACGCAGAGACGCAAAGACACAAAGGTTATAAAATTATTTTATTATGGGCTTACTCCCGGACTTGATATAAATTTGTAGTGCGGGCATCTTGCCCGCTTTGTATATCAAGGTATATCAAGGGAGCTTTCCGGCTCCCACTACCGTATATTTTTGAAAAATTGGGATGTTCCCCGTAACCAAGGATAAAAATATCTCTTACCTGTTCCCTGTTAAGAGTTCCCTAGGGCGTAGCACTATACATTTTGCATCTAGCACCGCAAAACTTTGAATTTCTGCCACAGTACAACTAGGTACCACCTTTGATAAAGCTGGCACCCTTCCCTGCTGCAAGCGTTGAAAAATATCGTTAGTTAATTTGACCAGTTTATCCTCAGTCAAATTACTCAACAAGTATTGTTTAAGCCATTTATTCCTTTTGATATAATCCGGTGTAAAGGTTCCAGTTTCCACCAACCAAAAATCTATTCCATACTTCTGAATCAGATTTTTGACATCTGCTAAATTGGGACTGTACTCAGCTTGAATCAATTCTATAGTTCGCTGGCGAAATTTGCTGTAGTAACCAAACTGCCAAGGAATAGCATATTCCCTTGCTGCCAAAATTGAACGTTGAGAAAATGTGGGTAAATTGTCAGCTTCTGATGCTAAAGAAGCAATTAGAGTATCTTTTGGTTGTTTTTGAAAGAACTCATATAATTGTGGGAAATTACCTGTTACATAGACAGATTTAGGAAATTTTTTGATAAAACAAGGATAATAAAACAATAGGGTAATAGAAAGAAATACAGTAAAACTTATAGCAAAAAACTGACGAGGGAGAGAGTAACTCTTGGCTTGGGTAGAACCTATTGCTAAAATGGTATCTAATATAATTGTTAATGCGATCGCAGCTGATAAAACCAAAACAATTATCAGACTATACTGAGTGTAGCGGCTCGGAAGATAAAGTCTAAATAGTAGTATATGAGCAGAAATAAACATTACCAGCGATACCAATAATATCTGTGGTAACACCATAACTTCATTGTTCAATTTCCCGAGTAAAGGAAACTTAGACCGAAATTGGCATAGCAATGGCAGTATTAAAGCAGTAAATAAGGTTGTAGGTGCCCACAAATTTGCCGTGATTATCCCACTACGTCCATATACAAAATAGTAAAACAAATTATCATTAAAAAAAACAGAGCGTCCTCCTGAGAATAATTCAGGTAATTGTCTGGCTTGATTGACTGTAATTACTGGTCCAAATTCTGATGATTTGATGGCATAAGGCAACATTACCAAAAATGCTACTCCTAGTCCAACGGCACAGAAAATATAACGCTCTTTCTCCTGTGAAAAACGAAAACTTCCTGTTTGCCAATTCCAAATTCGGATAATTAAAATTCCAGCGCAAATAAATACACACTGGGGATAAAAAATTCCCAACAATCCAATGCTTACCAAGCATGGTAGCAAAGACCGACGTAGTAAATAGTATAAAAATGCTAACATTAACGGGTAGGTGAAGGCTCTTGCTGTAGCCGAAACCAAATCATTCCTCATCCAGAGATTTTGATTCAGCATTACAGTTGCCATAAATCCGGTAATTGGCACCGGGAAAATTTGCATACAGACACCAAAACAATAGCCAGTAGTGATGATTCCTAATACTAATGGCAACAGTTTACTTAAAACTAAAGGATTGACACCTAAAGTTGCGAACCAATGATAAATACTGGAGTATCCCACAGGAGCCACAGACTGAAAATAATCTGCTATCAAATCATTGGGGAATAAATTAGAATCCAAAAAACGCGCCATCCAAAATACATGCTGCCTGGCATCATCTTGAACAACGTATTCGCTGCTAAACGCTTGTTGTAATCCCAAAATTCCGTAAATAACAGCAAAAGTAATGCTGAAACTAAACCAAAAAATACTCTGTTTTGGAGATGATTTATGATAATTACCAATTAATAATCTGTGTATTTTTGCAATGAACATAAATAATGCTTTTATGTATTATTAGTTATTGATTGATATTTGGTTTGCTTTTGGAATGACCAAAAAAGAAAAGGATACAAGCCCCTACATCTAAATTCATGTATAGGGTTTCCTCCTGCTCCCTGCTCCCCTGCCCCCTGCCTCTGACTGACCACGTATTTTTTTGATTGTTGTTAAATATTGCCCCAAAAAAGGTAGCCCCCCAATAGCTAATAATAAATATCTAGAAGTGCATAGTAAACCTAGTGCAGCGGCAGTTGATTCATTTAAATATGGTTGATAGAATGTGATAATAGCAGCATCGCGAGTCCCTGCTCCAGCAAAAGTCAGTGGTAATAAGCCAGCCAAAATTGATAATTGACATAAAGCAATGTGAGTTAAAAAAGGTGTCCAAGCTTGAAGAGCTAGAATCAGCAACCATATTTGTAGAATATGACCAAACGAAATCAATATTGATATGCCTGCAACCTTGAGAGCAATGGATTTATTTTGCCAAAAATAATCATGCATTTCTGACCAAGATAACCGTAGAACTTCAAGTAGAGATTGCAGCTTCTTAGGTGATATTTTACTAGTAGTCTGAAACACAAATATATAAAAACGACGGGAAGTAATTAGCATTAACCCAATCATAATCCCAAAAATCACACTGATGAGCATCATCCCAATCAGCCAATTTTTTGGAGTATAAATTATCAGCCCAAATGCACACCATATCAGAATTGATAACAGATCGCAGGCTTTTTCAAATACGACCAAAGAGAGTGACAGAGAACCATTTAAGTGTCTTTTTTCTTTAATAAAATATGCCTTAGCAATATCTCCCATCTTTGAAGGCAATACCATATTCAGCACACTAGCTGCTAACACTAACCGATTAGCCTCACCAAATCCCAAACTGCTACCATTGGGCATTAGTTGTTGTAAACGCCAAGCTGTTAGCATTGCCAATGGTACAACCATTCCTAAACTAATTGTCATCCACCATCGGTCACTATTTTGAAATACTTCTACCAGTCTAGGAGCATCAATTTTCCAGTAAATAATTGCCAGGATAGTAAGACTGACCAGAATAGAAATGATTTTTTTCATATTAATTGAAACAGTTATTTGGTGAAACAATACTCACCGTCAGTCTTGTCAGCACAGCTTGGTAGTAAAAAGGCAAATTTAAAACTTATAAGCCTGAAAAGCAATTGGCAGATTCATAAGTACTATCAACCTGATAGTCACCATTTTTAGCTGCATTAGTATCCAAGCGACGCATCCGTAATTGTACATCTTCTAACATCCGCCGGTTAGCTGCCATTACATCCGCCACCAAACCAAACATCCATAACTGAAAACCAATCAATATTAAAATAGCCGTGAGAATCAAGCTAGGTATATGAGTACCGCCAATATCATAGAAGAAAAGTAATATCAACCAGCGGATACCTAACATCACTCCCAGAGAAAACGGCACACTGCCTAAGATTAAGAAAAAACGCAGTGGCTTGTAAAGCATAAATATGCGTAAAATAGTAAATAGCGATCGCACTACATAAGTCGTGTTATTTTTAACTAGGCGCGAAGGGCGTAAAACAGGATTAGTTCTAATGGGCACAGAAACAATACTCATGCCCTTTTGTCCAGCTTGAATAATAGTTTCTAGAGTGTATGTATAACTGTTAAATACATTTAGTCGCAAAGCAGCTTCTTGGCTAAAAGCACGAAAACCACTGGGAGCATCAGGAATTCTGGTATTACTTGCTATACGTACAACCCAACTACCAAGTTTTTGTAACAGCTTTTTTGTCAAAGAAAAGTGTGTAGTTTTCCAAATCGGTCTAGCACCAACAACTATATCCGCTTGCTGTAAAATAATGGGTTGTATGAGTTTGGGAATATCATCAGCACAGTACTGATTATCAGCATCAGTATTAACTATAATATCCGCTCCGACTTTTAAAGAAGTCTCTAATCCTGCCATAAAAGCTTTAGCAAGCCCTTGATTTCTGGGAAAATGAACAATATGGTCTACACCATAAGCTTTCGCTACTTCAACCGTTCTATCCTGGCTACCGTCGTCAATAACCAACCATTCAATAGAGTCAACACCCCGTAATTGCCGAGGTAGTGCAGATAAAGTGACTTCTAGAGAACCTTCCTCGTTGTAACAAGGAATTTGGATTATTAATTTTGTCATCACACCTCTGTTTTTATAGTTTGCTCCCCTTGTTTGGTTCTCTGTTTCCCTAGAAACGTGATTAATCGCTTTTGGATAAGTTTACAGGATCAGTATCTGTATAGTTTTATCAAAAATAAAGGATTGCGACTTTTGGAGTTAGTAACTAGCTCTTCTGCCCACCGAGGGGATGTAAGACCAAAGTCTTCTGGACGTAAAAAATCTATGAAAACTGAGGCAATTCCCAGTTCATTGGGAAGCCTACACCATACCGTCAGGTCAGTGTAGTTAGTTTACCCTCAACATTGAGGCTACAATTAATTCAGTTAGTTCTGAGAACCAAAGAGTTCTGTTATTGTTTAATAATTCTTCATTCTTGCCTAATATATTGATAAAAATTACTAATATAAAAAATATTAATACAGTAATAGATTTCTAGGTTCAATTTTGAACAATAAACTAAAAACGGAGCGCGTCATGCAGAAAAAAGCCTGAATTTTGATATACATTTATATAAGCTGTGCTTCATATCAGCTGTGTTTGACGACTAATAAGTCTTACTGTTCCTCTCAAACCAGCACATACCTAAGATAAGTCGGATTAGAATTGGTATGAATCAAAAGAAACCTATGTTTAAGTTTATGGTTATGAGTCTGGGGTAAATAACTCGAAAATTTTTGATATGGAAGTTCGGTGTAAAGCTAATTCCAGATTAAAATTAGACGATTGATTTGACCCTATGCCTGAAGCTGTATTTTTTTCAGGATGAGCAGGAAATACCTGCGTATCTAAAGAAATATAAATACTGTGCTATAAAATACCTTCAGAGACCTTTTCTGATGCTTCCACCCTTGAAGGAGTGATGTCGTGGAACGTAATAAGTCGTTTATCTGGCCGCAAGCCACATTAATTGCCATCCTGGCACTGGGTAGTATCTTAAGCTTAGGCTTAATGATACCCCTCAGCCCAACCGTTTTTGGTAACAAGACGGAACAAAATACTAGTAACAAAAGTCCAACATCTAAAACCGGGACTCAAAAGCGAATCGAAAAATTTAAGTTAGCTATGCTGAGTACTTGGCAGAAGCAAGCAATAAAGAAGGGTCTAATTTATAGCATACCACAACGGTTCCGAGGGACAACGATTAATCAAGCCAAAGTTCCTCAAGGGAAAAAGCTGATTGCGTTGACTTTTGATGATGGTCCTTGGAATGTTTATACCAAACAGATACTGGATATTTTAAAGCAACATCAAGTTAAGGCAACATTTTTTGTAGTTGGTCAGGCACTAAAAAATAATCCTGATATTGGAAAGCGTATTGTTACTGACGGTCACGTAATAGCTAACCATACTTGGAATCACAGGTATCACTATTTTAACCCTCAAGCTGCTGCTTTTGAAATCGATCGCACTTCAGACCTAATTTATAAAATAACAGGGGCAAAAACTACTTTATTCCGTCCTCCTGGAGGTATGCTACATAACGGTTTAGCCGCTTATGCCAGAAAGAAAAACTATACTGTAGTCATGTGGTCTGCTGACTCTATTGATTATAAGCGTCCTTCTGTGCCAACTTTAACCAATAGGGTGGTGAAACAATCAACACCAGGTGGTATTGTATTATTGCATGATGGTGGCGGTAACCGCTCCAGTACAGTGGCATCTCTAGTCCCCATAATCAAAAAATTAAAGCAGCAAGGTTACAGTTTTGTCACGATCCCCGAACTTTTAGCAATTGAGGACAAGGAGCTAAAATTAGCAGAAGCAAGGAAGAAAAAACCCCCACAACCCCAAGCAAAACCAGCAAAATCGGCAGCTAGTCAAGTAGTAACACCTAAACAGCAGTAACTAATAATTGTTTGTTGTTATTGAAAATATTGGGTGTATCATTTCAGTTATCAGTTATCAGTTACCCCATCGATAAATCGAAGGGCTAATGAAGCTCACCAAAAAATTTTTGACTCTCCACGGATAAATATGGGGGTTATATCCAGTCTATTTTTTGGTCAATCCCACAAACCTGTTTCTGAGATAAACTTTTTAGGTTCATCACATAATGAATATTACAATTATTGGTTGTGGTTATGTGGGCTATGCAGTTGCCCAATATTGGCACCATCGAATGTCTTTTATGGTAACTGCAACTACGACAACACCCGAACGGATACCTGAATTACAAGCGGTATCCCTAAAGGTGTTAGTTGTTAAAGGTAATGACCCGGTGGGGTTAAAATCAGTCTTAAAAAATCAGGATGTTGCACTTTTAAGTATTAGTTCTAAAAGATTGGGTGACTATGAAAAAGCATATCTAGACACTGCCAAAAACTTAGTTTCGGTGTTGAAAGAAAATTCCACACTCAAGCAACTAATATACACCAGTAGTTGCTCCGTATACGGTAATAGAAATGGTACCATTGTAGATGAACAAACTCCTACTGTACCTGCTAGTTCTACAAATAAAATTCTCAGGGAAACAGAAGAAATATTGCTGACAGCATCTAATGAGAAACTTAATGTTTGTGTATTACGCTTGGGCGGTATTTATGGTCCTGGAAGAGAGCTAGCGAAAATATATAGTCGGGTAGCAGGTAAAACTCGTCCTGGAACTGGAAAAGAGCCAGCCAATTGGATTCATTTAGATGATATTGTCGGCGGGATTGAATTTGCTCGCCATCAACGTTTACAAGGTATATATAACCTAGTTGATGATGCCAATTTGACAAATAGGGAAGTAATTGAACAAGTTTGCGAACAACACAATTTATCCCGGGTAATTTGGGACTCTAGCCAGACTAGTCAGCGAAAATATAATGTAAATGTATCTAATCAAAAAATCAAAGATGCAGGCTATAAATTGTTGCATCCAAACATGATTTTTTAAACCCCCATTACTCTAGGGACACGGCACTAACAACATAACTGGATCGCCACCAATATTATGCACGACGTGCCCTCATAAACATTAGGTTAGGGCATTTTTTTATTCAACTAGTGCTTTGTCCCACAAGTTCTGAAGGGTAAAAAATGTAGTGGGAGCGTCTCGCTCCCTGTTGACAAAAAGCGGGCTGTCCGGCGCGCACTACAATAAACTATCAAAATTAATGGGACAGACCACTAGTACAAATACATAGAGGTTTGTCAAGTATATTTAAAAGTCTTTAGAGAAAATTGATATTAAATTCACCTATTTTTCATTGAACAGAGGATTTAATGGTAATAGCGGTTAAATATGCAGCCTTTGGTATTTATTTCAGGGGTTAGAGCATACTACCGCAATCCTTATACTTGAGCTTAGACAGTTTAGGGAGAAACATATTTAGTGTGCATTGCCTGCAAACATAATACTTACTAACGATGCCCTTTCCTTGAAAAACAGACTATAACAGCATTCTGGCAAATTGTGTTTCCCACATTCTAATGGACGGCTGGTAAGGGTTCTGGAAAAATTTTCCATCTACTGAGGTTAGTTACAAAAGGATTAAAGGATTAAATATATGGCAATCTTTCACTACCAATACTCCCTAGATATGTCTATCGAGGAGATGTTAAGCTTCGAGTTAGCAGGGCTAATTTGGGGTCAGTACATCACAGATGAGATTCAAATCAACATCAACGTTAGTTTGAGTAACAGTCTGGGAGAAAACGTGATTGGTGGTGCATTGCCAGTGATGCACGAGCAAAACTATGGCATCTATCAAGAATACCTACAAAGCGACATCACCTCCGCTGATGACCAACAGGTGTATTACTATCTCCAAGATGGCAACACCGTAGACTTTCTCTACAATGGTCAGGTGATTGACGGTAATAGCCAAATTCTGCTTACCTCCGCCCAAATGAAAGCCCTAGGCATGGATGAAGCCTTGGATTTGGATTTGGATGAAATATCAGACCTGTTGAATCTGCAACAGTTGATCAATAAATTAGTTCAGAAGTTGGGCGATGAAGGGCATTCAGCCCATAACACAGCCAACAACCTGAAAACGTCGATAGACACAACCCTAGATCAGAAATTATGGCAAAACATCCTCACCAGTGATGGATATGCACAATTAGACCAGTATCTCCAAGGAACCTTAGTTTTAGATGCCAGTGTCATCCAATACAAAGATGCCACCACAGCCCAAACCCTTGCCCAGGACTTAGACAACAGTTTACAAGCAGCCAGGGACTTAGCTGCCCAATTAGTTCTGGAATTAGACAGTTACGAAACCCAGTATATAAACCAGCAGTTACAGCAGAATCAAGAGCAACTAACCGCAGTCTTCGTCCAGGATAAAGGTACATGGACTAGAGACTTGGTAGACCCAAATGCCACTGATGGTAACATCGTCTTGAATGATAACTTTACCTGGGATTATGACTACTTAAGAACTGGTGAAGCTGGAGCAGAAACCGTGGATTTGTTGAGTGTGGCATTGCACGAAACAGGGCACGTAATGGGCTTTGTCAGTGGTCTGGATTATACTCTAGAACAAAATACCCTGCACTCAGGGTCAGAACAACTGAGTAACTTCACTCCCTTTGATTTATTCCGCTTCTCAGAAGACAGTGGCACTGCTGATTTATCTGGGAACTTGTTTAGCATTGATGGTGGAAATACTATCATCGCTAAATTGTCACAAGGCACAGATTTAGATTATCAAGCCAGTCACTGGGAGCGCCGTTATAATGCCTTGGGAGTTATGGACCCCACCCTGTGGTATAGGGAGAGGGCAGAAGTATCTGAGTTGGATGTCCAAGCTATGGATTTGTTGGGCTACGATGTGAATCCAGAGGCAGGATGGGCAGAAGATGGTAGTTGGCAAGTTGATTTACCATCTTTACTAGAAGATGCCAAGGTGCAATTAGCAGACAAACTGGGGGTAACGGTAAGCTGGATTGAGGAAAATCTCTCTGCTGAGTTTATTGATTCTCTGTTGGCTAGCACTACAGATACCAGCACTACAGATACCAGTACTACAGATACCAGTACTACAGATACCAGTACTACAGATACCAGTACTACAGATACCAGTACTACAGATACCAGTACTACAGATACCAGTACTACAGATACCAGTACTACAGATACCAGCACTACAGATACCAGTACTACAGATACCAGTACTACAGATACCAGCACTACAGATACCAGCACTACAGATACCAGCACTACAGATACCAGCACTACAGATACCAGTACTACAGACACCAGTACTACAGATACCAGCACTACAGACACCAGCACTACAGATACTACCCCGAAAGCTATAGATGCCTTTCAACAATGGTGGCTGGATAATAGTAATGGCAACAGCAATGATCTGGGGAATAATCTCGGATCTATAGAGATGTGGCAGTCCGTTTACAATTCGTGGTTCAATACCCTAGGCACTTGGTGGCGGGAATTATTCCATTGGTCGTGGGATGGTGGTGGCAATGGCGATGGCAATGGCGATGGCAATGGCGATGGCAATGATGGTGGTAGTTGGTGGCAACAACAATTATTCCGTTGGTCGTGGGATAGTGGTGGTAATGGCAATGGCGATGGCAATGGCGATGGCAATGGCGATGGCAATGGCGATGGCAATGATGGTGGTAATTGGTGGCAACAGCAATTATTCCATAGTTCTATCGACTCAACTACGGTAATTATCATAGTGCTGCCAGGAAGTCCAGAGGCTCCTGCTACCACTATCAATACGAAAACTGGTGATGACACTGATGACATTTTTGGTGGTTTTATCGGTGCTGATGATATCAGTGGTGGGGATGGCGATGACCTAATTGATGGTGGTGATGGCGATGATACCCTCAAAGGTGATGGCGGTAATGACACCATTTTTGGTTACAACGGTAATGACAAAATCTATGGTGGCATCGGAGATGACTTTCTTTCCGGGGAAAATGGTAAGGATGCCATTTACGGCGAAGCTGGTGCAGATGTTATCTGGGGTGGTGCTGGAGATGATTTCCTTTCTGGAGGAGAGGGTAAAGACTTTCTCGTAGCTGGAATCGGTGATGATGCTGTGTTTGGCGGTGGGGGGGATGACCTCATCGAAGGTGAAACTGGGGATGACTTGCTGGTGGGTGAAGATGGCAAGGATATGATTGATGGGGGTAGTGGTAATGACATAATATTTGGGGACAGCTACTCTGAGCAAACAATTAGTGCCATTGAGTTTGACCTCAACCATCTGAGAAATCACTTTGGTGTCGATTCTAGCGGTAATACTAGTAATACTGGTAGTGAAAACACAAGTACTGATACTTCTTCTACTAGTAGCAACGGTAACAATGTTGTTTTGGATAATCCTTCCATCGTCGTTGAAGCGGAGGACATGACTCTATCGGGTAACTACTACACAGAGGTCAGGAGTTCTGCTTCTGGTGGTAATGTCATTCGTACCAATTCTAGTGGCACAGCCAGCACCACTTTTAATGGGGATGCGGGTACTTATAATCTGGTAATTGCTTATTCTGGTGGGGGAGATGATGATGATCAGAGTCCCCAACTCAGTGTAAGGGTTGGCGGGGTATCATTAGATAGCTGGTGGGTCAGTGGAAGTGCAACCCAGATCAGAGTTGTGGACACAGACTTAACATTCAATCCTGGTGATGTCATTGAAATCCAAGCTTATGCTGGCGATGATGATAACTATGTGCGGGTAGACTATGTAGAATTTGTGCGTGTTGACTCCCCAACACCAGACAGTTCTTCCATCGACAATTCCACCAATAATTCTGCCACAATCAGTACAGTCAAATTTGAAGCTGAGGCGATGACTTTGGGTGGCGACTACCAAATGGAAGACCAAACTTTTGCCTCTGGTGGTAGTTTGATTAAAATAGGTTCTGCTGGTGCTACTGGAACTGCAATTACTAACTTTACTGGTGCTACGGGATTCTACGATGTGGTCGTTGGCTACTACGATGAAAACGATGGTGTATCCGAAATTACCGTGAAAGTTGCTGGAGTGGAAGATACATGGCTACTCGACCAAGACTTGGGTACAAACTTACCTGGAACTGAGAATTTTGTTACCCGTACTGTTGCTAGTGGCATTGTAGTCAAAGAGGGCGATGAGATTTTTCTGCAAGGAATTGGGGATGGATTTGAATATGCTCACATTGATTATATTGAATTTGTGCCTGTGGCAGCCCCCGAACTACAATTGTCAGACAATAGCGATATCCTTAGGGGTGGTAGTGGCGGTGACATCATCTTTGGTGATGTTGGTAACGATGTCATTTACGGTGAAGATGAATTTGATGATGGTAGTGTTAACCCTGTAATTCCCGAGGGTTATACCTACTATACTTATGGTCAAAGTACTTACATTCTCAGTACGGTAGGAAATTGGGAACAGGCTCAAGCAGAATCTGAAAGTCTGGGCGGTAACTTAGTTACTATCAATGATGCAGCTGAAGATGCTTGGCTAAAAAGTACTTTTGGTACTAGTGAATGGTTATGGATTGGTTTTACAGATAGCCAACAAGAGGGAGTATGGAAATGGGCTAGCGGTGAGCACGTAACATATACAAATTGGGAACCCGGCGAACCTAATAATTCGGGCGGGTTAGACCATTATGGAGTTATAAACCGCTTCAGTAATAGTGATAAGTGGGATGATAGAAGGTACAATGATACATTCCGTGGCATCATCGAAATTGACTGGTCTGTTGCTAGTGGTAACGATATCCTGGTAGGTGGAGCCGATGATGATAGGATTTACGGTAATTCTGGTAATGATGTGATCTTCGGTGATGATTATGTTGTAGCCACTGTTAATCAAGAAGCAACTTCTGTCACCTTTGACGCAGATGATGCTCTCACCTTCAATCACACCTCTGAAATGCTATTGAATAATGGCACCTTGAGCTTTAGTTTCCAAACTAATGATGCCTCTCAAAAACAAGGGCTTTTTTCTAAAGACTCAGGGGGTTACGATGATGGCGGGCACTTGACTGTATACCTGGAGAATGAACAACTCATTGTCCGTTTGCAAAGTGTTAACTCAGATTACATAATTCAAACTTCTGTAAATTCAGATCAAGAATATAATGTAGCGATCGCATTTGGCTCTCGTGGTTTAGAGTTATGGCTCGATGGAATCCTTGTTGATACGAGCAGCTATACGGGGGGACTAGGTACGAGTTCTGGGGGTATTGGCAACTATGAGCCTATTGTTTTAGGAGCAAGTCAATCGATGAGCAGCGATCTGACAGCCAATAACTTAAGAGATTATTTCGCCGGTACTCTCAAAGATGTGCGCCTCTATGACCAACAACTGAGTGCCATAGAGATTTCTCAACTCCCCACAAACCCATCTACTAGTGCCAATGTGGTGTTTGAACAACTGAACACTACCATTAATTTGACATCCGAACCAGGCAACGACCAACTCACAGGCGGTAGCGGCAATGACAATATTCAAGGTGGTGCAGGAGATGATGTCATCAACGGTACTGATGCTGCTGCGGCTGGTTATTTTGAGCATGATCTCCTTACAGGTGGTGATGGTGCAGATACTTTTGTCTTCGGGGATGTAACACAAGCATATTACGCAACTCAAGGCAACCAAGATTATGCTGCGATTAGTGACTTCAATGGGAGCGAAGATGTGGTGCAGCTTTATGGTATTGCCAGCGACTACCAGACACAGCAGCAGGGTAGTGATATGTTCCTCTCACGTAATGGAGATTTAGTGGCAATCTTTGAAGATGTGAATAGTTTGAATCTCACTGGTAGTGCTTTCCAGTATGTGCAACCATAGCTGCACGGCATTAATAATAAAATGTTCCACATTTAACTTGCATATTTGGGAATTTTGTAGGCACGGTGACATTCAGATTTTGGCATCTGGATAAATAATCGGTTGTGGGCACAGCAACATTCAGATTTTGGCATCTGGGAAATATTGCCGATGCCCTGCCCCTACTATGAATGTTTGTATATTATTAACGTGAGTTCGACGAAATTTTGATGCTAAAACCCTTATGAATCAAGGATTTGTACAATTCAAGTGAGGAGTCACTTCCCAAATAGTTGAGAATAAACTCAACAATTAACCTAAACTTAGTAAATCAGTGTGAGTTCGACAGAACTCAGGTAAATTTTAACTCCGAACTCCGAACTCCGAACTCCGAACTCACGTATTATTAATTAAACCTCTATTTGCCACTTGTCATGAAAACTTGGTTAAAAATCCCAAGAATTTCTTGCTTGTGGGTGTCAATAATGTCCGACGATAGGCATCTGCTGCTTTCTTAATGGCTTCAGCTTGGGTAGGATAGGGATGAATCACACTACTGAGCTTACTCAAACCAATCTTATTCACAATTGCTGTGGTGATTTCCGAAATCATTTCCCCTGCATGGCGGGCGACTATGGTGGCACCAAGAATTTCGTCTCCACCCTTTCTGTGGATAATCTTCACAAAACCTTCCGTTTCTCCATCTGCGATCGCTCTGTCAACATGGCTAAAATCTATTTTAATAGTATTAATATCTATACCCATTTCCTGTGCTTGTTTTTCGTACATCCCCACATGGGCAATTTCGGGTTCAGTAAATGTTACCCAAGGCATAACTAAACCACTGAGTTTATAACGCCCCAAACCGAAGGGAGAAAAGAGAGTATTTTTTATTACAATTCTTGCCGCCGCATCTGCCGCATGGGTAAACTTCCAATTCATGCAAATATCCCCAGCTGCATATATTTTGGGATTGCTGGTTTGCAAATAATCATTTACTTGTACGCCCTTTCTTCGGTCATATTTAACACCCACTGCATCTAAATTTAACCCGTCTACATTAGGCACTCGCCCCGCACCTACCAAAATTTCATCTACGGTGACAGAATCCCGATTACCATTGCAGCTAAAGTAAATTCTTTTGCCATCACCTACTGTTTCTACCTGCTCCAAATTGCAACCCAATACTAGGCGAATGCCTTCCCGTTGAAAGACTTTCTGCACAATCTCTGCTGCATCCGCATCTTCTTTATTGAGGATATGGGAACCGCGATGGAACAATACAACCTCACAACCCAGCCGTCGGAAAGCCTGCGCCAACTCACTACCAATAGGACCTCCGCCAATTACCGCTAATCGTTGGGGTTTTTGAATAAGTGAAAATACTGTTTCATTAGTTAAATATCCTGCTTCTTCTATACCAGGGATAGAAGGACGTAAAGCTCTGGCGCCGGTGGCAATTACCGCCTTTTTGTAGTGTAGAGTGCATTCGCCAACTGTTACAGTACCATTTTCCTCAAACCTACCTTCCCCTAAGAAAACATCAACTCCCAAATTTTGAAATCGGGGTGCAGAATCTACATGACTAATACCCGCCCTTAATCGCCGCATTCTTTCCATCACAGCGGGGAAATCCACTTCAATATGTTCTGGGGGATGAATTCCAAATGGTGCTGCATCGCGAATATCAGCTACCACACGGGAGGAACGAATCACGCATTTGGAAGGGACACAACCCACATTTAAGCAATCCCCACCCATGAGATGCTTTTCAATTAAGGCTACCTTTAAACCCAAACCCATACCAGCTGCACCTGCTGCGACAACTAATCCCGCAGTACCAGCACCAATTACCACTAAATCATAACAATCAGCAGGTTTAGGATTGACCCAATCTGGTGGATGGACATAGGAAATCAATTTTTGATTATGCTCATCCATCGGTGGAAATGAAACTCTCTCGAATCCTGAGTTAGACATCTGCTATTCCTGATATGATTTTGGATTTTAAATTAGACTTTATTGTGAGTTTAGGGGACGCTCCCGGAGCAGGGGAGTGTAGACGCGGAGCGGCTTCTCGTAGACACGCAGTGGCTTCTCGAAGAGTAGAGTAGGAGTGAGGGAGTGAGGGAGTGAGGGAGTGATGGAGTGAGGGAGTGAAGGAATTAAACCGTCAACTAACAACCATCAACTAACAACTAACAACTATCAACTATCAACCCTAGATACTTCCGTTGATGCTTCCAAAGCCTTCCTAGCAATTTTGGTAACATAAACAGTTACAGCAACCGTAGCAATAAAACCAATGATGCGAATTGCCCATTCTACAGTGGGGTTACTAGGTTGATTACCTGTACCAATGGTGGCTAAACTACCAGCCAAGGAACCAATGTAAACATACATGATTGTGCCAGGAATCATGCCCACAGAGCCGAAGAAGTAGTCTTTGAGGGAAACTCCAGTCAAACCATAGGCATAGTTGAGCAAGTTAAAGGGAAAAATTGGAGAAAGGCGGGTAAGTAAGACAATTTTTAAACCTTCTCTCCCCACAGCCTCATCAATTGCACGAAATTTAGTATTACCAGCAATTTTCTGAGCAACCCAACCCCTAGCTAAATAACGCCCTACCAAAAAAGCAGCTGTCGCGCCAATGGTTGCGCCCACAAATACATAAACGGAACCGAAACCCACCCCAAAAACCACACCAGCACCAAGGGTGAGAATGGAGCCTGGTAAGAAAGCTACTGCGGCAACAATATAAATAATAATAAATGCGATCGCACTGACTGTACCCAAGCTATCAATCCATTCTAAGGCATTAAGTAACCATGCCTGTAACAATTCCTTGAGATTCAATCCGGGGGTGTTTGTTCCCTGTGCTAATGCTGGATCTGTATGTAATAACAACGCTATACTAAACCCCAGCAAACCTAATATACCCAGTCGCCAAAAATGTTTCCAGTTTTTAGTGTGGCGAGGGGATTCTCTTGTGGCACGGGAAGGATGCAATATTAGTTGGTTATTCATAGCCAGAGATAGTGTATACAAATGTAATAATTTTTTGATTAGTGATAGCTTTTAGTTTTTTCCCCAATCTCTGCGGTGGCTACATTTTGCTTTAAAGCTCGCTGTGCCACTCTGGTAATGTAAATGGTGACTGCAACTGTAGCAATTAAACCAATTAAACGCATCACCCATGTAGCAATTTGAGCTTCTGGGGTGCTGAGTTGATAGCCACTATTGAGCATGGCAACATCAGTTACCAAGGAACCCATGTAAACATACATTACCGTACCTGGAATTATGCCAATAGAACCGAAAATATAGTCTTTGAGGGAAACCTGGGTGACTCCGAAGCCATAATTTAACAAATTGAACGGGAAAACTGGAGATAGGCGAGTTAAAAGGACTATTTTGAATCCTTCCTTCCCTAAAGCCCTATCTATGGCTTTAAAATTGGGGTTTCTGCCAATTGTTCGAGCTACCCAATTCCGAGAACAGTAACGCCCAATGAGAAAAGCGATAATTGCTCCTAAGGTTGCAGCACCTAACACATATACTGAACCCCAAAACCAGCCAAATAAACAACCTCCTTTGAGGGTGAGTATGGAACCAGGTATAAATAGTAAAGTTGCTAAATTATAAATTACAATAAAAGCGATCGGTCCAAAAATACCCAGGTTTTCCACCCAAGCCATTGAGGTATGTAAGAGTTGGTGTAAGTTAAATTGTTTACCAGCAACTATGAGGATGGCAATGAGACAAACCGTCAACAACAGTTTGATTTTTGTATTTAATTGGCGTTTGTGCTGTTTGCCCATTGTTGGTGTCCAATTCAAATTTCTGATTCACCTTAACTATCTGTCACTAAGATATGCCACTTAGATGAGAAATAGCTTAATCTTCCCTAAATTTTCTCCGAAGATACCAACTGCAAAATATGTCGCGCATAACAAGCGCGTGCAGTCGGACGCAATGCCCGCTACGCGCACATTGTACCCTTGATGCGGGGTGTTGAGTTAATACGCAGCTAAATTGTATAAAGTAAAAAAATTAGGTGATTGTAGTGCAGGCATCCTGCCTGCTTTATGTATAAATTTAGATGCTTAACAGATTAGTTATAGAGTGAATCATGAACAAAAATATTGCAGCAATTAAATCAGCATGTGAGATAGAGGGTATTCCCCACAAAGTACATCATGCAACAGGAAATCTTATAACCGTAAAAATTGGAGAGAATAGATATTTATTTGTAAATTGGACTACTCCGCTTAACCCTCAATCAATTATGCAGTTATGCCAAGATAAAGATTATTTTTATTCGTTTTACAAAAATGTCATAAAAATGCCAGTAACTTGTTCTTTTCTTAACCCTTATAGTAATGAAAAGTACCACAAATATCTCAAGCGAAAGACAGTATTTGAAATAATTGAAGCTATTGAAAGTGAGCACAACTATCCTCTAATAGTTAAAAGAAATAGGGGGTCTCTAGGAAATAATGTATTTAAAGTTTGCTCTAGAAGATATCTAGAAAAAAGCATTATAGATATTTTTAATATGAATAGTGCTTCTTTCGATTATGTATGCTTAGCACAGGAGTTTATTAATATTGAGTCAGAATTTAGGGTTATATTTCTTAATGGAGAATATCAGTTTTCCTATAAAAAAGTCCTTGATGATGCACAATATACTGGTAACTTGAGTCCTTTACACTGGGAAGGGGCAAGGGCTGAACTTATAACTGATACTCAATTAATTGAAGATTTAAAGGTGTTCTGCTCTTCTTTGTTTAGCAAATTGCTTATTCCATTTTGTGGCCTCGATATTGCTATAGATAAATCTGGTCAATTCTGGTTGATTGAAGCCAATTCAGCCCCAGGTTTTGATCGATTTATAGAACATGGCGGTAAAAATGAAGTTGTTCAATTGTATCGGAATATGCTGAGTATTTTGGCATTTAATAGCTAACAAGTTGCTGTTGTAGGACAAATTTTCCCCTACGTTCTAAATTTGACGTAAAGCACAGCGTTAGCTAGCAATAGGACTGTTTAATGATATGTAGCGATCACAAACACCGGAGGCGTTCTCAAAGGGTAGAGTAGGGCGATGTTCTTTCAGAACCGCTACGCGAACCTCGAAGCCAGCGCAAGCGATAAGCCGGAGGCTTGACGCTTTGCGTATCGCAAATTTCTCAAAGGTGACTAACTTTGGTATAGCTTGAGTTGTAGGTGATGATAGGAGAAGATATAGCGTCTAATCCAGCCAACATAACTTTTTTCTGTTTTGTATAAATAATGTTTAACCCGAATGGCATCTTGCACCTGTTCCATCAATTTCTTCGGGCACTGTTTCATGGGAAGAATATCCTGAAAAATTCCGTCTAATGTCCTAATTTAGATATTATGCCGAACAATTATCTATATCAGCGAGTAAGAACTGAAAAGCTTGTATTTACGTCAAAAGGTGTGTAGATATGGGGAATAATTCTATCTATTACCCGAAAAAGGATGATAGCCAGAAAAGTTATTAATATCCGCCCCAATTTGGGTAATTATCGGAAATTGTCTGTATAGTATGAGTTTTACGTTGTGTTAAGTTTGTTGGTCTGATTTTGGGGGATCATTTATCCTGATAGATGTGTAAGTTTTCGGAGTACGACATTCTGTTTGCCCTAGCTTGCCAGTCCACTAGACGGACTGTCGATTGTTTAGTTCTTTGTTCAAGATTCATACTGCCAGTATCTTTCAAAGTGAGGTCTTGTATTATGTCTTTCAAAAAACCTGTTCAGAGTTATTCCCTTAGCGTATGGAGTCCGAATTCTCCAACTGCGGACCGGTATATTCGCACGATGACATTGTCGGGAGAGTTTGGTAATGCCTTTATTTATTTTGCGCCAGAAGGAGCTGCTCTTGGTCAAAGTCAACAGCGTTCTGGCCAGAATATATATGATGTCTACTTTAAGATAAATGCTTGGGATGCAATTGTTACGGTTTTACAAACCAACAATGCATATTTTGAGTTTCATGAAAGTGATGGTCACGCTCTAATTGGAACTTTATAAGCTCCGATCTGCGATATGGGAATGTTGGGTTAGGGCGTGTTTTCAAACCCCAAAATCCCTCACCCGCGCATGGTGGGGCTATACGATCAAAGCCTGCCGACCCAGGCTCAGAACCTTGATTTTCCTAGCCCACGTAGGTGGGCTTGGTACGACAAGCCCCACCCTTCCAGGGTGACGGCGACTTTGAAAACACGCCCTAGCGATAGAACCCAACGTTCCTATACTTTGCCCTGCCTAACAATTTCTTGCAGGCGGACGCGAAAACGAAACGATCTGCTTTTCCCGTAAGATGGTCTCGCGCCGCTGAAGATTACCGTTACGTCGAATATCCATCAAAATCAGGGTTTCGCTCCATCCCACATTCGATTTGGTAGACTAAAGTTTTCCCCGCCGATACCACCGGCGAATACGCTCAGGGGAAACATCAAGAAAGTAAGCCACAATTACTACTTGATTGATTAAAGTTGTTTGCCAAACTCCCTTTTTTAGCCAGCGTCGTGCTGATGTTATCACTGGTGCTGGTAGGGTAACAATTCTTCCTTGACGCTTTAACTGACGTATCAACTCAAAATCTTCCATAATTGGCAATTCGGGAAAACCACCAACGGCTTGAAACACTTCCCGTTTGAGAAATATGGCTTGGTCTCCG
>JASJCJ010000169.1 GCA_030066045.1 Calothrix sp. MO_167.B12
GGTTCTTTATCCCCTCTAATCAAGACTTCTACTCTTTGTCCTGGAGTCAGTAACAATTCTCTCACTTCAACGGGTGCGGCTAATGTATTTCCATCGATAGCAATTAGATAAAAAGGATGATTTTCCAAAGACAATCGATAAAATCGGGAAGGGGAAGCATTGACAATTCGCCAACGTAACAACCCTTTTGCAGGTAAGGAAAAAGAGGGTTCTGGTTTACCATTGATTGTGATTAAATCTCCTTCCCTTCCTGTCATAATCGACATATGTGCTGAAGAATCAATCAACCTTCCTTCCCCATCGAGAGCAAAATCTTGCAGTACCAGAAATTCTTCTTTGGCGGCTTTAATTTCGGGAATTTCATCCAAATCACCCCGCACCACAAATAAACCCGCCAAACCACCAAACAACTGTTCTGCAACTAAGCCATGACGATGGGGATGATACCAGAAAATACCCGCAGGATGATTTTTAGGGATGGTAAATTCGTAATTAAATTTCTCTCTAGGCTGAATGTTGAGAAACACATTATCAGCTCTACCTGTAGGAGGAATATGCAGTCCGTGCTGGTGTAGATTTGTGGGATTTGCCAGGTTATTAGTAAAACGAATCCGGACTGTATCACCAGGATTTGCTTCCAAGCGCGGCGCGGGTACTTGTCCGTTGTAAGCTAATAGATATGCCTGTTGGTTGCCTAATTTAACAGAACTATAACTCGCTTCTAAATTAAGTGACAATAAACCATTATTACTTTTGTGCAGCTTAGGTAGATTGATTGCTGGTTTTAATGAAATTTGAGAAGAGTTACCTCTTTCCCATAGCTGACTAAGAATAAAAGCACCTCCAGCACCAGCACCAGCCAAGGCGATAAACTGACGGCGATTAATCTTTTTCATAAATTCCTAATTACTCTTGATTTTTAACTCCACCCTGCGGGAACGCCTCCGGCGTACACTCCTCACTTCTAACTCCTCACTCCGCGCCTCCTAACTCCTAACTTGTTTTCTCAACCTTAGTAAGATTGATATTCTTTGAAAACTTGAACTTCCCCATCTTTATTAAAAGAGGCTACGGTAAAAGGTTGTTTTCTACTTCCGGCTTCCATTCCTGGAGTTCCTAAAGACATTCCTGGTACTGCTAAACCTATTTGCTTGGGCTTAGAAGCCAGAAAACGTTTAATGTCATCGGCGCTTATGTGTCCTTCCATCACATAACCGTCAATAATTGCGGTGTGACAAGATGCTAATTGTTGAGGTACATTATGCTTTTGCTTTATTGCTTCCATGTCTTCGGTTTTATTATCTATAATTTTAAAACCGTGCTTTTGCATATGTTTCACCCATTCGCCACAGCAACCACAAGAAGGACTGCGATAAACGGTAACTTCTTTTACTCCTGAATAAGATGGTTCTGTTTCCTTATCCCATACAGTAGTCATAGCAATTGCTTTAGAGTCGCTAGCAACGGTTTGAGTATTATTTTCCGTGCCTGGAAGCCAATAGAATAATCCTGCGACTCCCACCACAGCAACACCAGCCAAGGGCAACAACCATTTAAAATATGATTTCCACATATAATTTTGACCTCATAGTAATTTTGACTCGATCTTAAACTCTCTAGTTTGCTAAAGAGTTAATATTGAGTCAGGGAAATATATGGTGAATTATTCCTTTTTCATCTATAAGTATTACCTTTGAAAATGAAATCAACATGAAATTATGTATTTGTTTTGCAACTCATTAGTAACTTTTTAATTTGCAATTACTGTTTTATACAGAAGCAGACAAACAATACAGTTTCTCCATCTGCCAAGTAGGGCAATGGTAACTATTTATTAAGTGCCAAGTTCATTTCATCTTCATTTCATTTTTTTCTGGGAACGTGAATAGTAGAGATATCAGCTTTCTATATGCCAAGAAAGTTAGTTAAATCGAACATTATTCATTGAACTATAACCAGCAGGGGATTTAGCTATGGAAACCAGCCATCTCCAATTGCAAGGCATGAGTTGTGCCTCTTGTGCCCGGACTATTGAACAGTCAATTCAAGCTGTTCCAGGGGTGATTGAGTGCAATGTTAACTTTGGTGTAGAACAAGCTACAGTTAAGTACAATCCCCAGCAAACTAATCTCAAGACCATCCAGCAAGCTGTAGTTGATGCTGGTTATCATGCCCAACCCATACAAGAAATGGGTACAGAATCAGAAGATGCGGAGAAAAAAGCCAGAGTTGCTGAAGAAAAAGAGATAACTCGTAAACTCATGGTGGGTTCCATCATTAGCATCTTGTTAGTGATTGGTATGCTGCCCATGATGATAGGTATGGAAATCTCTTGGGTTCCTGCATGGTTACAGAATTCTTGGGTACAGTTCGTTTTAGTCACACCAGTACTGTTTTGGGTTGGTAAAACCTTTTTTGTGGGAGGGTGGAAAGCATTCAAACGTCATGCTGCTGACATGAATACTTTAGTGGCTTTAGGGACTGGTGTAGCCTATTTATATTCTTTATTTGCAACTGCATTTCCCCAAGTTTTAGAATCTCAAGGGATTCAAGCAGCTGTTTATTATGAAGTGGCTTCCGTGGTAATTACTCTTGTTCTGTTGGGAAGATTACTAGAAAATCGAGCTAAGGGGCAAACTTCAGAAGCTATTCGTAAATTGATGGGTTTACAGGCAAAAACCGCTAGGGTAGTTCGTAATGGACAAGAGATAGATATTCCCATTCAAGAAGTAGTAGTAGAAGATGTAATTGTTGTTCGTCCGGGAGAAAAAATTCCTGTAGATGGAGAAGTGGTTGCAGGGGAATCTGCCATTGATGAATCAATGGTGACAGGTGAACCAATTCCTGTTAAAAAACAAGCTGGAGATGAGGTAATTGGAGCAACAATCAATAAAACGGGAAGTTTTAGATTTAAAGCTACCAAAGTCGGCAAGGATACAGTATTAGCCCAGATTGTTAAATTGGTTCAAGATGCTCAAGGAAGTAAAGCCCCCATTCAACAATTAGCAGATCGGGTGACGGGATGGTTTGTACCAGGGGTAATTGCGATCGCCATTACTACCTTTGTCATCTGGTTTAATTTTATGGGTAACGTTACCCTGGCAATGATTACTACTGTGGGAGTATTAATTATCGCCTGTCCTTGTGCCCTGGGTTTGGCAACACCCACCTCAATTATGGTGGGGACTGGTAAGGGGGCAGAAAATGGCATTTTAATTAAGGGTGCTGACAGTTTGGAATTGGCACACAAAATTCAGGCAATTATCCTGGATAAAACGGGCACTATTACCCAAGGCAAACCCAGTGTTACTAACTACGCGACTGTTAGAGGCACTGCCAATGGTAATGAAATCCAACTCTTGCGCTTGACTGCCGCAGTGGAACGTAATTCCGAACACCCCCTAGCAGAAGCTGTGGTTCGCTATGGCGAATCCCAGGGAGTACAACAGCCCCTTCCCGACGTACAAAACTTTGCAGCGGTGGCAGGGATGGGGGTGCAAGGAATGGTAGGCGAACGCTTGGTACAAATTGGCACTCAGCGTTGGATGGATGCTTTGGGCATTGATACTCAATCCTTACAATCCCAGTGTCAGAGGTGGGAAGCAGAGGCGAAAACTACAGCTTGGATAGTGGTAGATGGACAAGTCGAAGGATTGATAGGGATTGCAGATGCTGTTAAGCAATCCTCCGTAGAAGCGATCGCCAGATTACAAAAAATGGGTTTAGAAGTAGCAATGTTAACGGGAGACAACCGTCAAACTGCGGAAGCGATCGCCCGTGAGGTGGGTATCAAGAGAGTATTTGCCGAAGTTAGACCAGACCAAAAAGCAGCCCAGGTGAAAGCCTTGCAAACAGAAGGGAAAATTGTCGCCATGGTAGGAGATGGTATCAACGATGCCCCAGCCTTAGCCCAAGCAGACGTAGGTATTGCCATTGGTACAGGAACAGATGTGGCAATGGCAGCAAGCGATGTCACTTTGATTTCTGGGGATTTAAGGGGCATTGTCACAGCCATTCAACTCAGTCATGCCACCATGGGAAATATACGTCAAAATCTCTTCTTTGCTTATATTTATAACGTTTCTGGTATCCCCATTGCAGCGGGAATTCTTTACCCCTTATTCGGGTGGTTACTCAACCCAGTAATTGCAGGTGCAGCGATGGCGTTTAGTTCAGTTTCCGTGGTCACAAATGCCTTACGTTTGCGGAATTTTAAACCACAAGCTTACTGAGGTTTAATTATTACTATTATCCCCCAAAGATTACTGATGAAAAAACCGCAGAGGCACAGAGAACGCAGAGGATAGAGAGACAGAGGAGATGGGTAATCTTACACTAGGAAGGGAGTAACAGACGTAAAATTTTACGTCTCTACAAGAATTTCGGGTTACGCATAGTTAATTTCCACGCCTAGGTCTATTTTTTGCTGCTATAAATCTAAGATTCCTGATTAAAGTTGAGTTGAGTAGATTGGATAATGTTCAACAAAAAACATATTTACAGCACTGTCATTAGCTTGGGATTATTGTTAGGAACTTCTCAAATTACCGTTGCCAAGACACCTAAGCCAGAATCCCCTAGCCAATTCCAACCCATTGAACAACCTTTACCTCTAAAAATCGGAGTAACTTTAGGAGGTTTAGCACTCATTGGTGTAGAAATGTGGTGGTTTTTGTTTAGTAAAACCAAAGTCCAGCAAGCACAAACTCATCATGGACTTCAGGAACTAACTATTACCGTTGATGGTGGTTACACACCGGATAGAATTGTGGTACAAGCCGGTAAACCCGTGCGGTTGAATTTTTTTCGCAAAGATCCCAGTAGTTGCCTGGAAAAAGTCTTGTTACCCGATTTTCACAAAGCTGTGGATTTAGTGCTCAATCAAACAACCCCTGTAGAATTCACACCCCAACAACCGGGAAACTACACCTTTCACTGTGGTATGAATATGTTTCGGGGAGTGGTGGAAGTTCAGGATGCAACTGATCGAGCAATGCCCACATCTAATCATAATGGTCATGTTGCTGTCCCAGAAAAACCAGCAATAACAACCTAATCAGCCCAACTCCATCAAGGTATCCAAAAAATGGATATCAAGGATATGATATCACGTCCGGTTAAAGACTTATCATTAGGACTGCAAGGGGGCAGGGGGCAGGGTGCAGGGAGAGCAAGAGTTTTCATTTCAGGTTTTTGCACAGATTGCCATATCATATTATGTCCGCTTGCATACCCTTAATAAAACTCACGCAGTCTTACGCACGGAGTGCGGTGAGCCAGTCCGGTGGACGGGTTCCCCGGCATAAAGGAACTGGCGAACCCGAAGGGCTTCCCGCAGGGTAGACGCAAAGACGCAAAGGTTATAAGGTTATTTTATTATGGGCTTACTCCCGGACTTGATATCACAGCTAATCAGGCGGACTTGATCTGAACCATCCACCGCAATGGCTCTGCTTTGTATCTCGCGCTACACGTTTCGATTATTGATTAAAATTTGGAATTCTCCTGTCTATATTTTCTCAATTTTTTCAATAGGTTTTCTTGAGATGATTTAGCTGTTGGTGTTTTCACATTAGATACAGGTTGTTTAGTGACGTTTTTTAACACCGTATCGGGAATTTGCAACTTAATCTCTGGTTGATTAGCAAAAGTCTTTTTACCTTTTTTACCAGGGGTATTTGAACTATTAACAGAGGTTTTCACTGACTCTAAAGTAGTAGCAAATTGCACCTTCTGTTCTATTTGTTTAGTAGAAGATACTAAGCTACTTAAACCATTAACTAACTGTTGTAAATTCTGGCGAAATTTAGGATTGCCCGTTAGTTCATCCAAATCAGAAGTGATTTTTTGGGTATTCTCAAAAGTCACCCGTGCGGAATCTAAAGTTTTTTGCAAAACTATTAAATTATTAGGGTCATTAAGGGTCTTACTTGCATCCCGTAAATTTGCTGAAGCTTGAGCAGCATTTGCAGACAGGTTTTCTAAGTTTTTGATTAATTCTCCTTGAGACAATCGGCTGACTGTGGGAGATAATTGATCCACACTGACACGCAGTTGATTGCTGGTTGCAGTGATGTTGTTTAAAGCTGTAACTAGGGAAGAACGATTGGATGTTACCAAATTATCCAAATTCTTTAACAACTGATTGGCTTGGGTAACAGTTAAACTAACATCCTTGGCAGTAGTACCAAATTGATTGGCTGTACTCCCTAATTTATCCACTGCTTCCGAGCTAGATGCACTAATTTTATCTGCTGCCTGTGACACTGATTCAGCAGCGGTGGCAAAACTACCCAATTGTTGCTGGGATGTTTTAGTTAGCTTGGTAAGTTCCCCACTCAGTTTAGCTATCTGTGATGCCGCAACGGAAGTATTTTTTAAAGCATTGTTAACATTGGCATAAAACCTGGGTTCGGTGTACACCGTAGCCAAACGGCTGGTGGTACGGATTAATTCATCCATACTAATACCGATCGCACCCTTGAGGCGAGAACCATTACAAACAACCAAATTGCGATCGCAATTAGGATCTACAGGACCAGCAACTTGCACCCCAGGGGGAAAGGGCTTTTTGGGGGTAATATCAATCACACTTTCGCTAATTAACCCGGATTGGTTCGCTTCTACGGTGGAATCACTGGGAATAATTAATTCGGGTTGGAAAATTTCGATTTCCACATCCACATTATTGGGTCCTGGTCGAATGGAATTAATCCGACCCACCTTAACACCTCGGTAGCGGACAACTGCTCCCTTTTGCATCCCCCCAGCATTGGCAAATTCCACAATCGCTGTATAAGACTTACCAGACGCGGTAAATCGATTTAACCACAGGACAATAATCCCTAGTACACCGAGTCCTACTAACAGCAATAAACCCACAGAACCTTCCCGCAATGTACGTCCAGACACAAAGGGGATTTTTCTTTTTGGACTACTTACCTTTTCTTCTTCTGCCATCTAACCTACCATCTGAATTGGTCCCGATACATTCCCACTCATAAATTGTCGAATCAAAGCATGGGTTGTGTGATCAATTTCACTTACCTTACCTTGCCATTGCACTTTACCTTGATAGAGAAATACTATTCTATCGGCTGTACGGCGAATGGTACTATCTTGGTGGGTAACAATTGCATAGGTACTACAGGCTCCTTGATTAGATTGTAAATAACGGATTAAATCTTCGATCACCGTAGAAGCAATGGGGTCTAATCCAGCGGTAGGTTCATCGTATAGCAAAACTTCCGTTCCTTGTTGGGGATTATCTGGGTTAGACATAATTGCTCGGGCAAAGCTTACCCTTTTTCGCATCCCCCCCGAAAGTTCCGCAGGGTAGAGATCTCCCGTTCCTGGCAAGCCTACCATATCTAATTTTTCATTTACCAACTGCCGAATGCGCGATCGCTTTAACTTAGAATGTTGATACAGTAAAAACCCCACATTCTCTTCCACTGTCAGGGAATCAAATAATGCCGCCTGTTGAAACACCATACCAATACCCAGGGTATCCTTGCCATCTTCAATTAACCCTTCTCGCTTCACTCCTTCGATATAAACTTCCCCCGTATCCGGTTCCATTAACCCAGCAATTATTCTTAAAATTGTGGATTTACCCGTACCACTAGGACCAATAATTCCCAATGCTTCACCCCGATAAATCTGCAAATCGATATTATCTAATACTTTATTACTACCAAAACTTTTGGAAATGCCTTTTAATTCAATTATTGGTTCAGCCATATAATTTTAGATTTTAGATTTTAGATTTTGGATTGACCCTAGAGATAAACCTCATCCATCTTGAAAACTGGAGTTTTTCCTCTAGGAAATACCAAACAATAAATTCCCCTGTAGGGGCACGGCACCCACAATATTCTTGCATTGCTCCCTAACCTTAATCATGCCGTGCCCACCTCATCCGATTGAATACTTGTAAGCAAAAACTATGGTTTTCAACATAGACGTGGTTTAAATATGGGAGAAAGTTTACCATCAAGGAATTACAGGTTATTAATCATTTTATGGATGTCATAGTTATTGGTAGCGGTATCGGTGGACTAACTGCGGCTGCATTGCTGGCTCGTTACGGCAAACGGGTAATTGTTTGTGAAAGTCATACCATTGCTGGTGGTGCTGCCCATAGTTTCCGACGACGGGGATTTGAATTTGATTCTGGTCCTTCATTTTATTGTGGTTTAAGTGGCGATAATCGGTCAGCCAGTAGTTTAAATCCTGTCAAGCAGGTTTTAGATGTATTGGGGGAATCTTTAGCAACTGTTAGTTATGATCCCTTAGGACATTATCACTTTCCTGAAGTTTCTTTACCTGTTTATAGCAATGCTGAAGGTTACCGCCAAGAATTAGCAAAAATTACCCCCCAAGGTGCTAAAGAATTTCAGCAGTTTGAGCAACGTTTGCTACCCCTATACGATGCCATGAAAGGTATTCCATCCTTGGCTTTAAGGGCAGATTGGCAGGTGATTACTTTACTTGTAGGGCGTTATTTACCATCTTTGCTGAAAATGCTGCCTAATTTACCCCTAGTGCAAGCCTCTGTGGGTAGTGTGATGGATCGTACTGTGCAAGACCCTTGGGTACGGCGGTTAATTGACTTGGAATGCTTTCTCTTGTCTGGGTTAAAGGCACATGGCACCATTGCCCCAGAGGTAGCTTTTATGTTGGGGGAACGTTCCCGTGTGGGGGTAGAATATCCCCTGGGTGGTAGTGGGGCAATTATCAAGGCTTTGGTGAGGGGATTAGAACGGTGGGGTGGTAAGTTACGTTTGGGATGCCATGTAGAGGAAATTCTTGTGGAATCTGGCAAGGCTGTGGGGGTGAAATTGCAAAATGGTGAGATGCTCAAAGCAGCCACAGTTATTTCCAACGCTTCTATGTGGGATACTTACACCAAGTTGTTGCATCCTGAAGATTTACCCCCATCTTTTCGTCAAGCAGCATTAGCTACACCAGCAGTGGAAAGCTTTATGCATTTACACTTAGGTATTAAAGCAGATGGATTGGAAGACTTAACCGGGCATCATGTGGTGGTTCATGATAGCCAGCAAGATATTACAGTACCGGGAAACACCTGTATGATTTCCATTCCTAGCGTTTGGGATGGGAATCTGGCACCACCAGGACATCATGTGGTGCATACCTACACCTTAGAACCATATGCCGGATGGGAGAGGAATCAAAGTTATGAGGATAAGAAACGGGAAAAAGCTGAAACTTTATACCGCGCATTGTCACAGGTAATGCCTGATATTAGGGAACGGGTGGTATTAGAAATGATTGGTACACCCTTGACCCATGCCCATTATCTACGACGTTATCATGGAACCTATGGTCCTGGAATTGCTGCGGGTAAGGGAACGTTTCCAGGTACCCACACACCCATCAAAGGATTGTACCGCGTCGGGGACAGTACCATGCCGGGGATTGGTGTACCGGCGGTGGCTGCGTCGGGGATAATGTGTGCGAATACTTTGGTGGATGTAGGGAAGATAGGGGAGTTGTTAGGGAATACCAAGAAATAAATTATTCCATATTGTGGAGTGGGCATCCTTGCCTGCCCCTTTCATTTCTCGTTCCTTGGCTCTGGCAAGGAATGCAGCGATTGAGGCTTCCACCTCATAACCAGGAGGCAGAGCCTCCAAACCTTGGCTACCAGACTGAGCCTGGTAACCAGAATATAGAGCCTCTGGCTCTTACCAGCCTGGTAAACGCGCTCAAAGCCTTACCCAGTCTGATTTATCAGACTTTGTATATGAGCCTGGGAATTTATTCCTAGGCGGACATTTGGGCTAATTGAGAATACTGCAAGTTATGAGTTACTCCCTTCCCGGCAGAAGATTACCTATAACGTAGGTTGGGTTGTAGCTTGCTTCCACGAAGTGGTACGAAGTGAAACCCAACGATATGCTGGGTTGAGGAACGAAACCCAGCCTACAATTTTTCGGTCATTTAATAGCGGGAAGGGAGTAAGAAAATATTACGTAGTGGGAGCATCTTGCTCCCTTGATATCCGACACGGGCAAGATGCCCGCACTACAATTTTCAAAAATATTACGTAGTGGGAGCATCTTGCTCCCTTGATATCCGACGCGGGCAAGATGCCCGCACTACAATATTTAATATTTGGGATGTTCCCCCTCCATCTTCCCACACTTCCCACACCTCCTTCTCTCATAACCACCATAAAGATCCTTTGAAAACAAAGACCATTGGTGGTTTAATAATTAAGTAGTAATAATACTCTTGGTTTTTCCTCTGCGACTTACAGCAGTTTTCATGTATTTAGAACACACTCTGATATCTGTATTTCTTTCTTCTCTTTGCGTCTTCGCGCCTACCCTACACTGAAGCCGTACTCCGTGTATCTAATGCGTGAGATATGAAAATGTGGTTCATTTACCCGAAAATCGCTGTAAAAAGTGCGTGTTTTCCGAACCTATTGAGGAGTTTTCGATGAAATCAGTGTGCAGATATCTTTTCTACCTCACTTTTCCCCTTGCAACTTTGGCAACTGTCAGCAGTGTGAGAGCGCAATCAATTACTTCGGATGGAACCCTTTCTACCCAGGTGCAGAGTAATGATGGTCTAAATTTCGATATTACCCAAGGTAATAGGCAAGGAAACAATTTATTTCACAGCTTTGGTAATTTTTCTGTCCCAAATAATGGTTCTGCCAGATTTCAGAACCCAACAGATATTGCTAACATTTTTAGTCGCGTCACTGGTGGGAATCTTTCTAATATTAATGGGTTAATTCAAGCTCAAGGTACTGCTAATTTATTTTTGATTAATCCCAACGGGATTGTGTTTGGACCGAATGCTAGTTTAAATATTGGTGGTTCGTTTTTTGCAAGTACCGCAAGTAGTATTTTGTTTGATGGTGGGGTAGAGTTTAGCGCGATGGATACTCAGTCTTCATCGTTGTTAAGTGTGAATATGCCTATTGGGTTGAGGTTTCGGAATAATCCGGGAAGTATTACCATTGGCAATGACCAGGTAAATAATCCAACATCTAGCTCAGTTTCTGTTGAGGTGCAGCCAGGAAAAACTTTGGCATTTGTGGGTGGTGAAATTAATTTAAATGGTAGAAGGCTTAGAGCACCAGGAGGAAGAATTGAGTTAGGTGCATTGGCTGCTGAGGGAGTAGTTGGTATAAATAATGATTTCAGCTTGAGTTTTCCTGATGGTATAGCGCGAGCTGATGTATCTCTAAATACGGCTGATGCAGATGTTACCAGTGGGGATAAGGGTAGTATTAGCATCAATGCGAATAATATTAATATTCTCAGTAGTAGTGATCTTTGTGCTGGAATTGGTGCAGATGGTGTTTGTGGGGGATTAGCAACAAATTTTGGTTCTGTTGGTAGTCAAGCAGGAGATGTTACATTAAATGCTTTGGATACTATCACCATATCTGGTTCTGTAAGTTCAGTTAGAAGTCAGGTAAATACTGGTGCTGTTGGCAATAGTGGTAATATCAGTATTCGGACTAGAAATTTGTTGTTAGAGGATGGTGCCCTACTTTCTGCTAGTAATCTTGGATTGGGGGATGCAGGTAGAATAGAGATTAATGCAACTGGTTCAATCAGATTCGATGGGCAAGGTGGGGATGAATTTTTCACAGGGGCACTTAGCATTATAGGCTCTGATGCAGTAGGGAATGCAGGGGGTGTATTTATTACCGCAGGTTCCCTTGAAGTGCTCAATGGAGCACAGGTTAGTGCCAGTACCAGGGGACAAGGAAATGCAGGCACTGTCACTATTAATGCAACAGATTTGATCAAGTTTGATGGGGAATCCAGTGGGGCATTCAGCCGAGTGTCCTCAAGTGCAGACGGTAATGCAGGGGGTGTACTAATTACCGCAGGTTCCCTTGAGGTACTCAATGGTGCTCAAATAAGTTCTGGTAATTTTGGACTAGGAAATGGGGGAGACATATTAATACAAGTTGGTGACTCCATAAACATTGCTAGTAGTAGCTCCATTAACAGTTCCATAGGTAATGGAGGTTTAGGTAATGGAGGAGATATCGATATCTTAGGGAAATCGCTCACCTTAACAGACGATTCTATAATAAATTCCGGTATTTTTGGAAAAGGAGATGCGGGAAACATCTCGGTAAAGGTTAATGGAGATGTAACCCTAACTAATTCAAGCAATATTTTCAGTAATGTGGAAAGCAATGGAATCGGAAACGCAGGAAACATCAATCTGATTGCCAACAATATTTTCTTGAAGGATGGTTCTCAACTAGCAAGTTCAATTAGAGGACTGGGAAATGGAGCAAAAATTAGCCTGGTAGCCAGTGGAGAGATATCATTTACTGGGTTTAGCAACATCGATAGTCCTGGAAATCCAGGGTTCTTTCTTAGCGGAGTCTTCAGTAATGTGGGAACTGGAGGTGTAGGAATTGGTGGTGATATTGATATCACAGCTGGAACTCTTTTTTTAGATGGAGCTTTCATCAATTCCAATAATCTTGGACAAGGAGATGCAGGAAACATCTCGGTAACGGTTGCTGACTCCATAAACCTTGCCAACAATAGTTTTATTGACAGCACTCTATTTAATTTTGCTGAAGGAGTTGGTGGTGATATCAATCTTACAGGGCGATCGCTCTCATTAACAAATAGCTCTCAAATAAATTCTGGTACTTTTGCACAAGGAAATGCGGGAAACATATCGGTAAGAGTTGCTGACTCCATAAACCTTGCCAACAATAGTTTTATTAGCAGCTTTGTAGGTAGTGGAGGCTTTGGTAATGGTGGTGATATCAATCTTACAGGAAGATCGCTCACCCTAACAGATGGTTCTCAGATAGGTGCTTTGGTTTTTCGGGAATCCAATAATCTACCAGGTGGAATAGGCACAGCAGGAAATATTGATATAAATATGACTGATTTCATTAATATATCTGGTGCTGCTGATACAGGATTTTCCAGTGGATTATTTGCAAGTGCAGAAATAGGAACTACTGCAACTGAGCCTAAAGCTGCGGGAGATATTACCGTTACCACAAGCAATTTTCGTCTGTCAGATGGTGCGGTAATACAAGCATCTACTGCTAATGTAGGTGATGGAGGTAAAATAACTATTAATGCCAATAACTTTGCAACTACTAATAGTGGAAAGATATCTACCACTACCTTCAGTGATGGAAACGCTGGAAACATTAAGCTAAATATTTCTGATCGCATCACAATTTCTGGAATTGACTCTGGTATTTTCGCCAACACTACAGAAGGCTCCACCGGAAATGGCGGTAACATTAACATCGATCCCAAAACCGTAGAAATAGATGGCTCCATAATCTCAGCAGAGAGTCTAGGAACCGGGAATCCTGGGAGTATTGATATACAAGTAGACGAACTCTTACTCTTGCGTCGTGGTGCTAAAATCTCTACATTGTCCGTTCAAGATAATGATAATATCAGTAACATCAAAATTAATACAGGGATATTGGTAGCTTTTCCCGAAGAAAATAGCGATATCACTGCTAATGCAGGTGGAGTTGAGATATTTGCTCAAGGTATTTTCGGCATTGTTCCCCGTGATTTCCTCACAGATTTTAGTGACATTACTGCCAGGTCAGAAATTGACATAAATAACCCAGAAGTAGATCCTATTCCAGGGTTAGTGGAATTACCAGAAACTGTCATCGATCCAGATAGCCAAATCGCTCAAAACCCATGTCAACAAGGCATTGGTAGCACATTTACAGCTACTGGAAGGGGCGGTTTACCACCTAACCCCACTCAAGACTTAAGTATTGGTACGGCACGGGTAGATTTAGCAACACCTGTAGTCAGTCAAAATACTGCTACTAATACAACTGCCACTCAACCAAAATCTACTCCTACGAAGAAAAAGCTTGTACCAGCCCAAGGATGGGTGTTTAACAGCAAAGGTCAGATAGTACTTACAGCCTATGACCCTAATCAGATAGGTGTTCAACGCACTGCTCATAAAGGGCTTTGTAGAGCAAAGTAAGGCATTGTTACTGGGCTGAATGGCATTACTGCAAGTTATCAGTTTGAAAGTACTTGGACTGTAAAAGATGAAAGTACCTCTGAGGAAGCATTCCAATTTTTCAAAAATACGCGGTAGTGGGAACATCTTGCTCCCTTACAGCAGTTTTCATCTATTTGAACCACATCTTCATGTAGGGGTTTAGCACTGCTAAACCCCTACGGTGTGGTCTATTTACCTGAAAATCGCTGTAATATACAAAGCGGGCTGTCCGGCCCGCACTACAAATTTAAACATTGGCGTTGCTGATTAAGGGGATGATTTTTATCTCACGCATTAGATGCACGGAGTGCAGCTTCCCGTAGGTTAGGCGCACTAGACAGACGCAAAGGAGCGACGTTTATTCTGGGCTAAAAATCTAAATTCATCCCGCATTTATGCAATGCCTAAACATTTGAAATGCTCCCCCTCTCATATTTCATCTTTGAAAAATTAATGGGACACACAAATTGATCATCATGGGCGGGGAAACCCCGCCCCTACTAGGAATTTTGGGCTAATTTAGGAGTCCGACCTTTTAAACCAATCATTAATTTCAGGGTAAATATTTTTACCATTGGTACGCGCTGCATAATCCACAAGCCAAGGCGACGTAACACTACTAATGGTAGGAAATTATTAGAAAACATCCGGTCTAATAGGTCAGTAAAGCCTAAAATGGTGAGGTTTTCCTTTTTCCGCCACCTTTCGTAACGTTTGAGAACTTGTAAATCGCCAATATCTTCGCCAGCTTGGTGTGCGGCTTTGATTACCTGGGCTAAAGCAGCCACATCCCGAATACCTAAGTTTAAGCCTTGTCCACCCACTGGATGACAGTTGTGGGCAGCATCACCCACTAAAGCTAGTCTGTGTAGAGCATAACGATCGCTCTGCATTAATCTTACCTGAAACACAAAGCGATCGCCTAATAATTCCAGTTTACCCATTTGTTTGCCATAACGCCTGGTTAGTTCTGCTAAGAATTGTTCATCATTCAAGGCACATAAGGCTTGTGCTTCTTCATGGGGGGCAGTCCAAACAATCCGGCAACGGTTCCCTGGTAGGGGTAAAATGGCGAAGGGTCCACTAGACCAAAACTTTTCATAGGCGGTATGGTTGTGAGACTTTTCCGGCTTGACAAAAGCTACAATACAAGATTGCCAATATTTCCAACCCTTGGTTTTAATTCCAGCAGCTTCCCGAGTGCGCGATCGCGCCCCATCAGCAGCTATCATTAATTTACTGCGAACTGTGCGTATTTCTCCATCTACTTTCACTTCCACACATACCTTGTCTGGGAAATACTGGGTATTTACCACCTCAGCCGGACACAAAACAGTGACATTGTCACAACCATGAACAAATTCCTGCAAAGGATGCAAAAGTGCTTGGTGTTCTGCCACATAACCCAAATCCTGGGTTCCTAAATCCGAGGTACTAAATTCTACCATCCCCGGATAGTCGGCATCGGAAAGGCGCACACGGCGATAGGTTTCAATCTGGGGAAGTATTTTGTCCCACACACCTATTCCTTGATAAATAAGTGCAGACAGCATATGTACGGCATAGGCTTGTCCTTTAGCCACTGCTGCCGATTGTTCTCTGGCTTCAATTAAGAGTACCCTTAACCCAGAATCTTTTAAAGCACTTGCTAAGGTTAAGCCAGCAATACCACCACCAACTATGGCTAAATCGTAATCGTATCTCCGTTCGGGTGTAGTTTGTGTAGCAGATGGTTGAGAGTAGGACTGTACTTGCACCATTATTAAGACATATTACAGAGTTTTAATTATTATTTTGACGCGATTTGCCTATATTGGGCAAGTGTGGGGGATTGAGTTGCAAAGGTGGATTTTTTACCAAGGGTGGGTTTTTCCTTTACAGGAAAACTTGCTGCGAGGATTGTTAAAAGAATGTAGAATTTATTGGCATTGCTGAATTAGGATATGAAACGCCAAAATTACCCTTATTTTTCTTTGTAACTTTGCGCCTTTGCGTCTTTGCGCGAGATAAATTCATATTTATAATCAGCAGTGCCAATTTATTTATATTCCGGAGATGTCTATTGCCTATTGCCTATTCCCTATTCCCTACCCCCCACCAAGGGATTTTTTCAGCAAGCCCTATGTATATTTCTCACGTTAATTTTAACTCCTAATACCGAACTCAGGTTACTTATTAATTCGATTTTGAAATCCTGCAATGACGGTAGGTAAGGTGGGATAAATATTGTCAGTGCCAATTTTCTCTAACAAACCCGAACGTCTCAACTGTGCATATAAATCTTGTTTTACCCGCGCCATTCCAAAAGTAATCCCTCTTGCTGCTAATTCTATGTGTAATTCCATCAAAGTATCAATGGCAGTAATATCAACTTCAATAATTGCTTCCGTATTCAGAACAAACCACTCTACTGGATGTTTTTCCGCTTCAATGGCTTCTAATGCCCGTCGCTTGAAATCTTCCACATTAGCAAAGCACAGGGGAGCATCATAACGATAAATTACTAATCCAGGGATAGTTTCTGCTCCTTCCCAATCTTCAATATCATGCAATCCGGCTAAATCTGGCACTTTGCCCAAAACAGCATCATGAGGACGGGCTACCCTGGCAAATAAATCAATCACAGACAAGGCGAGTGCCACCGCAACACCAACTAAAAGATCCGTCAGAAGTACTCCCAGGGTGGTAATTATAGCTAGGAAAAACTCACTGCGGCGAAATTTTCGCAGCCTAATAAATTGGGGTATTTCGATCAATTTAGTAGCAGCATAAATCACAATTGCTCCCAGAGCTGCTTTAGGGAATAACGCCAATACAGGACGCAGAAACAACAGCACCGCAACCACCACCACCAGACCAATTAGGGAAAATACTTGAGTTTTACTTCCTAAAGAGTCACCAATTACACTACGACTACCGCTACTACTCACAGGAAACCCCTGCATAAACCCATTTCCCAGATTGGAGACACCTAGAGCTAACAGTTCCTGATTGGCATCAATCTTATAACGATGACGAGTGGCAAAAACCCTTGCTGTCAGTACATTATCAGAATATCCCACAACTGCAATGCCAATTGCCGAAGCTATGAGTTGAGCAGCATCCCCAAGGGATATTTGAGGTAGGGAAAAATGAGGTAAACCGGCGGGAATTTTTCCTACCACAGCCACCCCTCGTCCATCCAAGTTGAATAAAGCTACTGCTGCTGTTGCTAATAATACCGCCAAAAGAGGACCGGGTGCGTTAGGGAAACGATGCTGAATAGCGAAGAGAAACACTAACACCAAAATCGCTACAATCAGAGTTGGTTGGTGAATTTCTGACAACTTGCTGAAAAATTCACCCACTTGCCCAAAGGCAGTATTTGCCTCAATCTTAATACCACTAATTTTACCCAATTGCCCCGTCATCATAATTACCGCTACCCCAGCCATATAACCAATCAAAATTGGTTTAGATAGCAAGTCTGCAAGAAAACCCAGTCTGGCAATGTAGCCAATAATGCAAACAACTCCCACCATTAAAGCCAATAGAGAAGCGAGACTGGCATAATTAGCACCGTTTTCGGTGATAAGGGGTGAAATAGCCACCGCCGTCATTACCGCTGTAGTTGACTCTGGTCCTACGGATAGCTGGGGGGATGAGCCGAATAGGGTATAAAGTATCATCGGCGGTAGAATTGCCCATAATCCCGTCACAGGTTGTACCCCTGCCAACTCACCATAAGCCATGCATTGGGGAATTAAGTAAGCAGCGACGGTGACACCTGCAAGTATATCCCCACGCAACCATACTTTTCGGTAAGAGAGTAGGGTTTTTAATCCTGGTAGGAGGGGGATGGGTTTATTTGTGGACTTGGGAGACACGATAAAGAGTGAGGGAGTGAAGGAGTGAGGGAGTGAAGGAGTAGGGGCGGGGTTTCCCCGCCCAGAGTGAAGGAGTGGGAGCCGGCCAGCTCCCTTCATGGACAGCACTTTTGAGGTACGTGAGGTACACCAATTCCAGGGTGGCTTTTAAACCTTGGAATTTGAATTGGGCAACTGTACCTCATAAACATCGAATCTGCTGTAAAACGTGGGCAAGATGCCCGTACTACAAATTTAAACCTTTGGGATGTTCCGGTGAAAGAGTGAGGGAATATTCTTAACTTACTCTTACCTATCAACTGTCAATAACTGACAATTCTTTGTAGGTTGGGTGAAGCGACAGCGTAACCCAACATTAGATTACATAAATTTAAGAGTTGTACTTTATTTTATCCACATTCCTTATTGTGTTGATGAAAAGCATTCAAATATCAACGCCAAATTTAGTAAAACAAATGAAAATTAGTCTTCGATGAAAAATTTATGTAAATAAAATCAAAACAGTCTTCCATTGTAATTTTATCTTCCATGCCGAAGTGCGATCGCATTTGATAATCACAATTGTTTCAATATGTTGCTAGTTGATTGACGATCACTTCAAGTAGGTGTACGTTTACCTACTAGGTAGTGTCAAAAATAAATCGACACACTAAGCCCGAACCTTGAAAACCCTATAATCTCGTTGGAGTGTGTCGATGCCTTATGCAGCAAGGCTTTCAAACTGCAAAATTGACCCATTTTTGCAAAATTTTTCACGTTTTTCAGGAGTGTGTCGATTGGGGTATCTCAAACCCCCTCTCTATAAGGGTTCCAAAAGTGAACTCTTGACAAACCACTTCCCCTTCACGGGGACGGAAACTATCCAAGCAACAGTGCCCAGCATTTCCCCGAAACCCTTGACAAACCACTTCCCCTTCACGGGGACGGAAACGGCTAGGCCGCATTTAAAAAAGGTTTTCTAAAAACTAAAGTCTTGACAAACCACTTCCCCTTCACGGGGACGGAAACCTACAATCTCTAGTCGAAACCAGGAATGACCTCCGGCCTTGACAAACCACTTCCCCTTCACGGGGACAGAAACCTCACTTATTAACCCTTCCAAGGGGTTGATGACATTAACTTGACAAACCACTTCCCCTTCACGGGGACGGAAACTAGAACTGGCATACCGTCTCTGTCGATCTGTATCTTGACTTGACAAACCACTTCCCCTTCACGGGGACGGAAACTTGGTATCGAATGTACATTTATCGCACCGTGTACCTTGACAAACCACTTCCCCTTCACGGGGACGGAAACTATTTATTCCTCGAGAGTATAGAAACTCTCTTGGAAGAACTTGACAAACCACTTCCCCTTCACGGGGACGGAAACAATGTACCCCTATCATTGAAAGGGAACGATGCAGTTGCCTTTCCCAACCACTTCCCCTTCACCTATAGGAGTTAGATATGTCCATTCAAGTCTACGGCATACCCAACTGTGGAACTTGTAAAAAGGCCTTCCAATGGTTAAAAGACAATCAAGTTGAATATGAATTTATTAACACCAAAGAACATCCCCCCAACCGCGCACAAATCCAAAGCTGGGTAGAATCCTTAGGTGCTAAACCAATGCGAAATACCTCTGGCCAATCTTACCGTGCATTGGGTGAAGAGAAGAAAAGCTGGACAGATGAACAATGGATTGAAGCCTTTGCTGGAGATGCAATGCTACTGAAACGTCCCTTATTCACAAAAGAAGGGAAAGCTGTAATGGTGGGTTTTCGGGATAAACAAGAGACTATCCGAGAAAAATTGGGGTTGTAGTTATGGTGGGTAGCAACAACTCTATAAAAGAACGGGAATTTGCAAATATGTCATGCGATCGCTAATAATTATAACAGAACTTTAGGCATTGCTGAATTGGAGTATGAATTTACATTTTGGGCATGAATAAACAACGATTCTTTGCGTCTTTGCGCCTTTGC
>JASJCJ010000170.1 GCA_030066045.1 Calothrix sp. MO_167.B12
ATCTTAATTCCATCCCGGGCAAATTCACCGTAGGTAGCAAAGCCACCAGTGAGCAAATACATCGCCCCTACCCGCACTGCTTGACTTTTATTTGTGTTGCTAAAATTACAAGCACCCAGGGTGCCGATTGCTGCCCAACCTAGTTGTTTGAGAAAGGTGCGCCGGGGATAATGGTAGTAAAACATGGAAAAACTAATAACAAAAGAATGAGTGAGGAATTAAAGAGTATAGAACGCTCCCTGCGCGTCACAAAATTGATGTTGCGATCGCTAATTTTTGTGATACCATCAGTCCTATCCTTCAAAACTGCGATCGCATAATTAGCAACTTGGGTTATTTATTCCCATTGATAAAGAAACGAACCAAAATAGTAACCAGCTCCAAAACTTGTAACGATTCCATATGAATTCTTGTGTGTTTGCTTGTCTTGAAAGAAACTGTTCAAGACATAGAGACAGCTTGGTGAGCTAAAGTTGCCATACTTTTGAAATAAATCTTTCGACCGTTGAATTTGTTCATCCGATAGACCAAGGATAGAGTCCTCCTTAAATGCTGACAATACAGGGAGTCCTCCTTGGTGAATAGACCATTGTGTTATTTGTTCTGGGGTTAGTGAATGTTTTTCAAGTAATGGTTTAATTGAACATTTAGCAGTTAAGGCAGGCATGGTTTCTGATACTCCCTTTCTTACCAGGAAAAATGATTCTTCCATTTTGATGACATCTCCTAATTGGAATTTTTTATTGATATCAATTATTTTCATCAGGGGTCCAGGGAACTGATAGCGCATTGTTTCAGGGATGAGTAATATCCCTACCCCTCCATCACTGAATAGTGAATGTGCTCGTAAGGAGGCTTTAAAGTTAGGATTATCCATATCATAAATGGGATTAGTTATCCAATTGCATTGGTCAAATACATAAACAAATGCAGCCCGCTGATGGGTTCGACAATAATCAATTGCTTCACTAATAGAAAAAATGCCCGATGCACATCCATAATAGGCAATTTCATTAGGCATTTTATCCAACTCTAAACCGGCATCCATAGCAATTTGACAGGCAAGGTTCGGTAATATCTCTTGATGGGATGTTGCATTATAAGCAACACTGATAAACCCGATTTCAGATAAATCGATAGAATCAGAAATCTTTTGCAGAAAAGTAAGTCCCCAATTTTTAGGTGTATGGTCATTTGAAAGTAGTTTTTTCCGGGGAAAAATAGTTGGTTCAATAACCATTGACCTATTGTAAATGCCAACTTGTTGGGCTAACAGCATTGCCATTTTATAAACTTTCCTTGAGACTTTATCCCTTGGATAGAAAATTTCAAAAACTTCTTGATTAGGGTATATTGGAGCTGTCAAAGTTGCTGTGGATGCAACATAAACGTTATTCACAGATTGCATTTTTATATTAATCTTTTTAAAATTTTTCTTCCATCTAATTAAAGTATTCCCAATTGCATCTCAGAACTATAACAGAACCCAAAAATATGTGTAGACTGTCTGCCAAGGAGGAATATAAAAATAATTCGCGTTATTTTTTGATTGGAGCCTTTAAATTATTTGCACTTTGATAGCGCACTTTGAGAATTTATTTTGACATTGTTGATTCGTGTTAATACTTAATTAATTTCATCGAGGTGATTATCATTTTCAAGAGTCAAAATGTAAAAAACTCTGATAAATTAAAAATGAAAATAAACCCGTATGTGACTTTGCCAAAATCATTATTGTCCCAGCATTCTAAAGATGAGCGATTTAGACCAAATCAAAAAGATGATAGCCTAACGAGTGCTTCGACCTCGCAAACATTACTCTTATGGATGCATAAAATTAAGAATGAAGGACGTTTAGTATGGCAGTGCATTAACCGTGATTTGACAATGACAGTCATACCATCAAGTTTATTCATAATCGCAGCTTGGAGTAATGATCCATCTTCTATTACTTCTTTACTCCGATTTCTAGTCTGCGGGCTAATATATTTTGGACTAAGCCTTTTTGCCTTTTGTTTATCCAATCAAATTATTGGCATTGAAGAAGATAAACTTAACAAGCCAGACCGCCCACTTGTTGCAGGAACTCTTTCCTATACTGGAGCTCAGATTCGTTGCGCCATAAGTATAATTCTCTTAATATTACTAGGATACTGGTTGGGAATTTTAGAGTGGACTTTACTGACGCTATTATTCATATTCCTACATAACTTCATGAGTTTGGCCAATCATTGGGCAACCAAAAATCTGTTAGTGGCATATGCAATCTTTGTCAACTTGGGCGCTTCTTGGCAGTTAGTCACACCACTGACACCTAAAGTTTGGCATTGGATATTTTTGTTAGCAGCTATGATCAGTTGCGTCATTCACATCCAAGATTTACGAGATATCGAAGGTGATCGCGCTATTTCTAGAAATACATTTCCGATCGCTTTTGGCGAAAGCTTCACCCGAATTACACTGTGCTGTACTTTTGGATTACTACCGCTGCTTGTTCATTTTGCCATTGCCTCATTTGCCTTGAGTAGTTGGCAGTTTTTGTTGTTTGATGGGGTTCTGGCAATTGGGTGTTGGAGCATTGCCACGCGGCTAATTTATTATCGCTCTCCCCAAGCTGACCACCAAACCTATATGCTGTTTACTTATTGGTATACAGTTGCAGTAGCCAGTGCAATTGCCGTGCTATGAAAAATAGAACAATCCTTGTACAGCAAGCTTTTTAGCTATTTTTTCATGAATAAGAGGAGCGTTGAATTAAGTAATAAGTAATAAGTAATAAGTAATAAGTTTGTTTTTGTGACCGGGATTCAAACCCCGTCCCAAAAACATTCTGCCTCAAAAGACAGGGCTTTAGACCCCAATATTTCGGTAAGCGTATAGCCGCCCTCCAGGCATTGGTAGCGCCTACAGCAAATCCTGCGGAGAATCGTGCCTGAGTATGACTATACGAAAAGAAGCGATCGCATGTGTTCCCATTGAAATTATCAGCTCCAAAGGGCGGGATATGTCCCGTGGTTCGGCTGCGGACAGGTTGCATGCTGAAGCGATCAAAAATGCAGCAGAGGTGTGGGGTGTGGGACGATACCTCGACGATCAAGAATTTACTGCCAAGTAAGTATCACATCCGCCTGGGGTTGAAAACCCCAGTCTAATAGCTAAAGTCGTCTAAAGACGACTGGGAAATACCCTGCAAAATTAAGTTGGCGAAGTACTAGTGCTTTGTCCCATAAAATATGATGGTAAAAATAATCACTCGTGGTTCAGGCATCCCTGCCTGAACATTTCACAGCCAAGATGGCTGTGCCACAACCCATCAAAACTAATGGGACAAAGCACTAGTGGTTCATCGCATAAGTTATGGAGGGAAGCATTCCAGCCCTCTTTAGAGGACTTTTGCTTTTAGACAGGGACTAAAAGTCCCTGGCGGATCTGATATACACCCAACAAAATTAATGCGATAGACCACTAGGGTGATTACTGAAGCTCAACAGAAAAGAAAGATTATATGCGATCGCGGTGGGCAATAACTTTAATGACGAAGAAATAAAATCTGTACTACAGCAATACGGATTTTCATCTAGTAAAGGAAACTCAGGCAGTGAGTTGGAACCCACATGATTTATCCGTGGGGTGAACTCAGAAAACTCAAAATTGTTGTACCTACATTGGTTGAATATTCTTCATGTATGCCCAAAGTTCCAGTAAGACAAACTTTCTCTACCCCTGGTAATGCAGCTATTGCTTCCATTTCTGCCAATGATGCAGGGGGGGCTTGTTCAGAAATAATTACTAATTTGGGAATAGATAAAGATTCTAAATCAGTAATTAAATCTGTACGTTCTTCTACAGGATCTATTCCTCCAGTTACAAAAGCCGCAGGGGCAAATCTTGCTCCTGGTTGTTGGGTAATTTGTCTTTTTTGGGTAATAAATTCTGGAGTTAATTTACTTTCATTTACATAGACATGTCGGCTATACATCAAGCGTAAGAAACCAGAGGTAGTATTTAACTGATAGAGTATTTGCCCCATACCTGGAGAGTAAACCATCTGCTTTACCATGCTTCTTATCTGTGATGGTACCCCCATTACTCGCAAAGGACCACGCCAAGTAGGAGCAATTAAAATTATTTTAGTAACAAGATTGGGAATTTTTGATGCTAATTTGGTGGCATAGCCTGTTGCATGACCTGCTGCAATGATAATAATTGGAATATTAAAGATAGATTTGACAAAGTCCTCCAGTAATTGTTGGTAAAGGGCAGGATTGTAATCTAAATTGGGACGTTCTGACTCACCAAAACCTAACCAATCTAATGCCAATACTTGAAATTGAGATGAAAGTATTCCTGCAATTCCTGCCATTTCTCCACGGGTAGAAACGGTACTAAAGGCAGGTAATAATAATACTGGTTGCCCTTCCCCTCTAGTTTCATAAGCGATTTTGAACTGTTTCCCTTGCCAGTTCCAAATATATTCACTAACTCTGCCACCAATATTACTAATGGAAAGGGTAGATGCTGATGTTGTTGATATCATTGGCACAACTTACTGATTTTAAATTTTGATTATGAGGGATAAACAATAGGCAATACATTGCTTAATCCATTGGGAAAATCTTTTGCTAACCTGTACTCGCAGTATATACTGATAGTGTACACGATAAAAGTACAGATAATGATAAATGGAGAGAAATTATTTTTATCAAAGCACATAGATCGAATCAATTGGGAGCAGAGGCAAGTTGATAAATTTAGGGCAATTATCAGTACAAGAGGGCTAAGTTTAAGGGCGATCGCGCGAAAAGCTGGGGTGGCACATTCGTTTGTAGATAAACTACGCAGCCGTCCATGTAAGCCAGAGATGACAACTCTCGTAAAAGTATTGGATGCCGTGGAAATTGATGTTTACCAATTGTTTGAAGCTCCCACTATCACAATATCCGCAGGTGAAGCGACTGTGATGTAGAACCAAAAATTTTTACCCCATTCCTTGGTATATTGTACTCGAAGTGAGTACTATAGGGGCATAGAGAAGGTGTTGCAGCCTGAAAACTAAAACACCTCTCTAACCAGATTCACTGGCAACTTAATTATGTCACAACAGATATTAAAACGGAAAAAGAATTTACACTTGGCGTGATCGCTAATTATCTCAATTGTGGTTCAGATGTGCCATTAACTCAACGGGTAGCTGAATTAGAAACAAAAGTTGAAGAACTGCAAACTCTAGTCAAGAAATAAAACTTTAACAGGTGTAAATGAGTGAAATTCCTCTGTGTACCATAGCCCTTTCATCCCAACTACCCCCAGATGAAATAGAGTCTTTACAAACATCTTTACGGATGAATCAATTCAAGGTACAAAAGTCAACTAATCGGGTTCTAGGTGTAGATGATTTAGTTGTGATAGCCTCAGTAGTTTCAGGAGCAGCAGCAACTGCCCAATTAGTAGACTATGGCATCAAAGTTGGTAAAGCGATCACTAATTGGCGGCGAAAGTTGCGAGAGAAAGGCATAGAACCAGAAGGGAACTTAGAACATCCAAAACAACGTCCTCCCCTGGATTTAAGCACCGCTACTGATAAGGAAATAGAGGAATGGTTGTCTCAAGAGTAGCTGGCAAGGTTCCCCGGAATCCAAGATTGGAAGAAGTTACTGAACAAGATAATTCCTTCAGCAACCAAATTCTTATCCTGTTTTCAGCCCCTCTACTCAATGAAGAGTTATCACCAATAGAGAATTTATCGATCCAATCAGAAATTAATGCGATCGCTTCAGTGTTAGAGGATATATCTTATCCTATAGCGATGGAAATAGTGGTTAAAGTCGCCACTTCCCAAACTCTACAAGATGTGTTGTCTCATCGTATCAAACCACTGATTATTCATTTTATTGGTCATGGAATGAGAGATGGGGATGGTACAGCTTTGGTGTTAGAAGATGAAGTGGGAATTACTCGTTGTTTTAGTGAGTCAGAACTGGAAATTGCTCTATCCAATCTTAGACAAGCACCATGTCAATTAGCATTATTGAACGCCTGTCATTCAGAAAAATTAGCTCAAGCATTTGTGAAAGTAGGGGTATCCCATGTAATTGCAGTTAATGCTGAAGATAAAATTTTAGATGTAGCAGCCAGATGTTTTTCTCGACGACTTTATCAAGCATTATTCAATCAAGATTTAGTGATTGATGGTTTTTTAGTCAGCCGTAATGCAGTCAAACTAAATGATAAATTAAAGAAGCTATTTAACTCCCAGACTTTTGAGCAAGGAGTTAATTTTGATCAAGCTTTTAAATTTCGATTATTACCCCAAGATGGCCACAATCAATCCCTAATTATAGAACCAAGCGATTCCCACCAAGTTATCTACCCCCAATGGTCAAATACTAATATTCCCCCCGAGAACCCATATTTTGTGGGACGCAGGCAAGAAATACATCAAGTAATCAAAATACTGGTAGAGTCAGATAAACGTTGTATTGCTCTCCATGGCATGGGAGGAATAGGTAAAACAGCCTTAGCCTATGCCATTGGTCAGTGGATACATGAACGCGATCGCTATAAACATGGAGTTTGGTTTATTAGTTTGCGGGATACTGACTCTGTGGGGACGTTAATTATCAAAATAAAACAAGAGTTTGAATTCAATAGTTTTGCCTTAGAAAGAGAATTAAAAAATAGTCGCATATTTTTGATTCTCGATGATTTGGATAAATTAATTGAGAAGGAATCCAATGAATTAATTGACCTTTTGAACTCCCTTTTAGAACAATGTCCTCATTTAAGATTGTTGTTAACTTCCCGTGATTCTCTAGTTAGGGATATTCTTTATTGTCATCAACAAGAAGTGATGAGCATGGGAGCATCAGAAACCAGACAAATATTTATCAAGTATGCTCCACCAGAATCCCAATGGGGAGATGATGATGACTTAGCAGAAAATTTTCATCGGTTGGTGCAGTTTCTTGATGGTTATCCCTTACCGATTAAATTAGCAGCATCCTATATGGTAGAAACTCAATTTAACATCAAAGAGCTGTGTGAAGAATTGGATATTGAACCCCTAGAAATACTAGGTTCTTACTCTCCTGAAGAAAGAAAAGAAAGGAGTCTGCGGATAACTTTAGAACGTTCTTTTGAAATGTTATCTGTGGAAGGACAAGATATATTTCCTTTACTGGCTTTCTTTCCTAGTGGTTTGAGTCGGGATTTAGCTAGAGCTATTTGGGGTAGGAGTGGGAATAAAGCTTTATTGGAATTGTTCAAGTTTTCCATGGCGGAGAAATCCCCCACTGCATCGGATTGGCGAGTAAGTTTACCCGAACCTGCTCGTAGTTATGCAGAGAGTAAATTACAGAAGGGAAGGGGAATTGACTATGTTGCTCCTCAAGTTTTGGATTTCTATCATGATAATTTCTGTGATAAAGTTCTCAAGTTGTTTGAGAATGGAGATAATAACAAAGGACGGCAATTACTTCTGCAAGAAAACTCAAATTTAATCCTGTTTCTGCAATGGGGTTATGAGCAGGAAAATAGTTCAGATGGAATTTGTCGCAGTGCTAGAATAACAGCTTCATTAAGTTCTTATTGGCGTTGGATTGAAGGGAATCAAGACCCTTTGGTGAGATTGGATTCGGCTTTAGCAGCAGCTCAGAGAAATCAAGATCAAGAGGGGGAAGATTTAGTTAACAGTGCGATTATTCTTCTTTCCTCTAGAGAGGAATTTAAAGATGTTCAATCTTTAGGACAAACAAGTGATGGGCTAGAGTTCTTTGATTTTGAAACTGTTACTGTTAACCGTAGCGGTGAAATCATCGAACGACAAACCAACCAAGCTCAAGATTTCAGCGCAGACTTGGGTGAGGGTATCACTTTAGAAATGGTTGCCATTCCTGGTAATACATTCATAATGGGTTCGCCAGAAGAGGAAGGATATGACGATGAAAAGCCCCAACACCAAGTCACAGTTCCATCCTTCTTCATGGGTAAATATCCAGTGACACAGGCACAGTGGCGATTTGTGGCGCAGTTACCCCAGGTAAATCGGAAAATAAACTCAAAACCATCTAGATTTCAAATAGATAATTTACCAGTACAACTGGTTTCTTGGTACGATGCGGTAGAATTTTGCGATCGCCTTTCTAAATATACAGGCAGACCCTACACTCTACCAACCGAAGCCGAATGGGAATATGCTTGTCGCGCTGGTACTACTACACCGTTTCATTTTGGCGAAACCATTACTGGTGACTTAGCTAATTATAGAGCCAGCAACACTTTTGCTGACGAACCCAAAGGAGAATGCAGGGAACGAACCACCCCAGTAGGACAATTCCCACCCAACGCCTTTGGTTTATACGATATGCATGGGAACCTTTGGGAATGGTGTCTTGATGATTGGCACAGTAACTATAAAGGTGCGCCCACAGATGGTAGTCCTTGGTTTGATAGTGAGGATGATAATCTTGATCAAAAAACTGGTAGAGCTGTGCTGCGGGGCGGCTCCTGGATCAGCTATCCTACGGTCTGCCGCTCGGCGTGCCGCCACGACAGTCTTGCGGGGCGCGACATCATCTTCAGCTATGTTGGTTTTCGTGTGGTTTGCTCGTTTGGGAGGTCTCTTCGGTAGCCTTTTATACTTTAGTCCTTTTACCCTTTACACTTGTTCTTTTTCCCTTCTTGAGCGTAGCGGAGCGGAGCGATCTAAAATTTTTTTGGTGAAAATAAGCTGTTAATTTGACGTGAGTTCGCTGATTTGCTGTTTCATGGCCAACTAATCAAATACCACTGCTCCGAAAAACTTACCCAAACTTTACCAAACTTAGTTGATTAAGTTCAGCGTTTTCTTCCTGCTTCATCCAAGGATGTCGGCATCTTCTTGTCCACAGGCGTAACTTCAGGTCAAGCCGACCTTACTAATTTATCTGGTGCATTTTCCAGATTTATTGAGGCATTTTCATCTCGGTCTAAAGTCCGATCGCACTTCTGGCAACGAAACACCCTATCTGATAGTTTCATTGCCTGAATATGCCCACACACTGAACACATTTTCGAGGAAGGAAACCATCTATCAACTATCTCGACTTTAGTTCCATAATGGCCTTGCTTATAAATTAGTTGGCGACGCACTTCATAGAAGCAATTATCACTAACTGCACGAGCAAGTTTATGATTGCCAATCATCCCACAGACGTTTAAATCCTCAATGCGGATGCAATAAGCACGACGACTCAAATCAGTTGTCATCTTCTGAATTGTGTCCCGACGAATATTGCTCAGTTTCGCATAATTCCTAGCCAATTTTATGTAATATTTTCTCGCTTTTTGAGATGCTTTTATACCTAGCTTCTTGTTTCCTAAAATCTTGTGACGATTGCGCCATTGCAACTTACTTAGCTTGGTTTTCGCCGTTTTGGTAGTAGTTGGCATGGCATAACAAGTTCCGTCAGAAACAGTGGCAAGGCATTTCACACCTAAATCCACCCCTACTTTCTCAATTGGATGATAAATGGGAGGAATTTTTTGGACATCTATAACAAAAGATACAAACCATCTATCAGCAGTACGAGAAATAGTAAAGGTTTGAGAACTGCAAATAAAATCAATTCTTTCCTTGAGTCTAAATGTTTTCAAACCCGGAAGTTTAATTGATTTACCTGCATCAATTACAACTCTATTTGTGAAAGGTAAGGCTGGTTTCCCTTTTGATGGATAAATGCCAGATGTTTTGTAAACGGTAAATGAATCTCCTTTCTTTTTGGATTTCTTTTTGGGAAATTCTGCTAAACCTTTTCGCCATCGATTGAAAGCATTTTTTAAGTCTATGAAAGCCGATTGATATACTGTCGATGGATACTTTTTCATCCACTTATATTCCGGCTTTTTCATTGTGACTTGAGTAAATATTTTTTTGATGGCATCTATACGTTTTGAATCACCAAACAGAATATCCTCAAAACCCCAGCTTGCTGTGATTAAATCCAGCCCATAGTTGTAGACAAATCGCTTAAAACCAGCAATGCCACCCATCAAAGAGCGTTCAAAGTTATTTAATTTTAACTCTCTTTTGATGGCAAACATCTTTAAAGATACTTATATTCCCCTACGATGAGTAAGTATAGAGTTATTCTGAACATGGAGCAATCCCCTCTACAATCCTTTTAAGATTAATCTCCCTTCTTGCTCCCAACGGTGAAGGGTGGATGCTGACACACCTAAGCTGTTGCACATTTAAACTAGATAATCTAGGTTATTCTAACTCTTGTGGGATGGGCATCCCTGCCCGTCCTAATATTTTATTTAGATGCTTTTTGACTTACCAAATTACCAAATCCTGTAACTTTCCACATAACTTGCTCAAATTGAACAACTATGAAAAAGTTTAGTAAATAATTTGGCGATTTAATCTAGCTCCCACCATTCCGTTCACGCAGTATCCGCAAAATTTCATTAAGTAGTTCTGTATGCTGGGCTTGGATTAATTCTATGACTTCCAATCTCCTTTCTACATTTTCTAGTCTCCCTTCTACATTTTCTAGTCTCCCCTCTACGTTTTCTAGTCTCCCCTCTACGTTTTCTAGTCTCCCCTCTACACGTTCAAATCTTTGGGTAATTTGACTAAAGTTGTTATTGGTAGCCTCAGCAAAGCTATCTAGTCTACTATATATCTGAGCGATTGCTACCTGAGATGTCCCATATGTACCTGTTAACATCTCAAGGCTATTCACCCGTTGGGTTAATGCGTCTAACCTAGCGTTGATGTTTTCTGCGTTGGTCATTAGTTTATCCACTCCAGCGATAATAAATAAGTAATTAAAAAGTAAAAAGATAAAAGTAAAAAGTAAAAAGATAATCCTCATAAATAAATTGAGGGGATAAGATTACGGACGCAAGAGTTTCTCGCACTACGTGTCTGGTAAACAAATGTTTTTACTTCGTTCCATAAATAAATTTAGGGGCTTTAGACCATTTTGATTTTTCTTTACTTTTGCCTTTTTACTTTTTACTTTTGCCTTGTTCGGTAATAATTTTAGGAATTTTTTTCTCGCAGTAGCCGCAGAATTTCGTTGATACTAGCTTCTGTGTTCCTGACAGATGCTTTTAATTCTCGAATATCAGCCTTTACTTGCTTCATGTCGGAAGCTAATCCAGTTGTAAGGGTGAAAATTTGGGATATTGCCACTTGAGAAGTGCCAATTGTCCCTGCTTGAATTTTCAAGTTAGCAACATCGCGGGTTAAATCGTTTAGGCGTTCATATATATCATCAATTCTAGTATCGTCAGTCATCACCAACCTCACCTTTACTTTTAGCTTCAGTCAGTTCTTTTTCGCAAATAACTTCTATTAGGTTGGATAAAGAGCGTTTTCGGGCTTTTGCTAATTTCTCCAACTCATATTTCAGCTCTTCATCAAGATAAAGAGATATTCGTTTTTTTGATGTTGCCACCGGCGTTACCATAGCACTTCTTCAAAATTATATACTCTCCATTGTAGCACAATAGTAACATTTTAAAAGCATTTTTAAAGTATTAAAGTGATGCTACTATAGGTACAAAGAAAGGCAACAAGGCAAAAGTAAAAAGTAAAAAGTAAAAAGGCAAAAGTTAAAAAAAATCAAAATTTAGGCGATCGCTTGTAAAGAACAGAACCGAATCAAGGGATTATCTAAAATTTGCCCATCGCATCATATCATTTGCACAGATGAACCATTCCCTACCTGCTCGATTAAAGAAGATGGCGATTGTATACCAAAAAGTAAAGCACCTCAGTGATGAACAAGTACGTTATTATCTAGAACATCCTGAGTTAATCGACACTGACCAAGTTGATAGCCAAAATCTTGCCATTGCTTATAATGACTGATTCTACAAATTTTCTGTAGACTTCCTTTTTCTCCCTACTAGGCATTAGCCTAAAAAACCTGATATCTGAAAAAGTGGTAATCCAGGCATTTACTAGTTCTAGGTTGGGTGCATTTGTCTTACTGATTTGGGATATCTGAATTTTGATTTTAGCGATCGCATCGTCGATAGCGTCATTTTTGGGCATTCGTTGCAACTGTTCCATTGTCTCCCGCAGCTGCTTTACCTCTGGGGATTCCACTTCATTTTCATCCCCTGATAACACATAGTTTTGCAGTACTGCTGCCTGTTTGGCTAGTTCCGCGTCCAATTTTTCGCACACCATTACTTCCAATGTGCCTTTTTTGTTCGGGCAAATATCTTTACCATATACAGCCCGTTTCTTGCAGTACAGTAAGCCGTTTTTCTTGCGGGTGTAGCACTTACTTCCACAATCGCCACAATAAACAAGACCTGCTAGTAAACCCACCTCCTGGACTTGACTGTTCTTCCCCCAGCGACGTTTATTGCGGGCAAGCAATACTTCTATATTTTCGTATACATTTTCGTTAATTAAGGGGGTGTGGGTATTTTTTCTCACATCCCATTGTTCGGGGCGCACGGAATTAAACTTGGCATTATACCGGATATGCCCCCGTAAAGCAGGGTTACGCAGCCAGTTGGTAAAACCTGTGGTAGAAAATTGAATGTTATAAGTAGTACGTATATATTTAATTGTAGAGCGTACTGAGGACTGAGTTTCTAGCATCCAATCGATAATTTCGCGGGCAATCCCCCAGTAAGTTTTACCAGATTCATGGACTTCCAAGTTTGGCTCATACTTCTCATTGCGACGTACAAATCCAAAAGGTACTTGGGGTGGCGCTTTACCTTGTTCGCGGAAATAGTTATATCCGTGCCTTATCCTGTTTTGCAATAAATCAACTTCAAACTGCGCTAGTGCCCCCATCTGGTTGATAGAGAATTTGCTGAATGGGTTGCTGATGTCGCCTATAGGAGCATCTAGAATAGTTAGCTTTACCCCTAACTCTTCGAGCAAGGCAATAGTTTTAGATATGGTAATCATGCTCCGCGCTAAACGATCAATGCGGGTAATCACCACTTCTTTTACCTGTCCTTTCTTGCACAGAGATATCATCTTGTTAAAGTTTGGGCGATCGCTAGAACGTCCAGATTTAATGTCAGAATATATTTTTACCACTCCAGCCTTTTCCAGCCGCGCTATCTGTTGTGTTAGCGCTTCATCTTGTTCACCCGTGCTGACTCTGGCATATCCTACTCGCATGGATACAATTGATGTCAAATACATTTGGATACTATACGATTTATCCTACCTTGTAAAGTCTTTTCCAATGGAAATGGATGAATTAGAAGCTCTGTTGATTGAATACGGTCTATTAGACGACGATAGTAAGCACGCAGAAATCATCGGTAAGCCTGCTGAAGCTACTGCTAAATAAGTGATTGTGTAGTTAGCTTACAGTCAATTCAACAGACGAGGAAAGTGTGAAGTATGAAGTATGAAGTATGAAATCAATTGTGCTTTCAGCCTTCATCCTTCTCCTCTCCCTCTCTTTCCATCCCCTAGCTATCATTCTATTCCCCAATCCTAAATCCTAAATAGAGGCAGATTATGACACCTCCTGACAAGAATCTGGTAGAAGAACATCAAAAGTTAGTTGAAGAAGTACTTCAAGGGTATCCAGAAAAAGCCCGTAAAAAGCGTACCAAGCACCTCAACGTTCACGAAGAAGGCAAAGCTGATTGTGGTGTAAAATCTAACATCAAATCCCTTCCTGGTGTAATGACCGCCCGTGGTTGTGCTTATGCAGGTTCCAAGGGTGTGGTTTGGGGACCTATTAAAGATATGATTCATATCAGCCATGGTCCCGTTGGTTGTGGTTACTGGTCTTGGTCTGGTCGTCGTAACTACTACGTGGGTATAACCGGTGTTGATAGCTTCGGTACCATGCATTTTACCTCCGACTTCCAAGAGCGGGATATCGTTTTTGGTGGTGACAAAAAACTTGTCAAAATCATCAACGAAATCGAAGAGCTTTTCCCTCTCAACAATGGTGTTTCTATCCAGTCTGAGTGTCCCATCGGTCTAATTGGTGATGACATTGAAGCTGTAGCTAAGAAGACATCTAAAGAGATTGGTAAGCCCGTAATTCCCCTACGTTGTGAAGGTTTCCGGGGTGTGTCCCAGTCCTTGGGTCACCACATTGCTAACGACGCTATTCGTGACTGGGTATTCCCCAAGTATGACGAAGCTAAGAAGAACAATACCCTTGACTTTGAACCTGGTCCCTACGATGTATCCTTAATTGGTGACTACAACATCGGTGGTGATGCTTGGTCTAGCCGGATGTTGTTGGAAGAAATCGGCTTGCGCGTAGTCGCTCAGTGGTCCGGTGAGGACGCAGAACTATTAATAAAGTTGCTTTAGGTTGCTAAAAGGGAATTTCGCCGTTTGAAGCTTTGGGGAATTAATCGAAAACCGCTATATTCCTTTTTGGAATCGAGTCCATGCTTCTACTTGGTCTGGAATTAAAATACATTCACTATAAAAGTTAATATTTAGTTCTGGTACAAGAATTGAGGATTGTATTTTTTCGTACCCGTAGGTATCCGCAAAGTTTTTTGGAATTTCTTCCTGCAGGTAGTACAAGCTAAATTGGTTGTTCTTCCAGAACCAAACTTCCTTCACTCCCAAACGACGATAAGTTTCTAATTTTTTAATACTTCCACTGGTAATAGTTACTTCTATCGCCAAATCTGGTATATCCTTCTTTTCACCTATGCAGTAACATTCATCCGGTTCTGCTCCAGCTTTCTTTAAGCGATTTTTGACGGTAGTACTTCCCATTGAGGTGTGTTTTATTCCTTTTGTACAAAAATAAAACTCTAGAAGAAAACCTATACGAGATTTGACCGTTTCATGTTTTTCTGAAGGGGACACTATTTCTAATATTTCATCTAAGTAAGTGACACGGTAATGGGAATTATCTTCTAACTTGGTTAAGAGTCTTTCAAAACTCTCCCAACTTACACCACTGACAGTTAATCGCTTCTCTGGATCATCAGCGAAACTGTCTTCTGGTTCTTCTATAAGTTCTTGTAGGCTTACCATTCTTTTTATTCTCCATTAGGCAGACTACTAATACTTGGAACTTTTGCGTTCGCCAGAGGCGACGCTTCGCGTATCGCCTCCCCGATTCTCAGCTAATCTCTTAGCATCACGAGGGATTAATCCTTTCTCTTGCAGCAAGTCAAACAAGTTTATTTCAATCCAGCGATTAACTGCAATTCCTTGATTTGTTGCTTCCTCGGCGATTGCGTCCCAAATCCTTGAGTCTAACCTGACACTTCTAGGCTTCCTTCCCACTTGATTTGACGACATTTTTATATATCTAAAGATTTTGCTCAACTTAACCAAAATAGCTCAAAACGTCACCTTTTGTCACCCTTTGATTGAATTGAACTGGGATACCGCAAGCGTCCTTACCACCGCAGTTGTCTTGCGGTCAACTTTTCAAGATTTTTCAGCCTTAACCGAACGTTAGCAGCATACCAATTACCGCCGCGAGAAGTGGTAAAACCATCAGCATTCATTTGATCTGCAATAGCTTGGTAAGAATAGCCTTTATTTCTAAGTTCCTTAGCGTATGCGATCGCCTCGGATGTCTTATTCCGTGCACTGCTCAAAGCCTTAGCTCTACCAGTTTTACCGAGTTCCGCGCCTTGTTTTTTACGTTCAGCTAGTGCAGCGCGGGTACGCTCTCCAATCATTCGGCGTTCCTCTTCAGATATCATTGCTTTTAAATAAATCTCCATCTGGGACATACTAGGAGATTCGGCAATGAGTAAGTCCGGTGTCAAGTCCCCAAATAAATGCTTTTGGGTGTAGCCACTTACGTGGTAAACTTCACGACTTAATCTATCCAACTTAGCAACCATCAACCTACCACCGCTCCGTTGTGCAGATTCCAGTGCTTTCATGAATACCGGACGTTTTTCTGGATGTACTTTACCACTGATAGATTCCTGAAATATTTCAACTAATTCTAAACCCAAACGGAATGCTACGTCTTTACATAAAGTTTTTTGACCTTCCAGACCCAAGCCAGATTTTTCTTGCTTATCCGTACTAACTCTGAGATAAATTACAACTTTATTTGGCTGAGAGTTTACAAGCTTACGTAATTTTGTACTACTAATTTTCGGTTCTTTCGTAGATAGCGTGCTAAATGTTTAATTACAGTCGATAACTTTGCTTTAAAATCAAGGGTTACAAGTGCTTATAGTCTAAATTTCATCAATCTTGCCTCAATCACAGAAAATAATGGTTGTAAATCAATCCCAGCAAGGGTTTAAAGCTTATTTTCTGACTAATTTAGCACGCTAAGTACGCAAGAGCCAAGCCACAGAGTGAACTTGGTTGTCATGTCTTCCTAAGGTCTTAACTTCATTATTCTCATAATTCCATAATCGAATTGTTTTATCACGGCTACCACTTGCTATTAATTTATTATTAGGGCTAAAAGCCAGTGATAATATACGATTAGTATGTCCACTACTAGATTCATCTAAAGATTTGAAAACTTCACAATTGTTGATATCCCATAAAATTATCTTACGATCTTTACCACCACTAGCTAGTTTTGTTCCATCTGGACTAAAAGCTAATGTCCTAATCCTGTCCGTGTGCTGTTCCTTAAAATGAGCTTCTTTATGCCATTTACTATTTCTTAATCGCCATAGACATATTGTATTATCTTCGCTGGCACTAGCAAACATATTACCATCTTCTGGATTGAAAACTACTGACCAAACCCAATCTGTATGCTCTGAACGTGTTATTACAGTGTCTTGCTCGTATCTACCTTCTTGAATATTCCAAATGCGAATTTTATTATCTTCACTCCCACTTACAAGTTTTTTGCCATTAGGACTGAATGCGACTGACCAAATTCTATTAGTATATCCTTGTATAGTTTTTTGGCATTTACCAGTGTTAATATCCCATATCTTAATAGCGTGGTCGTTAGCACCACTAATTAGCAAATCTTCATGATTCGGACAGAAAGCAACTGAACGTACATGATTTTTATGCCCATTCTTATATGTCCCTAATATTTTTAAGCATTCAAAATTATCAATATTCCACAACCTAATATGATGATGTTCGTCAATTCCACTAGGATTTTTGTCAATACTTCCACTAGCAAGAGTTTTACCATTTGAACTAAAAGCAACTGTCCATACTTGTTTTATTCCCTCATATTCTAATGTTTTAACAGATTCATCACGATCTATCTTCCATAGTCGGATTGTTCCATCTTCACTACCGCTAGCAATATTTTTACTGTTGGGACAAAATGCAACACAGCGTACTGCCTTTTTATGCCCTTTCCATTCCTTTAAAGGTTGAGGACTATTAATATCACATAAGTGCACATATCCATCTTGACTACCACTGACGAAGGTTTGACGATTGCAAAAGGCTATAGAGTAGACTTCTTTAAGATCTATTTTATTAATTTTTGCACCTTCGTCTACATCCCAGCAAACTATATATTTATCCCCTGCACTAACCAGAATATTTTTATCTAAACTGAACTTAATGCAATAAATGCATTGATCGTCATTTAATTCTTGCAGTTTGTTTCCTGATTTAACATCCCATAATCTGATAGTTTTATCTTCTCCTGCACTAGCTAAGATGTTGCCATCAGGACTGAAGTCTACTGACCAAACTTGATGACTAGAACTTTCTCCATCGCTCAATAATGTCAGTTTGTAGTTGTCAGTTTTCCATAATCGAATATTGCCACTAGCATCTCCTGCTGCAAAGTAGTTTCCATCGGGGCTGAAAGTAATAGAATTAATGCAACTCATTGTTTCTGCGAAAGTAGATTGAGAAAATTCGCAGTTAGTGAAATTTACTTCATGCAACTCTGCATTTTGTAAGTCTGCGCTCCAGATAGGAATATTAGAAAAATTCGCGCCTGTTAAATCAGATCCCAGTGACAGAAGTAAATTCAGAATATTACCTCCAATATAGCCCTCTACTGGTTCTTGCTCGCGCCACTGAGAGATAATCGTTTCTAGATGTTGTTTTACTGGTCTCCTTCCACCCATTCTTCTCAATAAACCTTTTTTAATTGGCTCAAGTATCCGATACTTCTGTATCTCTTTAATATAGTCTTTGGCATGAGCCTCAAGTAGAGGAGATTTATTCAATACTTGTGGTTTTTGATTGAGTATTTCATCAATAACCGTGTTTATCAAGCGATTAATCACATAATCTCTCACCATTGGTACTAAGCTAAAACCTGAAGATTCTCTACTAACCAATGTTACAGACTCTAGTCTATTAAAATGTCTAACTACTCTATAATTACTGGGATCGTTTTGAATAGCTAGTAAATACATTATCTCTTTCTGAGATTCTTCTAGATAGTTGAATTGTTTTTCTAGAAGATTATAAATTCGTCCTGGTAAACTTTGAAGTGCAATATCATATTCCTCATCTGTATCAGTATATCTGAATCTATCATGTCTATCTTCATCTTCAATATGGTATTTATAAAATGTTGATATCTCACCATCATATCTATCTGAAATAAATTTAAATACAATATTAAGAGCTGCAGGATTACCTCCATAGTAATTGACTAATTTTTCCCAATAATCTTCTTCTCTGTCTTGACTTGCACAATATATATCTAGATACTCATTTCTTACATCTTCAAATGTCAAACCATCCACGGGGATACTTTTATAATAACTATTATAATTATGTATTTGGTGGTTATTGAATTCTTGAAGAGTCTTATGACTTGTTAAGAGCACACAACTAGGATGCTGATTTTGTATAATTTGTTCGATAAATCTTCCAAACTCCTCCCAACCTTTTCTGTACTGGTTGTTCTTATCATAGCCACGCAGAATTTCTGTAACATCATCAAGTATGAGCAAACATTCATTTTGTTGAAAGTAATTAATTAAATAATTGATTCTATTATTTATATCTACTGAGTTATTTTGTTCTTGAGAATGAACAGACAAAAATTTAACTATGTCATCGACTAAAGCTTGGAAAGAATCAGAAAGACGCAAGTTTTTCCAGATAATATACTTGAAATTATGATTAACTCTGTCTTTTAGCTTCATGGCTAAAGTCGTTTTACCAATTCCTGCCATGCCATATAAGTTAAGCAAGCGGCATTTGTCATCAAGAACCATTCTTTCCAATTTGTTTAATTCTGTTTCACGTCCAAAAAAATCTGATTCATTAGACGGCATTTCTGCTAATTCTTGTATAGGTTCTCGACTTGAGTTAGTTACACTGTCATTGTTTGCATTATTTTCATTCGACTTATTTTTGATTAAGTTTTCTTTGCCTTGAATCAAATTAATGACATCAGGATTACTAATTAAGGGAGATTGAGGAACTTTTGTGATTTGATAATATTTTCTCAGTTCTTCACGTACTACTATAGTTAGTTGTTCGCTAGATAACCACTCACCACCTGGTAATTTATCGGGGTTAAGCCCTTCTATTAATGCCCCTGACAATACACCATGTTTGCCATCCAAACGTTCATAAGCAGCTTCGGAACTGTGAGATGCAGCAATTATAAAGCGTCTACGTCCAGACACCCGTCTTGGGAAATCGCTGTCCTCAAATTCTAATAATTCACCACTGTGGCAGCTATCCAACCAAATAATTTGTTCTTTTACAGGACTTTCCTCTAATAGCTCCCATAAATCATTGAGCAATATGCTATTTTCCCCTGTTCCTTTGGTATCACTTGTTGCCAAGCGTATTTTCCAGCGGCAGGAAGGAGATGAGATAATTGGTCGGCAGCAAGTGGATTTAATCGGGGAACCCAAGCTAGAAGCTGGATTGCCGAAAGATTTCCAGGTGAAGGTAAGTGGTGTTAAGTTACCAGGAACCTATACAGGTGAGATTGAATTTCTTTTACCTG
>JASJCJ010000171.1 GCA_030066045.1 Calothrix sp. MO_167.B12
TAGACCCCTTGCGGTATCTAGCCCAGAGGTGGTTCTCTCACGCCAGTTGCTTCAAGTCGGCAAAGCCGCCCAACGCACTGGCTCCTCAAGCGTTGACTTTCCGAGTGCCCCTCGGTAGTTGGATTGCTCCAAAATTTGTTTGAGTTAAATTCTGTGTCGTCTAGTCTCCATGAAAATTTTACCTATTTCTGGAAAAGAGCTAGAACTATGAAATAGAACTTCATATCTTCAATTGTCAAGGTACAGATTGCCCTTAGGCAGTTGGGTTTTTATACAGGTTGATTACCGTTCCTGTTAGATTGGATTTTACTACAAATTGACTGAGGGGTAAACGCCTCTAACAGCTTTCATCCCTTGCCTGAAGTACGCCTGAATCTCTTCGCCAAGCTACAAGACTCAGACTCAAGGGTTTTCAGCCTGTTTTCTTATAATTATTATGATTCGTTTTGACTAATAATTCCTTCAACAATCTCCATGATATTTTAAACTTTTGAACAGAATTAGTACCAATAATCAACAATTATGGCTAAATACATCATGTGGGGAAGCTACTGCGATAACGTGCTGGAAAAACGCGCCCCCTATCGCCAAGCACATCTAGATGGATTGACCAAACAAAAAGAATCTGGCGTACTCATTACCATTGGCCCTACCAAGGATATCACTCAAGTTTTTGGTATTTATGAGGCGGAAGATGAAGCCACTGTACGTCAATTGGTGGAAAATGACCCTTATTGGCAACATGGGATTTGGACTGAATACTCTATCAAAGAATGGATTCAAGCTTTTTAGATTCGTGCCGGTGGTTTAACCTCTGATACTAAATTCCCCAACCTTCTCTAAGGTGGGGATGGATAATAATCTGACAATCATCGACATCGAAGACTATCACTAAGGGACGGAATAGGGGGAGATAGGAGTATGAGTCAGAAGCTAGCACCAGCAAGAGTACCAAAACCAGGACGCATTTTGAGCCGAGAATTAGAAGCCCGTGGCTGGACACAGAAAGATTTAGCAGAAATTATGGGTCGTCCAGTTCAAACCATCAACGAAATTATTCGGGGAACCAAGCAAATTACACCAGAAACGGCTATCGAACTATCCCAAGCCTTGGGTACTTCTGCTGAGTTTTGGACAAACCTAGAAGCCAAATATCGACTTCATTGATTACAGCAGTTTTCATCTATTTGAACCACATCTTCATGTAGGGGTTTAGCAATGCTAAACCCCTACGGTGTGGTATATTTACCTGAAAATCGCTGTAAACACAGGTTTAACGAAGCAACGGCGAATGAGACGGGAAGCCTACTGTATACGCGTTGGCGGAGCCTGCCGTAAGGCATAGCGTCACTGTAGGTACTTCACGGATGTGTGCTTATGTCTATATTTTTGAGTCATTTGTCTTCAAAAGTGACTCCTCTGTTGGGGAGCGGGGGCAATCCCCGCAACAGACTGGCTTGTCAAAGTAAGATTGCAGCACGTTCTGCCAAACTAGAACGCTCGCCTTTAGAAAGGGTGATGTGAGCCGCTAAAGGTTCATGCTTAAATTTTTCCACTACATATGTAAGACCATTGCTAGCAGCATCTACATAGGGATTATCAATCTGTTCGGGATCCCCTGTAAGTACTACCTTAGTTCCTTCCCCAGCACGGGTAAGAATTGTCTTCACCTCATGGGGGGAAAGATTTTGAGCTTCATCCACAACCAGAAACTGTTTGGGGATGGTGCGGCCCCGGATATAGGTCAAAGGCTCTATTTGTAATAATCCCATTCCCATGAGTTCCTCATGACCCCGTCGCCAGTGTTTGGGTTTTTGGGAGGTATCTTGGGTACCAAAAATCAAATCAAAGTTGTCATAAAGGGGTTGCATCCAAGGTGTGAGTTTTTCTCGCACATCCCCAGGTAAATAGCCGATATCCCTACCCATAGGTATTACTGGTCGAGATATGAGTAGGCGATTGTAGAGTCTTTCATCAGCTACTTTATGTAGTCCAGAAGCGATCGCTAATAAGGTTTTACCTGTACCTGCTTTCCCTACTAGGGTAACTAAAGAGATGCGATCGCGCAATAGAAAGTCAAAGGCAAATTTTTGTTCGCGGTTACGGGGATTAATTCGTGATATTCCCCCTTGGGGAATGGGAATCAAAGGAATTATTTTGCTACTGGTTTCATCGACTACAGCTAAGGCTGTATGGTGGGGATTAGCTACATCAACTAGGGTCAAGGCTTGGTTGGGGAATAACTCCCTATCTAAAGTTATTCCTCCTTTTTGATGAAATAATTCTTCTATCTTTTCCCTCTCTACCATCACCTCAATCATACCCGTGTAGAGTTCATCTACATCAATTTTGTCCGCTTCATAATCTGCCGCCGCTAAACTGAGGGCATTAGCTTTAATCCGCAGATTGGTATCTTTGCTAACTAGTACCACAGGACATTGACAATTGCTCTTGGCTTCTAATGCCACTGCGAGAATAGCATTGTCCCCTTTGTCGCTTTCCAATTCCACTGGTAATTCTTGGAGTATTTGGCGACGACACAAAGCTACCCGTAAGGAACCATCCCCATTAATGGCAACACCTTCTGTTAATTGTCCCTGTTGACGCAAATCGTCTAGGATACGAGATGCTTGACGGGCATTTCTCCCCCTCATTTCTGGCTGCTTTTTGAAACGATCTAATTCTTCAATAATGGTGATTGGTAGGACAACATCATTGTCCTCGAATTTGAGCATGGCACTGGGATCATGCAACAGGACATTGGTATCGAGGACAAAGGTTTTTTTCATGGATAATTCTTGATGCTACCGCAAGCCAACATCGGATTTGTTTGGTGATTACTTGTTAGTTTACTGGCTTTTAAACTTATATCTCCGGCAACTTTACGTTAAAAAACATCCCAGAATATTTTGTAGTGCAGGCATCTTCATGACTCGCTCCCAAAATCTTTGCTCTGAATTGCGGATAAGGCGAAAGCCCCCGTGCTTCAGGCGGGGGTAAGCTTACATACTCTTGTATATTAGGATCAGCAGGGCTTGCTACGTCACCGAACAAGAATCTATTTGTCAAATTATTTTTTGAAATTGGTATAAGTCCCATTAATTACACAATATATAAGAATTTCTTAGGTAAAGTATCGTTTTCCGATCTAGATAACCAATTCCATTTTCCCCCAGATAAAGCTAATCTATATAATTAAGATTAAATAAATATTAATTTTTGCCAATTCTATATTGTTATTGGTCATGGGCAAGGATTGCAACAGTGCAACCTGGATTATTTTGCTGCGATTAAAAAGGGGAATTGATGAGTCACTACTTGCTTGAAACAGCTTGGTTAGTACCTTGTTATGCATTAATGGGGGCACTTTTAGCGATTCCCTGGTCACCGGGAATCCTTTACCGCACTGGACCAAGACCTGCTGGTTATGTTAATTTAATCATGACATTTTTTGGCTTGATTCATGCTGCTTTAGCATTGCCAGCCACTTGGGGGCAAGCAGCATCACAAGTACATATTCCTTGGTTAAGTACTGCGGGTTTAAATCTCACCATAGATATAGAAATATCCTCGGCAAGTATAGGTGCAATGGTGGTAATTTGTGGATTGAATTTTCTGGCACAAATTTACGCCATTGGCTATATGGAGATGGATTGGGGCTGGGGACGTTTCTATTCTCTGTTGGGAATGTTTGAAGCAGGATTGTGTGCCCTGGTTCTATGTAATAATTTATTCTTTAGTTATGTAATTCTGGAGATTCTCACTTTAGGAACCTACCTGCTAGTTGGATTATGGTTTAGTCAATCTTTGGTGGTTACTGGGGCAAGGGATGCTTTTTTAACCAAGCGGGTAGGAGATTTATTTCTATTAATGGGGGTACTGGCAATTTTTCCCTTGGCTGGTACTTGGAATTATACGGAATTAGCAGAATGGGCAGCTACTGCGGAGGTAAACCCGATATTAATGACATTGGTGGGTTTAGGATTAATTGCTGGTCCTATGGGTAAATGTGCCCAATTTCCCCTGCATTTATGGTTAGATGAGGCTATGGAAGGACCCGTTCCCAGTACAATTTTGCGGAACTCGGTGGTAGTTGCTAGTGGTGCTTGGGTACTGATTAAGTTGCAACCTGTATTTGCCTTATCTCCCATGGTTTCTACTGTGATGGTAACCATCGGCATTGTGACGGCCATTGGTGCATCTTTAATTGCCATTGCTCAAATTGATATTAAACGCTGTCTTTCTTATTCTGTCAGTGTTTACATGGGTTTGGTGTTTATTGCTGTAGGCACACAACAGGATGAAGCGGCGTTATTATTGGTGCTTACCCATGCTGTCAGTGCAGCTTTATTAGTCATGAGTACTGGGGCAATTGTTTGGAATAGTATTACTCAAGATATTACTCAATTGGGGGGATTATGGTCCCGTCGTCCGGTATCGGGAATAACTTTTTTGGTGGGAACTTTGGGTTTAATTGGATTTCCTCCCTTGGGTAGTTTTTGGGCATTATTAGCATTAGCAGATGGGATATGGGCAACTAAACCTTGGTTGGTGGGAATCATCATTGCGGTGAATGCTTTGACAGCTTTTAGTTTAATTAGGGAATTTTGTTTAGTATTTGGTGGTAAAGCTCAACAAATGAGCGAGCGCTCTCCAGAAGTTAGTTGGCAAATGTCTTTGCCAATGATAGTTTTAATGGGTTTTACTCTCCATTTACCTTTAGTTTTACAAAGCTTGTCTTTGTTACCTAGTTGGGCGATTTTAAATAAGGATGTAGCATTACTATTGGTTTGGTCGAGTATTTTTGGATGCAGCATCAGTGGGGTAATTTACCTCAGCAATATGATTCCTAAGCCAGTGCGTCTTCCTGTTAAAGCATTACAAGATTTGATCGCTTATGATTTTTACACTCCCAAACTTTACCGCATGAGTATTGTGTTGAGTGTGGATTTATTAAGTAAGTTGGTGGATATTGTTGATAGGTTTGTCGTTGATGGAATTGTCAATTTAGTTGGTTTAGTTTCCATTGGTAGCGGTGAAACTCTTAAGTATAGTACCAACGGCAAACCCCAATTCTACGCCTTTACGGTACTCATTGGGATAGGAATTTTAGGAATGATTGTGACTTGGGGATTTTGGGGAAATCAGTTTTTAGACCTAATGTCTAATTCTGTTTCTTTAGTGACTAAATTTTGAATATTGAAGAGTGAGTAATTCAGATGAGTAGTATTTGCTTAATTAAGTAATTAAAAAGCTAAAAAATAACTATGTTAAGTGTTTTAATCTGGGCACCAATTGTAAGTGCCCTAATTGTTGGACTTTTACCCAGTAAAATTTCCCAACCAAAAACTACCCGTTTTATCGCCCTGTTTATCTCCGGATTAGTTTTGCTATGGAGTCTATTGTTACTGCTGAAATTTAATCCCAGCAATCCAGGAATGCAGTTACAAGAATATCTTCCTTGGATTCAAACCCTGGGATTAAGTTATAAATTGGGAGTTGATGGTCTATCAATGCCCATGTTGCTATTAAATAGCCTACTTACCTGGATTGCTATTTATAGCAGTAGTCAACAAACAGAACGTCCCCGGTTATTTTATTCCCTGATTCTCTTAGTTAGTGGTGGAGTTGCAGGGGCATTTGCATCACAAAACTTACTGCTTTTCTTCCTGTTTTACGAGTTAGAATTAATTCCCTTTTATCTGTTGATTTCCATTTGGGGAGGGGAAAGACGAGGCTATGCAGGGATTAAATTTCTGATTTATACCGCTGTTTCCGGTGCTTTCATTCTCGCCAGCTTCTTGGGTATAGTTTGGCTAACTGGTTCCTCTAGTTTTGATTTAACCACAATCTCTACCCAAACCATTTCTAACACCTTACAAATAATTCTCTTAGCAGGAATCATACTCGGCTTTGGTATTAAAATCCCCTTAATTCCCCTACATACCTGGCTACCAGATGCCTACGTAGAAGCTTCCGCACCCATCGCTATCCTCCTAGGTGGGGTATTAGCCAAATTAGGAACCTACGGCGTATTACGATTTGGCATGGCATTATTTCCCGAAACTTGGAGTACTATAGCCCCCACCCTCGCAACTTGGGGTGCAATTAGTGCTATGTATGGGGCAGTAGTAGCGATCGCACAAAAAGATATCAAGCGTATGGTAGCATATAGTTCCATCGGTCATATGGGCTATATCCTCCTGGCAGCAGCAGCAAGTACACCCCTCGCCCTTGTCGGTGCAGTTGCCCAGATGTTGAGCCACGGTATCATCCTTGCTATTCTCTTCCACTTGGTAGGGGTGGTAGAAGCCAAGGTGGGAACCAGGGAACTGGACAAGCTCAATGGTTTAATGAGTCCTGTACGCGGTTTACCCCTAACCAGTGCCTTACTAATTTTAGGGGGAATGGCTAGTGCGGGGATTCCAGGGATGACAGGCTTTATCGCTGAATTCATTGTCTTTCAAGGTAGCTTTTCCGTCTTTCCCATCCCCACCTTATTATGTGTAATTGCTACCGGGTTAACCGCCGTTTACTTCGTTATCCTGCTCAACCGTACCTGCTTTGGCAAACTTGACAATAACCTCGCTTACTACCCCAAAGTATTGTGGCATGAGAAAATGCCAGCATTCATCCTCGCAGCATTAATCTTATTCTTAGGAATCCAACCCACATGGTTAGTACGTTGGAGTGAACCCACAACCACCGCTATGGTAGCAGCCATGCCACCTGTAGAAAAAGTTACTCCCCAGCGCTACGCGCAAGTAATAAGTAATAAGTAATAAGTAATAAGTTTAGGGAATTCCAGAAAAAAACCTCCCATAGTTATCAGGCAACAAAACCTGTAAACTTCACTGTCAACCGTCAACCGTCAACCAACAACCAACAACTAACATTATCTTCTCCTAGACTCCCTTGCTTGATTAATTCTTCCTCCCATGATTCAAACACCCGACAAACCATCCACCAAACTCCCCCCATCCACCCATGAATTTGCTGAAGTTATCCATCGCTTAGAAGCAGGGGGTTCCATGCTACCAGACACCCCCGAAAACCTAATGCAAATCATCGGTATCTACAAAGCATACGCCGTACCGATGGACTTCTACTGGCGCGATTTACTTTACATTGGCGAACAAGTCTTCCTCAACCCCTTTCCCTTCTTCAAATACTTTATTTCCCCAGAATACTTAGACAGACACAACCATTACGCCGGGGATGATGCGGACTTGAGAATTTGGCGCGGAGTTGCAACGGCACATCCAGAATTATTAGCATTCATGGAGAAAGGGGAAACCGGCAAAATACCCAAGCTTTTCCACCACCTATTCCATGACAGAATTAACATGGAATTTGCTGAAGCTTGTATGCGGGCAATGCTGTGGCACCGTCATATGTACGCCCCTGTGAATAAATTTGACGCTTACCTAGATAGCGAAGAATACAAAGCCAACGCCGATAAAGCCATTAAAGCATACTTTCAAGGCAACCCCGCCATGCTGGGAATGTATAAATTGTTTCCAGATATGTTCCTTGAACAGGTACGCCAGTTATCCTATTATTCCAACCTGGGGCTATTTTGGGAAGTCATGGCACCAGTATTCTTTGAAATGTCCGATATTTATGACGAAGGCGGATTTAAAACTGTCCCCGATGCCATGAATTTCCTAGTTAATGGTATATTTGCGATCGCAGGACGACCAATTTATCATCACGCTTATATAAGGGGGAAATGTTACGAAATTATCCCCAAATCTAAGGGTTTTACCTGGTTATATGAAGCTGCATTGCCCTATGTAGAAGCAGTTTTCTATCGTACCGCACCGTTCCGTGGTACAAAATCTTACAACGCCCAAGCACAACAAGTACCGGAGGATCAGAAAGATTTTCACTATGGAATCCTGTACGCTGATGTCTTTCCTGTAGGTACTGCTGGCATTCCCCCCACATTATTAATGCAAGATATGTTGCATTTCTTGCCCCAGTATTTAGTGGATTATTACCAGCAATATTGTCGCGGTGAAGATGATATGTTGATTCAACTAGGAATCACTTTCCAAAGGTCAATGTATAATGTAACTTCCGCAGTTATTCAAGCTTTACGCACAGCTCTTTTATATCCTTTAGATGACCCCAATCCCAAACATTTACAAGCAAATCGGGAATTTTTTGAAGCTCAATTAAATCGTTTTTGTCGTTCGGAATATGAGATGAGGAATGCTGCTCGTTTGCGGGATATTCAACGACAAGATTATCGTTAACTCGCTACGCTCAAAGTCAGAAGTCAGAAGGTAAAACAAAGCAACTCTAAACACATATCTTGCACCTTCTCAAGAAAAGGAAGGTGGGCAATAGGTGGGTTACGCTAAATCAAAGTTTTCAGACTCTAATTTTCGAGGGTAATCTTATGGTACAAGATGTGAATAAACAAAAAGATTTTCCTCTTTTTTCCCCTTCGAGCTTTTGGGTTCAACTCCGATAACAGGAGGCGGAGCCTCCTTTCCCCTAGTTACCAGGCTCAGCCTGGTAACTAGAATAAAATGCTTTGTGACTAATTCTTCAAGGGCGCACGCAATGCGCCCCTACAAACTCCGCGCTCATAGGGTGCTGATGTTTGTTTTCTCAGCTTAAACCTTGTGAGCTTTCTTACAATACCCCCCACTTTTAAAACATCCTCTTAGATGGATGCCATACCTAACCAACACCTTATTAAATTAAATCTCGTTTAACTAGTGTTGAACGAGATTTACAGCAGTTTTCATCTATTTGAACCACATCTTCATGTAGGGGTTTAGCAGTGCTAAACCCCTACGGTGTGGTCTATTTACCTGAAAATCGCTGTAAGTTTCAAAATATTTGTGAATACTCTGATTTACGAACTGATTGAGTGTTGTTTGTGACTTCGGTTCCTTAGTGTTTTGGTTAAAAGTTCAATAGTTTTGGAACTATCTTTTATGGAACAGAATCGATTATGTAAACTTCGTCATTGCCGGCAGTCTTTGATAATTTTGATGCTGCCTTAGTCATGTAGTATCCATTTTCGCGATTTTTGACATAGTATTCATTATTATTGGCATTAACAGTTATAAGTTCCCATCTTTGACAGTCACCAGATATTTTTGGTGGCATACTTGTAATATTACATTGGAAGTAACAATTGTTTTCGGCGTTTCTGATTCCATAAATGTTTTCTCCTGCTTGTTTTTCAAAAATCATCGTACATCTCGGTGATGTATAATCATAATCCATTACTGTGGCTTGGCTAGTACGATATGCCTTATTTGATCTGTTTTTAAGGAAGCGTTTGTCGAGCCATTCGTGTTTTTGTCGGAATGGATTGTCATTATCAACTTTGCACCACTCGTGGTCCCCTATTTTGTTAGTAGCAATTGCACTTACATTAGCCCTAATGCAATTATTCCAGTTTGTTTCGTGATTTGCTTCATAAGCACGTACTATTAATTTTTGTTCAGCAAAACGTGGAAGGGTGTTGACCCAAACACCGTTGTTAGAATTGAAAATATTAACATTGAAGAAAACGAAGTTTCCTTTATCTGGAGGTTGTAGGTTTTTATCATTGTCAGATATTTTTTGGTCGCTAAAGCAATAACGTTCTTGCAAATTGGTATTTGCATATTGTGTTTTCCAGTCCTTATTGCCAGACAGACAGAAAATAAATTTTCCTTTCAATTCAGTACTTGAGAGCTTTGGCCAACCATATTCAATTACATTTTCGCATAATGATAAAGAACTATTTTTGAATAATTGCTTAGGTTTAAAGATTAGCTCTTCATCAAAGTAGCATTTTAAGTAGGTGTCTATTTCATCATGAAAATTGCTATATCCACCTCCAGTGCTTTTTATATCTATGGTAATTAATATGGGATAGTAATCGGGATTGCGATTATGCCATTCTAATAAGTCCTGTAAGTAAAATGCTAGTGTCTTTTGGTTGGGTTCAATGGAAACGTGAGCAACTTTGAAGTAGCCTTCATCAATCTGTTCCCCCGGTTTAAAGTCTGAAGAATGGCGCCATATGTCATATTCCAATGATAGGCATCCAAGCTGGTGAGGTTCTGCTTTATTAAAATCTAATTGTTTGCTTACTGGTTTTATCGTTCTCTCATAGGAATTGTGAGAAGCCTTGAAGATGATTTGATCGTAAGTTAATTCACTCATGAAAATTTTTTGATGAATTCGGGTTTTAAATTAATTATGGTAAAAATATTGGGATTAAGATGTAGGGTCAAAACCCCTTTGATAGATTAACAGGTGAGGGTAAAACCCCTTTGAGAGTATGGTGATACTCCTTAATAATTTGAAAGCGGCTTTCCCTAAAATTGCCTTCAAACCCCGAATCTTCAAGTATTCGCTTCACCTTCTTGTGTAAGTCCTTCCTTACTTCATCAGTTCATCCAATAGAAATCATATTAGATACAAGTAATACCAATTTGAAAAAAGAATGCGACACATGGGTAGTAGGGGTTTAGCAATGCTAAACCCCTACGAATAATTTATCTGTCGCAAACATTATTTGAATTGGTATAACAATAATTGTGAATTTCGTAGTTTATTGATATTGGTAAATGGTCAAAAAATCACCATTTACCAATTGCCAATTATCCCATCAAAATTACCGTATCAATAACATGAATTACACCATTATCAGCCTCAATATCTGCTGCTAAAACCGTGGCATTTTTCACTTCAAATCCATCAGCACAATCAATATTAATCGTAGAACCTTCCACAGAAGTTACCGTTCCCAATTTTGCTAAATCAGCCTGCATGAGTTTACCCGGTACAACGTGATAAGTGAGAATTCTTGCTAGCTGGGGAATATTTTGTACTAGAGTTTGAATCGTTCCTGGAGGTAATTTGGCAAAAGCCTCATCATTGGGTGCAAAAACTGTAAAAGGACCAGGACTTTTTAATGTTTCTACTAACTCAGCAGCTTGTACAGCCTGAACTAAAGTGTTAAAAGAACCAGCACCAACAGCAATATCAACTATATCCGCCATGTTTTCACCATTACTTTATTGACACTCTCTCGGATTCTATCCGGGAGATTCTACCAGTCTAGGCTAGAATAATGTAATTAAACTATTTCACTAAATAAAAAATGGGATGTTCCCAAGGGCATAAAGGAAACATCAAGGAGTGAGATGATGAAAAAACAATGGTATGAATCTCTTTTTGAAAATTACGCATTAAAATATGATAATGAAAATTTCACACAGGGTACTGTTGGTGAATGCGATTTTATTGAAAAGGAGATAAATTTTGATAAGTCATTAAAAATATTAGACGTTGGATGCGGAACTGGCAGACATACAATTGAATTATCAAAAAGAGGATATACTATTACCGGGATTGACTTATCAGAAGCTCAACTTACTAGAGCGAAGCAAAAAGCAGAAAGTTTCAATTTAAAGATTGATTTTCAGCAACAAGACGCAAGGAATCTGCCATTTAACAATGAATTTGACGTTGCCATAATGCTTTGTGAAGGTGGATTTTCATTGATGGAAACAGATGAAATGAATTATGAAATACTGAAGTGTGTGACAAAATCACTCAAAGAGAATGGTAAATTCATATTTACAACTTTAAATGGATTATTCCCACTGCATCATTCTGTGGAAAAGTTTTGCGCTGCAAACATAAAAGAAGGCAATGCATCATATCGAAGCAATAGATTTGATTTAATGACATTTCGACACTACGATGTTATTGACATTGAAGACGATTCTGGAAATAAAAAGACTCTTGAATGCAATGAAAGATATTACGTTCCTAGTGAAATTAATTGGTTATTAAAATCCCTCGGATATCAAGAAATTAATATATTTGGAGCGAAGCTGGGAGCATTTTCCAGAAATGACGAGTTGACAACCGAAGATTTTGAAATGCTGGTTATTGCTGAAAAATGATTATGAAAGAAAATTGCGATGTTCCCAAAGGGAACCGCTACGCGATCGCAGTAAATACCCACCGTAGGCTATGCTCATAAAATAGATAAGCGATCGCTTTTCAACGAAATACCAGTACGGGAATATTGCTGCTGCGGAGAATTTGAGCTGTGGTACTACCAATCACTAAATGACGAATGCGGCTGTGTCCATAAGCACCCATCAGTAGTAAGTTGATATTGTTTTCCTTTACATATTGAGAAATAGCTGTTTCTGGATTACCTTGAATTAAGCAACCTACTGGCTCAAACCCACCTATACGTGCCTGTTGTTTGCCTTGCTCAAGTTGGGAATTTGCTGTTCTATCCTCTGCACTTTTAGCAACAGTAATGATATGTAATTCTAAACCTTTAAAAGCAGGAGAATCAATTAGAAATTGCAGCATTTTCTCACAGCTTTTACTACCGTCATAAGCTAGTAACAATCTCTCAATTGGCTGATATTGACGGGAGGTAACAAGACAAGGTTTATGACTAGAACGCAAAATTCGCTCTAGATTTGCCCCTAAATGTCCAGAGGCAAACTCTGCTGCTTCTCCCCGTTTACCCAAGATCATTAAATCAACTCCGGACTCTAATTCGGGTAAAAAATCAACCAAAAAACCCGTTTTATGCATTACCTGCATTGCTGTCACACCCCCACGGGTTAGTACTGCTTCTGCATCCTGTAAAATTAACTTTGCCCGTTGATGATTCAGTTTGGCTTTTTCATGTTCCAATGACACTAGCTGTTTGAGTAGCACGTCTGAAGCATCGACACCGATACTACCACTAAAATGACTTGCCTCGGCGGTTGCTTGACTGCGGGCATCGGAAACATATAATACATCTACCTTTGCGTCTAATCGCGTTGCCAACCATGCCCCATACTGATAACTACTCTGGGAAAAAATTGAGCCATCTGTACATAATAAAATTCGTTTCATGGTAAATACTTTCTGTTAGTAATATTCTATTTTTCTAGGGATTCAGACTGGTTGTGAACACCCAATTTTTCCACTAATGTAGCACTGGCTTCATTTAATCCCAACAATTCCACATCCGCACCATTGCGACGGAATTTGAGGACAATTCGATCTAGGATTGCCACTGCTCCCTGGTCCCACAAATGAGCATTGGTTAAGTCAATGGTGATGCGATCAACTACTTCCCCAAAATCAAAGGAGTCAAAAAATTCTTCCTTCGATAAAAAGAAAATTTGTCCGCTAACTACATAGGTGCAATGACTTCCATCTTCACTTAATCTCCGCTGCACAAACACCAACTTGGCAATTTTACGGCTAAAGAACACCGTACTCATGATAATCCCTGTTGCCACACCCAGGGCAAAGTTGCGGGTAAAAATGGTCACAAACATGGTGGCTAACATGACCAGGGTTTCGTTCCAGGGAATTCGGGGAATATCCTTAAATGATGACCAACGAAACGTGCCAATAGATACCATAATCATAATGGCAACCAGGGCAGCCATGGGCATTTCTTTCACCCAATCTTGCAGCACCAAAATGGCAAATAGGAGAAATATGCCAGCACAGAGGGTGGATAAGCGACCCCTACCCCCAGATTGAACGTTAATTACCGATTGCCCAATCATGCCACAACCCGCCATGCCGCCAAAAAAAGCGGTGATGATATTGGCAATGCCTTGACCTTTGGCCTCTTGGTTTTTATCACTAGGAGTATCAGTAAGTTCATCTACCAAGGAAGCGGTAAGGAAGGAAGCCAATAAACCGACAATCGCCAATGTCAAAGAATAAGGGAAAATAATTTGTAATGTTTCCCAACTGAAGGGTACTTTGGGCAAAGCAAATACAGGCGGTGCTGTCGGTAATGCTCCCATATCCCCAACGGTGGGCACTTCTAATTTTAAAGCGATCGCAGCCAGTGTCATTACTGCTAAAGTTACCAAAGGGGAGGGAACAACTTTGGTAAACCGGGGGAGAATATAAATAATTGCTAAAGATAGGGCGGTTAAAATATATACTAAGGGAGGTTTGCCGAGGAGTTGTGGCAGTTGTGCCATAAAAATTAGCACCGCCAAAGCATTGATATACCCCAACATCACGGCTCTGGGCACATATTTCATTTGCCGGCCCAGTTTAAAGAAACCAAACAAGACTTGGATGATTCCCGTCAAGAAAGTGGCAGCTAAGAGGTACTGCAACCCATGTTCCTTGACCAAATCAATCATCAGCAGTGCCATAGCCCCAGTCGCTGCGGAAATTGACCCTGGTCTTCCGCCCAAAAAGGCGGTCATAATAGCAATAATAAAGGAGGCATATAGTCCTACCTTGGGATCAACACCTGCAATAATGGAAAAAGCGATCGCTTCTGGAATTAAAGCCAGTCCTACCACTGCTCCCGCTAGAACATCGGTTCTCACATTTGAGAACCATTCCCGTTTCAGTTTCTGAATATTCAATTTGCCTCCAGTTACCCATTGAAATTATTCATAATTCATAATTCATCATTTATGAATTAATTGGTTACTTGGAATTGCTCCAAATATGCTTTTTGCTCTGACTATGTAATCAAGAGAAGTACCGCTACGAAGGTGGACAGCCTTGCTTTAATTTCAATTTATATTTACCTGCAAGTGCTGACAAGAACATGGCTAATTGAATCAAGGTTTGCAATGTGTTTGAACTCAAGAGTATTCCTAAATCAAGGCAATCTTACCATGAAAAAAAATCCCCTGCCGATTGCGATCGCACAATTCCATAATCATTTTTTAATCAGGCAGGGAGAGGAGGAGGCAGTGCCGATGAAATAATTTCAACCTATATTCTGCAACGACTCTGAAATTCTCAAGGGCGCACGCAATGCGCCCCTACGGAAGCGCTTCTGAATCAGGCATTGCCAATGAAATAATTTCAACCCACATTCCGCGCCCATTCCGAAATTCTAGAGGGCGCACCCAATGCGCCCCTACAAGCTGCGTGCCTCTTAACTATTTTGTAGTTAGCCTCCCCACGGGAAAATCCCACAACCAAGCATGAAAATAATTCCCTTACTCCGGGCGGGGAAACCCCGCCCCTACTCCATCACTCCTTCCCTCCCTCACTCCATCACTCTTTCACTCCTTCACTCCTTCACTCCTTCACTCCTTCCCTCCCTCCTTCAAGGCTTTCCGCGCTAATTTGACGTAGGTTTTCACGGTTTCGTAGGGTATTCCCGTATCGGTGGATATTACTCTTAAGGAATCTCCCATTTCTCGCCTAGCTAAAATTGTTGCCCATTTCACCGCAATTTCACTGGCTCTTTGTCCCCCCTGTCTTTTCCGTTGTAGGGTGAAAATTTCGGTTAAGTCTTCGATGCGTTTTGCCAATACTGATTCTACGTCGGGTACTTCCTGCACTAGTTTGGATGACCAACCCAAGCGGGTTTGTCCCAAGCCAAAGGTGGTTTTGTGTCCGGTGCCGCAGTAGGGGGCGAAGTTTGCCAGGGCGTAAAATAGGCGGTAATAGTCGGGATTTTGTTTGGCGGTTCGCGCTAAACCTAATTCCACTGCCCCCGTAAACCCAGTAACAGCACCCTTTTTACCGGCGAGTACTTTTTGGGAGGAAATTTGATGGCGATTGATGATCACCTGTTCGTCAATCCAATTGAGAAAGTCATTGGGTTCAACGGGTAAGTTGGAAAAATCATTCCACCGTCGCAGATAACTTTGAAAGATATTGAAGGGTAAGGGTAGGGGAAAATGATGTTTTTTACGCCGGAAACTGGTAGGACTGAGAAAATTTAGGCACACCGTACCGCCAATATTTTCTTGGTTGAGTAACTGGGAATAGGTGGTAGCAGGATGGATGATGCGACAGGATACAATTTTGAGGGGAACGTGACTGAGTTCCAAATCCGAGGGTAAATTGTTCGCCCAATGGCGCATCCAATTTGTCACCCGTGGGGATAATCCGGTAACATACCAATGATAAATGCGATCGCTTGATAGTTTAATCTGCGTCCCACTACTGACAATTTCTCCGTCGAGGAGGGATATGGTAAAGGGTTTTTCCGATTCTCCGTCGTGCAGATATGCGGATAATTCGGGATCGATATTACGAACGCAATTGAGGAACCAAGCGTGTAAACCTGTGGAATATTGGGGATAAATTGATGCATTGACGGGAGGAACCAGAGCCAATTCCAAACCAATGATTTCGGTTTCATCTGCCCAAGTAAGGGAAGATGTTTTTGTTGATTTGGAGGGAGATGATTTGGTTCGGGTTTTAGTTTTTGGCGTAGGACTACGAGGCATAATTAAGTAATAAGTAAGAAGTAATAAGTAATAAGTATCTTGGTTCTCCCACAGATTTTTTGTTTACCTGGAGTAGAGGCGCATTGCGTGCGCCCTTGACGAGTTGGGAGTAGGGGCGCATTGCGTGCGCCCTAGAGGGATTGGATTATGTGCGTTCGCGTAGCGGTTCCCTTTGGGAACATCGCATTTTTGTTTGCAATCGACAAGGTACAAATCACTACCAATAATATAATCCCCACGGGGGGAAGATAGTTAATTTTTGCGAATATTAATAAATCCTCATTTTGACGAGTTGTGGGTGGTTAGATCCCCGACTTCTTAAAGAAGTCAGGGATCTGTTTGGCCAGATGATTTCTTGCATGATGGAAATGCCCCTTTCCAGGTGGGTGGAATATAGGTAATAACAGTTTTTACCAAGGCGATGGATAGAACAGATGAGTACAACGTTATATTTAACCGAACCGGGGACTATGGTTCGCTATCGCAACGAATCTTTAGTTATTGCCAGAAAAGAAAAAACCAAGACTTGCCGTTTGGGGGAAGTGGATTTAGTGCTGGTTTTGCCGGGGGTACAATTTACCGATGTGGCAATTTCTAAGCTGCTCGATAAGGGCATCGAAACTATATTTTTGCGTCAAGATGGTAATTTTCGCGGACGCTTGCAGGGAGATTTCTCGACTAATCCCGCAATTCGCATTTCTCAGTATCGGGTTCTGGACAGTGCTTTTGGTATGGCTTTAGCACAAAGATTGGTGGTGGGAAAAATCCTCAACCAACGGCTATTACTGCAACGTCGCAACCGCGCTTCCCAAGGACAAATACCCGAATTGACAGAAGCGATCGATTTAATTCAAACTTATTCCTATAATTTAATCCATAGTTCCACCTCCTTAAACCGCAGCGAATTGATGGGTTTTGAAGGAATTTGCGCCCGCACTTATTACCAAGCACTGCGTTATTGGTTTCCCCCACAATGGAGTTTTACCGGACGCAACCGTCGTCCTCCCCTCGATCCCATTAATGCGTTGTTGAGTTGGGGGTATGGAGTATTGTTAGCGCGGGTGTTTTCGGCTTGCGTGCAGGTGGGACTTGACCCATATTTGGGTTTTTTCCATGCCACGGAACCATACCGTCCCAATTTGGTTTTGGATGCAATGGAGGAATTTCGACCTGTAATTGTAGACCAAGCGGTAATTGCAATTATTCGCTCGAATGTGCTAACACCAGAAGATTTTCAAACGTCACCCGATGGTGTTGGTGTGTGGGTTGGTGATGTGGCAAAGAAATTATTTCTAGCTGAGTTAGAAAAGCAGTTTCGCAACACGGTTTTGTACCCACCCCAAAACCGTAAACTGAGTATGAGCCAAATAATTGTCGAACAAGCTCGAAGTATTGGGCGGTGTTTGTTGGAGTTGCGAACCGATTACAAACCCTTTGTAATCAAGTAGGTATTTCCATGACGAAACTATGGTTGCTCTGTTATGACATTCCCGACGATAAACGTCGCATCAAATTAGCGAAATTATTGGAACAACATTGTCAGCGCGTCCAATATTCGGTGTTTGAATGTCCCTTGGAAACGAATATTTTGAGTCATCTTTTAACAAAGCGATGGCTACCCGTACTCAAAGTCAGTGAGGATAATTTGCGGGTTTATCCCCTAGAAGAAAGTGCGAAACAGCGAGTGCGGGTGTATGGAAGTGCCGAACCTTACGAACCACCGGATTATTTAATTTTGTAAAGATTGAGGTTGGGGACTTAATTGCTGTATGAGGGCTGAAAATGCCTTCATATCTTATTTTTGGATTTTGTAACGGATTGTAAATAGAAGGTGAAAAATGACGCAGTGAGGATGAAGAACTAATAAATAGCTAGGTAATGGAAGTCAAAGAAAAGTAATATTTTTTAGCTTGACTTGTCAGCGTTTTACGATAATATGGGTAGTGAAAGTAATTTTTGCCGCTAAATGTTTTCAGGAACCTGTACTGTATCTCTAAGCTACATACCCAGTTCCGTACAATGGCGCAACTGCACCTTGAAAGTTAAATATATCAACAGTTTCCATTGGGTAGGGTTCTAAAACCCAATTTCCCCGCAAGGGGACGGAAACATCAATGCAAATTTCAGATAGAACTTTTCAGAGTTCTAAAACCCAATTTCCCCGCAAGGGGACGGAAACAAACGTATCAATGAAGGATACGATTTTCAAATAAATCTATAAAGTTCTAAAACCCAATTTCCCCGCAAGGGGACGGAAACTTCCAAGCGATCGCATATGGATAAGGTACTCTAACTGGTTGGTTCTAAAACCCAATTTCCCCGCAAGGGGACGGAAACACTGCTGAATTTTCAACTGATAAACTATCTGTGTTACTAGTTCTAAAACCCAATTTCCCCGCAAGGGGACGGAAACCTCATATGCATAAATGTAAAATCGCTCGCTTGGATTTTGACGTTCTAAAACCCAATTTCCCCGCAAGGGGACGGAAACACTTTAATATATTTGAAGTATAGAGTAGGACCGTTTACTTGAGTTCTAAAACCCAATTTCCCCGTAAGGGGACGGAAACTTATCGGTAATTAAGCTTGGCTGGATCTTTGCCTCATATCCGTTCTAAAACCCAATTTCCCCGCAAGGGGACGGGTACGACTATCAGTCGCTCACGAGAGTGAGTATCTCGTAAATAATCCTGGTTAATGCCTGAACCAGTACCCGCCTGAAGGGGCATCACGGGTAACTATGATGTCTCAAAGCTAGAGGGAAATTGACCAGAAAGAGGATTTACAACGTCAAAAAATAGTTTTAGAAGCCTATTGTGCAAAACAAGGTTGGAGTTATGAAATAATCAGCGACTTGGGAAGGGGATTAAATTACCGTAAAAAAGGATTAATTAGACTAATTAAATTAATCACGACATATCAAGTAGAGCGTTTAGTTTTATGCCATAAAGATAGATTATTGAGATTTGGCTCGGAATTAATATTTAGTTTATGCGAGCAATTTGGATGTGAGGTAATTATTATTAATAGGTCAGAAGATTCTTCGTTTGAAGAAGATTTAGCAGCAGATGTCATTGAAATTATTACAGTATTTAGTGCCAGATTATATGGTAGCCGCAGCCAGAAAAATAAGCAAATTGTTCAGCAATTAAGAGAAGTAGCAGATTCCTTGAAATGAGTAGTGTAACTTATCAAACTTTAGTCCCGTCTGAATTGATTCCATTTTGTGAACAGATGGGTCAGTTGTTTGGTAAAGTAGAGCGAAATCTTTATATTGCATTATCTAGGGGTGAAAAATTAAATACTCTAAAATGTTCATATCAAAAAATATATGGTATAAATGCACGGCAGTTTAATAGTGTTTACGCTTCAATAAAAGGTAAAATATCTTCATCAAAAGAATGTTTAACTAGACAGATAAAAGAATTACAATTATCAATAAAAGGTTTAAACAAATCAATTACAGAACAAATAAATAAATTAAAAAAACTTTATCCATGCTGTGGAATCAATGGGTATAAGAGGATGTTTGAAAAGTATGTTTATTAACATTAAAACCTCCCAAACCTAACCCCCCTATCCCCCCTTCCCTACAAGAAAATGGGGGTTTCAAAGACTCTCTCTTACT
>JASJCJ010000172.1 GCA_030066045.1 Calothrix sp. MO_167.B12
CAAACAATTGAGTTTAGATTTAATCCGAACTGGGGAAGCATTCGGAAGTCTTAGCCGATTAATAGCTCTATGGTCTAGTCAACTTTCAGTAAGAACTGTTTCTTACAAGCTCCTCGCCTTTAGGCAGGAGTTGTTGACAGGTAGAGATACAGGTGTTGAGCTTATTCGCCTAGTCTACCTTGTTCCAGTATTTGCAGTTTGTAGATAATTGCCATTTATGCAAAATTGCTTCTACCAACTTCTGATTTTATATATACTTTTAATCAAAATATTGACCAAAAAAACTGTCAATAGGTGTCATGATATTTGATGATGTTGTCTGATAACGCATTCTAGGCGGTGGGGTAATTAGAGTTAATAAATGCAGTAAAAAAGTGATAATTGCTGCTTGCATAATTCTTTCCTTAGTTGAAGGTTCTTTGTTATGGGAAAATCGCATAAATTATGGGATACCATAGACATCAATTATTTGCATATTTCTTGATTTATCCAATCTGGGATTTGAATCTGAAAAAAGGTGAGATCAACATGATTTATAGGAATAGAAATCGATCACTATTCATCATGTTCAAAACAATCATCAATGGCTAACATCCAAGAAGATAAACCACTTTGGTTATTCTGGGTAAACCCCAAGCTTCAATGGTTGGTCTTGTGCCCTCTGTCTGCGACTTTTGGCAACCAGCACCTATGGGAAAGCCATCTAAAAGACCCTTTTTCGGATATCCGATTATAGGAATAAACCAATCAGCCCTTGGAATCGATAAAATGTATGTAAAATAACTGTAAGCAGGCGGTATGATTCCTATAGTCATTGAACAATCTGGTCGAGGCGAACGTGCTTTTGATATCTACTCACGACTGCTGCGCGAACGCATTATCTTTTTGGGACAACCCATTGATAGCAACGTCGCCAATTTAATTGTGGCTCAACTACTCTATTTAGACGCTGAAGACGCGGAGAAAGACATATATATGTACATCAATTCTCCTGGTGGTTCAGTGACTGCTGGTATGGGCTTATTTGATACCATGAAGCAGATCCGTCCAGATGTTTGTACAATTTGTACGGGATTGGCAGCTAGTATGGGAGCATTTCTCCTGAGTGCGGGTACTAAAGGTAAGCGGATGAGTTTACCCCATTCCCGGATTATGATTCATCAACCTCTAGGAGGTGCTCAAGGACAAGCTACTGATATTGAAATTCAAGCCCGCGAGATTTTGTATCACAAACAACGCTTGAATCAATATTTAGCTGAACACACTGGACAACCAATTGAACGAATAACCGATGACACAGAAAGGGATTTCTTTATGTCGCCGGAGGAAGCTAAGGAATATGGGTTAATCGATCAAGTAATTGACCGCCACGCTTCTGGTAGTCGTCCTATGGCTGTAGTTTAATTGTAATCTAAGATGGATCATGAGTCATTAGTTTTTTTTATCAAAACTAGTGACTCATGGTTAACGGACTTCCAGATTAAAAAATATGCCAAAGTCATTTTAGCAATCGTATGATTTGTAGGGGCGGGTTAACCCCGCCCAATGTGGAATAATTTATGTGTTGGCAGTCCCTAACGGCTACAATCAAAATCCTGCTAATGGATCTATATCACTTAACATATCCATTGGTGTAGGTTGGGATTCCAGGTACTGAAGAAAATCCTTGAGTTCTTCTGGTTTGAGTAAATGGCGCGATCGCTTATTATAAGTTTTAATTAGATGATCTCTGCCTTGTTCCATTGTCCAACCCAAGCGTTGCATTTCCACGCCAATTTTGGCTATATCATCGGATTGATCTACAGGTTCGTTTTTCTTCTTTTTATTGGCAGTGGTTTTCTGAGTAGTACTAGTTTCTGAGGATTTTCGGGAACTACGTTGGGGGAAGGGTTTAATGTTAGTCCCCGAGACATCCATATCTATATCTGCTACGGGTTGTTTTTCTACCTGTTGGCTTAACCCTTCTGTTGAGGTTTCCAGGGGTGCTGGTATTTGCAATTCTAAATTATGAGGTTGAGTTGCGGTGATTCCTGGAGTTTCGAGATCATCTGTAGAAGGTGAATTTTGAATTGCTGGGATGGGAGAGATGTTACTTTCCATAGGTATGGCAGCAACAGATGACTGGGAAGTTTCTACTTTACCCATTACAGAATCCCTAGTAGGAGTGGGTACAGGTACAACTCTTTCTTTAGCAGATTTTTCCGGCTCTGATGATGCAGTTGGCATTGCCAACACCATTAATGCCCGATCTCTTGCCCTATCTTCAGCCTCTTCTATGGTTGTAGCTGCCGCCATCCCCGTAGCGCGGATGGCACCTTCGATTTGTACAGTTGTCCGAACAATATAGTGTCCGCGATCGATTTGTACTAATTCTGAAATTAGACTACCTGAGGGATACAAGCTCTGGAATTGAGCCAAAATCATATGACCACCGATATCAAAAAATGTACTCAGACTAATAGGTTTCTTGCAGCAACATATTTATCGGCGGATTGCACTTAGCACTAATCAATGGTGCGATGAACTTTTCCGCCTGTATATCCTGGAGAATTGTGGATGATTTAATCTGCAATTTATTTTGGTTGGGTTATTGATAATATCATGCACCAAAAATAAATTTGTGGTGATGTGCTCAGAACCGAATCCAGCCTACACTATCAAAGGTTGCATATTATTTGATCCACCCTCCTGAGAACATTCTAGCGATCTATTGGGATCGAATTCGATCAATCAAAGAATTTTAACCGTGCAAATGTAGCATCGTTAGTGGTGATGTCTGATTTCGCGGATTGAAAATGAATTACAGAATTCGCCCTCAATGCTATACTAAATACCCAGCCTCATATCCAGAACTATTTTCTGGAAGTGCGCTCTAAATCTACAATAATGAAGATACGGTTCGTCCTCACTACTTCTCACACTGTTGACCTAATTGTTACCGATTCTACATATGGAGTAATGAAGTCGGTCGGCAGTTTCTCCTAATCCCATATCAAAGTAAAATGGAGTGATACCACTTGATGAGCTAGACATTTTTACACCTGTTGCTTTTGCCAACCAATTTCTTGGGTATGGTGAATAATTATTCCCAAAAACCAGCCCAAAATAGTTGGGCGATTACCCACTGAAGCAAAACAGCTAATAGTAGCTTGCATCGATTGCATGAATTGAAGATGAACTAGCTCTCAAGTAGATCCCTACCTTAACTTTGTAATGACTATGTAGTGAGAGTTTTGTAGACGTAAAGCAACTAACTCAATTACCCTTCAGGGTAAAGTTGCCTTTGCTGTCAATGCTCCCACATCCGTAAAGACTGAAACCCCGCTACTCCCACCTCAGGGCAAATAGTTTCCGGGTTATGACTTTAAGGTTTTAGGGGTATATAGCAAAGAACCAGATTCAACAAAAACGACGTTTTGACCAAAGGTCGGTTCACTGCATGGAATTTTCAATCGCTACACTCCTTGCCAATTTCACCGATGATAAATTGGTGGCTCGTAAACTTTTAGAAAAGAAACTTGGTTGCGAAGATGACATCAATTTAAAAAAACTGCAAATTTCTCTGGAAGTTCTAGAAGAAATCGGTCTCTTATCCAAAGAAAGGGGTAAGTTTCGGCGAATGGCAGAAGAAGAGTTAATTGAAGCCAAGTTACGCTGCTCCAGTAAAGGCTTTTGCTTTGCCATCCAAGATGTGGAAGGAGCCGAGGATATTTATATCCGCGAGAGTCATTTAAGTAATGCTTGGAATGGCGATCGCGTGTTAGTTAAGGTGTTAAAGGAAGGCAGTCGTCGCCGTTCTCCCGAAGGAGAAGTAAAACTGATTTTAGAACGTTCTAATCACACCTTGCTGGCTCGGATTAAACAGGTGGAAGGGGGATATCGTGCCGTCCCCTTAGATGATCGCCTATTATTTGAGTTAAAAATCCAATCAAATGAGATTGATTTGAGTGATGCTATCGACCATCTCGCCCATGTGGAAGTTCTCCGCTATCCCTTAGCCCAGTATCCCCCCATTGGTAGGGTAGTACAAATCCTCGGTAGTGATGCTGAAGCAGCTGCGGATATAGATTTAGTCACCTGTAAACACGATCTTGCCCGTAATTTTTCGGATGCAGTGGAAGCCATTGCTGCGAAACTACCCAAAAAATTATTAAAGGCAGACCTGAAAAATCGTCTGGATTTGCGTAATATTTTTACCTTTAGCATTGCCAGAAGCAATGGCGATCGCAATGTGGTGGAAAATGCCTGGAGTTGGTACAAAAGCCCTGATGGGCAATGGCTATTGGCTTGTCACATCGCTGATGTTTCCCACTACGTACAAGCAGATGAAATCCTAGACCGAGAAGCGATTAAACGAGGACGCTCTGTATATTTGGGGGACTTGGTATTGGCTATGTTACCCGAAATGGTAGCAGAACGCTGTTCCTTGGTGCCAAAAAGCGATCGCCTAGCCATTTCTGTACTCATTAACATTGAACCCGATTCCCAAGAAATCACCGATTGGGAAATTCAACCCACCGTAATTAAAATAGACAAGTCCATTGGTGAAGCAGATGTAGAAGCTGCTTTGAATGGCAAAACCACAAAATCAACCAAAAGTGCCCCCGAACTACTGGAAATACTCCCACAAATCCAGGATTTTGCTGCATATTTAGCCCAGCAACGCTTGCAGCGTGGCAGTTTACAATTAAATTTACCGCCGAATCAAAATCCCTACTATGATGAGGGAATTTTTGGCTGTGTGGTGGAGCATGATTCTCCAGTGCGTTCTGTGGTAACAGAACTAGTGCTATTAGTCAATCAACTGATTGGCAGCCAATTTCATGCCTTGGGAGTACCTGGGATTTGGAGAGTACAAGGTGCCCCCGATCCTGAAGATGTCCAAGAAATGCTGAAATTAGCGATTAATTTAGGAGTGGATTTGACCTTAGATCCGGACATTGATATTCAACCTTTAGATTATCAACATTTAACTAAGGTATTTGCAGAATCTGCATCGGAACAAGTATTAACCTATCTTTTGCAAGATACCCTTAAACCCTCAGTTTATACTACCACCCAAGGCTCTCACTTTGGATTATCCTTACCAGAAGGTTATATTCATTTTACGGCTCCCTTGCGACGGTACTCGGATTTATTAATGCAAAGGGTATTACATACCATTGTGGAAAACGGACGCGATCGCCGCAATACTAGAGTCAAAGAGCGAGTCAACTTACTCGGCTCATCTTGTCATGGTGAAATTAACTGGAATGTCCTGGCACCAGAATTACAGCAAGAGTTACAAAGCGACTTGAATCGGGTAATTACCCAAATCAATGACCGAGAAAAAGAAGTCCAGGAAGCAGAAGCTGATTTAGCTGGATTGCAAAGAGCATCGTTAATGAAACAACGCATAGGTGAAGTGTTCAACGGTGTGATTACTGGGGTGCAATCCTATGGATTCTTCGTCGAAATTGAAGTTCCTCCCCAAGAACTGCAAGCTACCACTGGCATACCCTTAAGGGTAGAAGGATTAGTACACGTCAGTTCCCTCAAAGATGATTGGTATGAATATCGTGCCAGACAGCAAGCACTGTTTGGACGGAAAAATCGTGCCTCCTATCGATTAGGCGATCGCGTAGCAGTGCAAGTTAAAAGTGTCGATTATTACCGCCAGCAAATTGATTTAGTCACCGTGGGTAGTGATGGGATGGCGATCGATAAGGAGGATGACAGCGATGATTCCGATAACTACTTTCCCGACGAGATGGAATCTGATGACATAGGATCCTATCTCGAGGACGAATAAAAAATGGATACATCATGGGGAATTCTTAAGGAGTTAGGAGTTAATTGGATACCAATGTCCTAACCTAGTCACGTAGTGCTATATCATGTTCGCTTAATTACTTATAATTCTTGCTTGACTCTTCCCAACCCTCTCTTACCCTCTCCTTGATAAGGAGAGGGTAACCCAGGCGGGTGAGGTTTTATAAGTATTCATCCGCACATGGTATTATTTTTTTTCATCTACTAATCAAGTGTTGAATCATCAGAAACCGTTAATTTTGGGCATATCAGGCGCATCCGGTCTCATTTATGCTGTCCGCGCTCTCAAATTTCTTTTAGCAGCCGATTATAAAATTGAACTAGTTGCTTCCAAAGCAACCTCTATGGTTTGGCAAGCCGAACAAAATATACGGATGCCCCTCGAGCCAATTCAACAAGAGCAGTTTTGGCGACAACAAGCTGGGGTAGAAACCGCAGGTAAATTAACCTGCCATCCTTGGGGAGATGTAGGTGCTAACATTGCTAGTGGCTCTTATCGCTGTCTGGGAATGATAGTGATGCCATGTAGCATGAGTACTGTAGCCAAGCTCGCTGGTGGTTTAAGTTCGGATTTATTGGAAAGAGCAGCAGATGTGCAAATCAAGGAAGGTAGAAAGTTAGTCATTGTTCCTCGCGAAACACCCTTCAGCTTGATTCATCTACGCAATTTAACTACCTTGGCAGAGGCAGGGGTAAGAATAGTTCCGGCAATTCCTGCGTGGTACCACAATCCCAAAACAATTGAAGATTTAGTTGATTTCGTTGTTGCTCGAACTTTAGATCAACTGGATATTGACTGCATACCCATTCAACGCTGGGAAGGAGGGAAGGTGGGAAGGAGGGAAAGAGGGAAGGAGTGAAGGAGTAAAAGAGGGAAGGAGAGGAAGAGGGAAGGAGTGAAGGAGCGAAGAATTCTAACTCCGAACTCCGAACTCCGAACTCCGAACTCCGAACTCCCTATCTGCTGAGGTATATACTTGAAGCTGAAAGACTTGGTAATTCTGGCTGCATTTGAGTAGAAACGAGTATAAACCGCTATATTACTTATTACTCATTATTTTCGTTCACCCCTTCCCAACTTCCTCAACTTCCCTAATTCTATGGCTACAAACCGCTTAATTCTATTATTGGTAGTGATAGGAATCCTGACGATTTTGTTAATACAAAATTGGTCACCAGCATTATCCCTAGTAATGTTGGGGATGAAAAGCAAACCTTTGCCATTAGCAATATGGTTAGTCCTGAGCATAACCACTGGTGCTTTAACATCTTGGTTGATTACTAATTTGTACCAATTATCCAATTCTTTCGGTAGCCAAAAGAAACCAAGCCCTCCTCGCCGTAGTTATAGAGCACCACGGGTACAGCAGGATAGGAGACAAGAAGCTACATTTAATACTGCCACTGCTCCCAAAACACCCAACAAGCAAGACTCCAAAACTCAAGTCATAGAGGATGATTGGGATGCAGATAACAGTGCTGATGATGATTGGGAATTTGATCAATCCCCAGCAAAGCAAAAGACACAAAGCTTTCAAAATCAGCCTCGAAAAGATGCTGATGATTACGAACGTCCGCCACAACCTACTAATAAAAATCAAAATCAATCTGATTCAGTTTATTCTTATAGCTCTCGCGAACCAAAAAACACCGGAGTAGGGAAAACAGAATCTATTTATGATGCAGATTACCGAGTAATCATTCCACCTTATCAACCATCCCCAAAAAACCAACAAACCGATGACGATGACTGGGACTTTTTTGATGATGATGAAGACGATGACTTTGATGACGGCGAACGTTTACGCCGCTAAACTATAACTTGGTTAAATTTGGATTTGGCATTGTTCCCGAGACTGCTGTTTGACTTTACCTGTCATTGCCGCTTCCTGCAAACTCATAAAAGCATTAAAGTCTTCTAAGTCATAATGCCTAGTTAATAGTTGTCGCAGCTGATTTTCTGCTTCCAAAGTCAAATAACCAGTTGCTAATGCACTTTGCACAACATCACGAATCCGAATCATGATTAATACCTCACTCACAAATATACTTATTCGGGATTATCTAGATGAGATATGCATTCACCCTGTTATTTCATCCTTAGTTAGCAGACTTAATTTCCGATTCCCTAACACATGAGTCATTTTTGGCACCTTGTTATTAACAATTGAGGGACAAGTTCCTTTATACTTAAGCACTTGAAGAACCATCTTCTAGTAAAATTACGCACTCAATGTAAAAAAATTGACCAATTCATGGTTCTGCAATGCTCGACCAATCCCATCATGACAAGGTTTTCCATTGGTTAACCATGAAAATTTGTACATTCGTGATAATTTTCTTTTTTGAGAGAGTTTTTGCCATTGGTATTGACTCCCGTTATTTGAATAAAGTTTCAGAAAAGTGTTATTAAAGTTCTAATAAAAAAATACCTGATAACTAACTGACAAGTCACCTAACAAAGGTTAGTAAATTCGTTATAACTTTATTCTTGTTTTATCCTATCTTTAGAGAATAGTCGTTAATATATTGTATTAAGTACTTGTATGTATATATACGTAAGTCAAGATAATGGTATCTAATTCAAATATAGAAGAAGAATTTTTAGAGGCTAAAAATAATTGGAATTTAGAAAAATTATACATAGATTTAGCATCATATAAAGGTAAAGCTCTAACACCTGTAGAAAGAAAGTTTCTCCGAGGATTGTTATGTGGTTTGAGTCCAGCAGAAATAGCTCATATTGTGTATAAAACTCGCAGTAGTAGTACTGTGAGGGTTTATCTTTCCAATGGTTTGTACAAATATCTTGAGGGAATGCTGAGTACTCAGGCAGATAAAAGTATTAAGGTGAAAAACTGGAGTCATGTTACTCACCTGTTAGAAAAGGCAGGATATAAAAAAAGCAGGCAATCTATAGGTGCAATATCCAGTTCTGTAATTTTTACAGAACCGATAAACAATATTAAATCATTACCCAAACAAGATTGGGGAGGAGCAATTGATGTTAGTATATTCTACGGCAGAAAAACAGAAATTGCCCTAATTACCGACTGGATAGTGGAACAGCAGTGTCGGCTAGTGTTAGTTACGGGCATGGGAGGAATTGGCAAGACAGCTTTATCAGTGAAGGCAGCCCAACAGATTGGGGAGCAGTTTGATTATATCATTTGGCGATCGCTAAATCTGGCTCCCAGTTTAGATGAACTGTTGACTCAATTAATTCAAACTTTATTACCCGAACAAGAACTAAGTCCATCCATAACCCTGGCACAAGCAGTTGTAACACTGTTAGATTGCTTACGTTCTTTGCGTTGTCTTTTAGTGTTGGATGGTTGGGAAGCGGTATTAAATAGTAGCTCTGAAGACGGTAATGAAGTATATTATAATACTGAATATCAGGGAGAAAATATTACAGAGACTTCAGCATCTTTTTCTCCTGAGATTAACTATCGTCCTGGTTATGAAGCTTATGGTGAGTTTTTGCAGCAATTAGGAAACTCTCCCCACCAAAGTTGTGTAATTCTCACCAGTAGGGAGCAACCTCCGGAAATTTCTGCTTTAGTTGGGTCAAAAATGCCGGGGCGCTGCTTGCAATTAAAAGGATTAAAACAATTAGATACTAAGAAAATTTTTATACTAAAAGGTGTAGTTAATATTTCAGAAGAGAATGAGCGCGTAATCTCTGATATATATGGCGGCAATCCCCTATTTATTCAATTTGCAGCAACTACCATACAAGAGTTGTTTGGGGGTAAGGTAGATGAGTTTTTGGCTCAGGAAACTTTGGTTTTTGGTAACATTCGCCGAATTATAGAGCAGCAATTTCAGCGGTTATCTTGGCTAGAAAAGCAAATTATCCACTGGTTAGCATTATATAAAAAGGTTAGTTCCCTACAAGACATACAAACAGGTATGCCTTTTAGGGTACCCCAGAGATTAATTATAGAAGCGATCGAGTTATTACAAAGGCGATCGCTGATTGAAGGGCAAGCATCTGGTTTATCCTTAACTCCAATACTAACGGAATATATAACTGATAACTTAATTGAAGATAGTTTACAACTTTGGGCTAATAAACCGGGCTATATGTTTTTAGATAGGGCACTTTTTGCCAGCCAAATGAAAAATTATTTTCGTAAAACATACCCAAATACAATGATTTGAGGTAGATTAAGCAATCAAGGATGGCTAGTTTATAGGGTGAGCGCGAAAGACTGTGGTCAAAATTAGAAGTAATAAGTAATAAGTATTTTGGCTCTCACACACATTTTTTGGGTTCGCCCTAGTTTATACTCCTGGCTCATCACTTTTAGCTTAAAACTGGAGCAAAACAACTAGTGAGTAGTGGATTGCAAGGAATCAACCTCTACCTAATTGGTATGATGGGTGCTGGTAAAACGACAGTGGGACAATTAATCGCCAAACATCTGGGCTATGGTTTTTTAGATACAGATAAGGTGATTGTCCAAGCCGCAGGAAAATCTATTAATCAGATATTTGCCGAGGATGGGGAAACCGTTTTTAGGCAATTAGAAAGTAAAGTACTCTCAGAAATTTCTGCTTACACCAAGCTAACCATAGCCACTGGTGGAGGAATTATCATCAATTCGGTCAATTGGAGTTATCTCCACCACGGCTTAATTGTGTGGTTAGATGCTCCAGTAGAATTACTATATCAAAGACTACTAAATGATACTAGTAGACCCCTGTTACAAGATACCGATCCCCTAGGAAAATTGCGATCGCTCCTAGAACAGCGACAGCCCCTTTATGCCCAAGCAGACTTGCGAATTACCCTAAATGAAGAGGAAACACCAGAAGAAATCGCCTTACGAGCGATCGATTTAATTCCCAGTGTGTTGAAGGAGTGAGGGAGTAGGGGCGGGGTTTCCCCGCCCGGAGTGATGGAAGGAGTGAGGGAGTGAGGGAGTGAAGGAGTGAGGGAGTGATGAATAAAAGACTGTCAACTGTCAACTAATAACTGTCAACTAATAACTAACAACCATCAACTGATAAACTGTCTAGAGCAGTTTTCACCGTCAATATCCTTTAATGATGGTCAACGATCAGGAATACATTAGACAAACTGAAGCTACGCGGGTACGAGTTCTCAGCGAGGCATTACCTTACATTCAACAATTCGCAGGTCGCACCGTTGTTGTTAAATATGGTGGTGCGGCAATGAAAGATAGTAGTCTCAAAGATAAGGTCATCCGCGATATAGTTTTCTTATCTTGTGTTGGTTTAAGACCAATTGTGGTTCATGGAGGTGGACCAGAAATTAATAGCTGGCTGAATAAATTGGGTATAGAAGCGCAATTTAAAAATGGTCTGCGAGTGACGGATGCACCCACTATGGATGTGGTGGAAATGGTGTTAGTTGGTCGAGTAAATAAAGAAATTGTCTCCCTGATTAACCAAGCCGGTGGTACGGCTGTGGGTATGTGTGGTAAAGATGGTAACTTAATTACAGCTCGCCCCCAAGGTGAAGAAGGTATTGGTTTTGTGGGAGAAGTCAGCAATGTAGATACGAAAATCTTGGAAACATTGGTAAATAATGGGTATATTCCCGTAGTTTCTAGTGTAGCTTCGGATGAAAAGGGACAGGCTTATAACATTAATGCTGATACCGCAGCTGGGGAAATTGCCGCCGCTTTAGGGGCAGAAAAATTGATTTTACTAACAGATACCGCCGGTATTTTAAAAGATTACAAAAATCCTTCAACTTTAATTCCCAAGGTTGATATTCAAGAAGCAAGGAAATTGATAGCTGATGGTACGGTGGCTGGGGGTATGATCCCTAAGGTAAATTGTTGTGTGCGATCGCTAGCCCAAGGTGTAAAAGCAACGCATATTATTGATGGGCGCATTCCCCATGCTTTACTACTGGAAATTTTTACTGATGGTGGAATTGGAACTATGATGATTGGCTCTCAGTTTATGTCCCAGTAGTTCGTTGCATTCGTTGTGATAAGTAAACAACTGTAGTGGGAGCGTCTCGCTCCCTGTTTCCAGAAAGCGAGTTCTCCTTCCAGTCTCACTCTTCTGCTGGAGATTTAATAGGATCGATTTTTGGCATGGGTATTACCAATATCTTATCCACTCGATTACCATCCATATCCATCACCTCAAATCGCATATTTTGCCATTCAAAATAATCTGCGGCGGCGGGAATGCGGCCAAAATGGGTAATAATAAAACCACCTACGGTTTGATAACTACCTTTTTCTTGGGCTGGTAACTCTTCAAGTTGAAAAAGTTCTAAAAATTCATCCACAAGTAGCATTCCATCCAATAACCAAGAACCATCTTCCCGTTGCACAGCTTGTGGCCCTTCTTCTTCATCATCGGGAACCTCACCCACAATTTCAATCATCACATCGTTGAGAGTTACTAATCCCTGAATTACTCCATATTCATCCACTATTAAAGCCATATGGCTGAGAGTTTGCCTAAACACCTCCAGAACTTTTAAACCAGGGGTATTTTCTGGGACAAATACTGGCTGTCGCAAACTTATATTTAGGTCTAAATTTTGACCACAGAAGCTACGGGCTAATAAATCCGTCACAGCGACGATGCCCACTACATCATCTAAACTTCCCTGACACACTGGATAGCGAGAGTAGCCATTATCAATGATTTTTTGGCGGTTTTTTTCTGGGGAGTCTTCTAAATCCAGCCAGACTACATCTAGCCTGGGGGTCATAAAAGCATTTAGAGGGCGATCGCCTAAACGAAATACTCTCTCTACTATATCTTGTTCTGCTGCCTCAAAAGTACCCTCTTCCGTCCCTTGTTCAATTAAAACCCGAACTTCTTCCTCTGTTACCTGTGGTTCTGTGGAAGGTTTAATACGTAATAGTTGGAGAATAAATTCCGTAGAAACACTTAATAAATAAACAATGGGCGCGCTAATTGTGGACAAAATTTGCATGGGGATGGAAATTAGCATCGCAATGGATTCGGGATTATTTAATGCCAAACGTTTGGGCACTAATTCCCCTATGGTCAGGGTTAAGTAAGTAATAATAATGATGGCAATTACATTCGCCAACTGTTGTGCATATGCTGGCTGTAAATTGATGGCAGTCAAAATCGGTATAATTCTTTTGGCAATTGTACCTTCACCATAAGCACCAGAAAGAATCGTCAGCAGGGTAATGCCAATTTGCACGGTTCCTAAGAACTGATTGGGAGCAGTAGCTAGTTTTAATGCAGTTCCGGCTTTAGTGTCGCCCCGCTCGGCAAGTTGCTGTAGCCGCACTTTGCGTGCTGATACAATCGCCAACTCTGACATGACAAATAGTCCATTGCCAAGGATTAGTAGAAAGATAATTAAAAGTTCAACAGTTGGAGACATTCTCAAAATTGCCGATGTCACCGGCAAGCTGTGCTTAAGTATAACTTTTTAGTATTTAGTATCTACTATGGTGCAATGCAAGTCTCTAAGTATAGAAAAATTATATGATCGCTCGCTTTACTATGTTTTGCGATCGCACATTTACCATTCACCAGCGATCGCATATCATCTAAAAATCTTCGGGAGTGTGGAAACCGTGTGTCTTGAGACCACGGAGTCAACACGACACGGTTAATTTATTAGCCGTACCCCTTTCGGGGATGGGTAAGCAGAGGAGTAGTACTTACCCACTTCCCTGTATGCCGGGAATTGCCTTGCTACAAAGCGTAAAGTGCGCCGGACTTCGTCCCGCTTCGCTAACGCCAATGTTATCAGTCGGCACTTCCCAAACGCACTGCCTTACCCCTCGTAAAGCTGTTTAACGCTCAGGTTCTAGAGCTTGGAACTGGCGACCAACGCATTCCAAGGTAGGAACTTTGGCACTTGCTGATAACGTAGTCAGTTAAGACTTAAGCTGGTCAGCTACCTAAAGATAGGGGCTTGAAGCTCCGTCTCTTTAGAGCGGGGTGCTGACAAGTTACTAGTCAATTGAGCAACAGGAGAGTATTACTCATGAAGCTATCTAGGTTGTATTTAAGTAGTATAGTGGCGATCGCTCATTCTGGGGAATATTTGCAGTTGCTTATAGATAGGGGTAATGAGCTGGAGTTGTTGGAAGTTCCTGCACCTGTGGAGGCTTATGAAGGATTGCAGGAGTTAAATGAGATTGTTGCAGATTCCCTGGCGTTACCGACAATAGACGAAGCGATCGCTATGTTACCAGTGGAGTCATCTATGGCAAATGCTGTAGGCTATGACAGTGATGAGGAAGTTTTGCAAGTTGAGTTTAACAACGGAGCTATATACCAATATACAGATGTTGATGACGAAACCTGGGATGGGCTATATAAGACCGATTCTATTGGTAAGTTTTTTAACAGTGAAATTAGGGGAAAATATCAATACGAACGTCTTGATTAGGAGTTGACAGTTGACAGTTGACGGTTGGTTATTTGGGAGTATCCCAATGTTTCAAAATATGCAGTAGTAGTGGGAGCATCTTGCTCCCTGCTCCCCTACTCCCTGCTCCCCTACTCCCTGCTCCCCTCCTCACTCCTTCACTCCTTCACTCCTTCCCTCCTCTTCCCTCAGCTTCTCAGGTTAACGCCGAATTTCTCTACCAAGGCTTCCCGGACTTTGTTGTGTACGGTTTCTACTTCCTTATCTTTCAGAGTGCGATCGCTTGCTCGATAAATGAGGCGAAATGCTAAACTCCGCTGTCCTGTGGGTACGTTTTCACCACGGTATTCATCGAACAATTCCACTGAGTCTAGTAAAGTTTTACCTGCTTTGGTAATGGCTTTTTGAATCTCGGCGACGGTGACATCTACGGGCGCAAAGAAGGCAATATCCCGGTCTGATGCAGGATAGGTAGAGTAGGCTTTGAATGTGGGGATGAGGATTTCATCCTGGTCTAAGGCATCTAATAGTACATCTAAATTCAGTTGAAACACGTAGACTGAATCTGGTAGGTCTTTATCTTTTCGCAGCTGGGGATGTAATTGCCCGAATACACCTAATTTATCACCTCCCACCCACAAGGAAGCAGTACGTCCTGGATGGAGGCGGTTATCTTGGCGATCTGGTTGATATTCAACCTGTAACCCCATTTGGGTGAATACACTTTCTAAAATACCCTTGGCTGCGAACCAAGTCATGGGTTCTTCCCTACCACTGTTATGCCAATGGCTAGAGGTAATGTCACCCCCCATAATTCCTGCTACCATATCGGCTTCTTGTAGTCCTTCATCTTGCCAGAAAATTCTGCCAATTTCAAAGCCATTTAAGGAAGCGTTTCCCTGTTCTATATTATACTGAAATACATCAATCAACCCAGAGATTAAATCGGTTCGCAGGGCGGAATATTCGCTGAATAGGGGATTGCTGAGTTCAATTTGTTTATCTTCCCCTGGCTTGACTAGGGAGTACTGCATTAATTCTGTTAACCCTTCTGCTCGGAAGCTAGCCCGTAACTTGCGGATCAGTTCTTGATCGATTGGTAAATAACCAGCTTCAGATTTTTCGGGGAGGGTATCACTAAAGCGATCGTAACCGTAAAGGCGGGCAATTTCTTCAATGAGGTCAATTTCCCGTTCTAAGTCGCGATAGCGGTAGGGGGGAACTGTCACTGTCCAAGTTTTTTCCCCTGTGGATGTTAGTTGACATCCCAAGGCGGTGAGGATACGTTCTACATCTGCACTTTCCAACTCACCCATTTCATCATTACCCAGTTCCACCGGACCAAGAACTTGATTTACCCGTTCTAAACGCAGTTCAATGGAACGAGACCAAGTTGTCGGATCGGGACGAGTATCTGCTTTTTCTTGGGTAATAATTGTGCCACCAGTTAGTTCGGTAATTAAGGAGAGGGCACGGCGACAAGCTATTTCCAAGCCAACGCTATTGACACCCCGTTCGTATCTTCCGGAAGATTCACTCCTCAAACCAACACTGCGGGAGGAGCGGCGAATGGCAACGGAATCAAATAAGGCTGCTTCTAAGACGATGTTTTCAGTTCCCGAATGGACTTCTGTTTCTGCTCCTCCCATAACCCCTGCTAGGGCTACGGGTTTCTGGTTGGCGGTAATTAGCAGATTTTGGCTAGCTAGGTTGCGGGTTTGTCCGTCCAAGGTTTTCAAAGTTTCCTCGGCATTGGCAAAGCGTACCCCAATGGTGAGTTTGTCACCACCAGCCACAGATTGCAAGCGGTTACCATCAAAGGCGTGGAGTGGTTGTCCCCATTCCAGCAATATATAGTTAGTAATATCAACAATATTATTAATGGGACGCATTCCCGCACTGTTTAATCTCTGTTGTAACCAGTCAGGGGAAGGAGCAATTTTTATACCTTCAACTACGGTACCAAAGTATGCCGGACAAGCTTGGGGTTCGCTAATTTTTAAGTTTAAATTACCTGCGCCTTGGGGTAGGGACATGGTATCAGGTTCGGGAATACTTAACTTACCACCTGTAAGTGCAGCTACTTCCCTCGCCACACCCACCATACTCAAGGCATCAGCACGATTGGCAGTAGAAGTTAAGTCTAAAATAATATCATTCAAACCCAAGAAAGGGCGGACATCACTACCTATTTCTAAATTTTCTTGGGTGAAAATATGGATACCATCAACATCCGTGGGTAAACCTAGTTCTTTTAAGGAACAAATCATGCCATTGGAAGGTTCACCGCGCAGTTTTGTGGGCTTAATTTTTAACTCGATGTTGGGCAAGTATGTGCCAACGGTTGCCACAGGCACATAAATATCTGCACATACATTTGATGCACCACAAACAATGTTTAAAAGTTCTCCCTTGCCAATATCAACTTGACAAACACTTAATTTATCAGCATTGGGGTGGGGTTGGCGTTCTACTACTTTTCCTATTACCACACCATCTGCCCAAGTGCGGCGGTCCTCAATTTCTTCTACCTCAAACCCTGCCATGGTGAGGGTTTCAGCCAAGTCTTCCGGGCTAAGTTTTATTTCGACTAGTTCCCGCAGCCAATTCAGAGAAATACGCATGGAATGAGTTTGCTTGTTTGATAAAGATGTTTTTTGCTCTAATGTTTATGTTATCTGCAAATCTCACCTGTACACCGGATTGTTGCTAGCCGTCATAAAAATATCCGCATATGGTAGCGATTCCTAGGATATAAGTCAACAAGAAGGGTATGGGGTATAGGTAATTGGTGGAGGCTAGTCCCCCACGGGAAAATCCCACAACCAAGCGTGAAAATAATTCCCTCACTCTGGGCGGGGAAACCCCGCCCCTACTCCGAACTACTCCCTATTTTCTAGCTAGCCCTCCATGAACGTTTGTACACAACCAAGCATGAAAATACCTCGACTGCGGCTCCCATACCTAAGCTGTCAACTATCAACTAACAACTAACAACTAACAACCATTTTCTAGCTAGCCCCTCATGAACTTTGGTACACAACCAAGGATGAAAATACCTGTTGCCTGTTGCCTATTTTCAAGCTAGGAATAATCTTCTTTGCCTATATAGTATATATGTACTATAATAAAGAAGTGATGGTGCATTGGGGTGACTCCCAAAGCTTCAGGTATTTAGTTAGGTGGATGCAGAGGTTTATTTTATGATCGAACACTATATTCTTAACCTTAATCCCACAGCCAAGCACGAATGGGATAGATGTATATTGCGCGACCCCCTTACATCACAGCGTCCAGACTTGGCAAAGCTGGTAGCAGAAGCAGTAGGGGCAAGTGCAGGCAGTTATTTAGTAAGTGTAAATGTTGAAGTACAGGTATTAAAACAAGCGAATGTTCCTGAAGTAGAACAGCTATCTTTGAATATGTCAGAGGTGAAAGAGAAGCCACAACTACGAGAGGTGGCGTAAAACTGGTTTAGAACTACTTTACAAAATAAAATTCTCTCAGCTAATTAACTTAGCTGAGAGATTACTTTCACAACCTCAAATTTTAAAAGTTGTTTTATTTAGTAATCGCAGACAAAATCTCCACGTACCCAACCTACTTGATTACGGAATGCAACTTCATACCAAAAGTGACCATATACAGGTCTGTCTGTTACATTGAATACGCCAACTACAGCTCCATTGGGAATTTGATAAACACTGCGATATTGAGTTCCAGGACCACTACGCATATTTAAATAACCTTCTTCCCCTGAGTCTCTGGTACAAATTCGCACACTTTTGGATTGGCTAACTAATGTACCTTGAGTGAGTTGTAATTTGTTAGTATTATTGTTGTGGTTTGTGGGAGATGTGGGAGCAGCAGTAGCGGGTAAGGTGGAAGCGACAATCACTGCACTAGCCATGAGAAATTGCAACATTTTAGCCATGATCAAATACTCCTTAAAAAATTGGTATCAAAAGTACGCACAAAAAAATTATTGAATTTTGACATCGATAAATTTAGGTCGATAAGTGCGAACAAAATTCAACACTTGACTTAGATGCTGTTTGTTGATTAATCCGATACATCCAGATGTCCCATCCTCACCGTTATTTTTCTCAAAGGATGGATCTACATGGAATCCTAAGTCTGTACGACCAGTCTTAAATAAAGGCTGTATGGGTAAAAAGAGATCCCCTGCTTCGGCAATACTACCAGGAATTGTATATCTACTGACTGTATACCTCCCGTCAGGTAAGGGTGCTTGTGTCCCACTTTGATGGCGATTTTTATTTTGGGTATGTGTGCGCCCAGTTACGGTCATAAATCTGTTAACTAATTGCCCATTTGCATATAGACTTAGTTCATAAAGTGGGTTATTTAAAGCATTTGTCTGTCCTGTTGGTGTTAGGGTCATGTAGCTACCTAATTGAATAGGATTGCCTGTTCCCGTGGAGATTGTTTGAGCAAGATAAGTTCCTTTCTGTGCTTCTTTATTATCTGATTTTTGTACTAATTGAGAGTTTAATTCCGCAGAGAAAGATTTACTATTATCTGTATTTAATTGAGAAGATTTTAAAGTATTAAATACCTCTCTTTTTTTTCTGGTTATTGATGGTTCAATTATCTGTTTTTTATCTATATTTGATTGTGCATTAGTCAATGATGATATAGCCTCTGCATTCGCTGCACATCCAAATAGTGGTAGGCAACTCAGAGATACCAAAGCGAATTGAAATCGCATTTAAATTATTGGTTTTCGATTTCTCTCCAATATAATTGCCTTTTTTACAGCAAACCTGAGCAATTTCCCGTATTTTATTTTTCTGTAAGAAAATACGGGGAAGTTAGATATCTATACAAAATTTTTTTAATAATTTTCTATTTATGACTGCTGATTCAAGATGAAAAAGTGAAAATTAGTTAAAGCTGAGATTCGTAATCATCCTACTACTCTTCTTAATATACAAGGGTGCGTGACGCTGCGAAAATATTTGAACGTAGCAATGAGACTTGTAACCTCACACACCAATCACCAATTGTGACACTTACGTAACCTGAGTTCGGGATAAGCTCAAACCCTCATTACACTGTTGTTTGATTCTGGGATATGTCAACGTGTTTGCCTTGTTTGGGCTATTCAAGGTTAAATAAACCGGGATTACCCGAACTGAGGTAGGATTACTATTTGATTTTTGTTGGCGTAGCTTGCGCTTGCGCTTAAAACACGTAGGGTGTCCTGCCGACGAGAGTGAGCTGTTAAGTGTCTAAATTGTATACATAAAGCGGGCAGGATGCCCGCACTACAATCACCTGATTTTTTCACTTTATACAATTTAGCTGCGTATTAACTTACAGCACCATCCTTTGAATTAAGTAATAAGTAATAAGTAATAAGTAATAAGGGCTCTTGCGTACTTAGCGTGCTAAAATATTAATATATATCTAAATATTTTGAATAAAAAGTAATAATGAAAAGGATTCTGACTCAACTCTTAAATTTGCCTGAAGTAATAGTAGAATCAAGTCTGCAAGAGGGTCAAGTTCTAATTTTAGCAG
>JASJCJ010000173.1 GCA_030066045.1 Calothrix sp. MO_167.B12
TTATAAGCTAAGCATATATGTAATCTAAGTATTTTCAGTATTTTTACTAATTTCAATTTATAGAATCAGTGATTATGCTGTGCTATGTATATAGCATTTCTCAGCTGAGTCAGGTATATTCAAATTACTGTTCAGTCTTTCTTATATTAGTCTTAAGCATAAATTTTGTACTTTACCCATTTGAGAAAATTCGTGTGAATTTTAAATTCATAGAATTAATTGTAGAGAAAAAAGCGATCGCTAGTCTAATATAAACAGATAAATCTACCAGTTCTCTTAGGAATAAATTCCTTATGATAGATTCAAAAGTAATCAGTAACTGATATGAGTAATAATTTTTACACATTAGAATCTGGCAAAGATGTTTTATCTTTTAACGGGGATACCTATCTTGTTGGTAAACTTAAAGCATTAATAAGTCAGCAAATAAGGCAAAAATTCAGAACTGTTGTTGGCGACAGTCAGCAAGATTTTGTAGATTTATTTGAACAGGTATTTAATGAAAATGTGTTTTTTGAAACACAAAATATAACTTGGTATTCTTCTCAAGAAGGTAAAAAATGTCATTTTTTAAAAGTTGGTCATCCAGAATGGCAACCAGGAAGATTGAGAATTAAAGCAGACATAGAATTTTGTAAAATTCAAAAACAAGGAATCATCACCGATACAGATTTAAAAGTTGAAGTTGTTTTAGAATTTTGCCACGACCAAGTAATGGAGCAGAAACCACCCTTAGAAAAAGTTTTAAAACCCACCAAATTCACTCAAAAATTTCTTTCCAAGTCCTCATCATAAATTAATCGTATTTACTATATGCCTATCATTCTTCACATAACCCAAAAGCAGCAATGGGAACAAGCAGAACTCAGTGGTGTTTATCGTGGAGATACCCTAGACACAGAAGGGTTTATTCACTGTTCTACTCTCAGACAAATTATTCCAGTTGCTAATAGATTTTTTCTCAACCAACAGGGATTAGTAGTACTATTTATTGATAGCGATCATGTACAGGCAGAAATCCGTTATGAAGAAGCTGAAAAAGGGGAACACTTCCCTCACATATATGGTGCTTTAAATACAAGTGCTGTATTAAAGGTATTTGATTTCCCACCAGGTAAAGATGGAAGCTTTCAGCTGTCATCAGAAATTCAAAACTATGCCAACAGCATAAACATGACAGACAGATAAAATTAATAGTTGACAGTTGACAGTTGACAGTTGACAGTTGACAGTCCTTGAATCGAACAATACTGTCCTAACCAATATGTCCATTGCTATAAAAATTGTTGAATTGACAATAACAGTTTACTATCCTAAATGAATTCAATAGTGTTTTGATTTTCATAGTTGATGTTTAAACTGATAGATGTCTTTTGGGCTTATATTCTGATTGCGGTTTTAATTCTTGTGGGACGAGTAATAAGACAGCGCGTCTCCATATTGAAATCGCTATTTATCCCCAGTTCTGTTGTTGCTGGTGTGATTGCTTTATTATTAGGTCCGAGTGCTTTTGGGGAGATTATCAAAATAACAGTTAGTCCCGACTCACCCCTAGTTAATGGTATCTTTCCCCCAGCAATAGTGACTGTTTGGAAACAGTCACCCAGTATTTTTATCAATATTGTCTTTGCTACCTTATTTTTAGGACAAGTAATTCCTGGATGGCGGATTATTTGGCAACAAGCTTCTCCACAAGCAGCTTTTGGTCAAGCCTTGGGATGGGGACAGTATGTAGTAGGATTAATATTAGCGATCGCAGTATTAACGCCTGTTTTTAATTTACCACCCATTGCCGGTGCCTTGATAGAAATTAGTTTTGAGGGGGGACATGGAACTGCTGCGGGTATGGCAGAAACTTTTCAAAAGTTGGGATTTGCAGCTGCTTCTGATTTATCCTTGACCTTAGCTACGGTGGGATTGATTTCTGGGATTATTTCCGGTACTTGGTTGATTAACTGGGGAAAACGTAAGGGACATATTCAAACTAGCCGTGAAGTTGCTCCAGAGTTGGGAATTGATGAAGATAGTATCCATACCCATACACAAGAAGATCCTGCAATTGCCCAAGCAAGAAAAAGATTATTCCGGGATTTATTAATCGATCCTATTTCCCTCAATTTTGGTTTTGTGGGATTAGCCATTGCTTTTGGTTGGCTGATTTTGCAAGCACTGCAATTGATTGAATCTCTAACTTGGGGAAGAATAGATGGATTAAAGCTCATACCCTATGTTCCCCTATTTCCCATTGCCTTGATTGGTGGGATTTTAGTCCAAATTATTTTAGTACGTATTGGGCGTAGCCATGCCGTCAGTCGTCCTTTAATGGAGCGCATCGGGGGATTAGCATTGGATGTGACTATTGTGACTGCATTGGCAACTATTTCCTTAACAGCACTCGGTCAAAATTTAATTCCCTTAATTCTTATTTCCGTTGCTGGCATTGTTTGGAATGTTTGTGCATTCATATTTTTAGCACCACGTTTAATTCCTTTCTATGCTTACGAAAGAGGTTTGGGTGACTTGGGACAATCTATGGGTGTGACAGCAACGGGTATATTACTGCTGCGAATGGTAGATCCCGATAACCGTTCTGGTGCATTTGAGTGCTTTGCTTACAAGCAACTACTATTTGAACCAATTCTTGGTGGTGGTTTGTTTACTGCTGCTGCACCACCTTTAATTGCTAAATACGGTGCCATACCAATATTATTCATGACATCAGCAATTTTGGTATTTTGGTTAGTTTTTGGGATTTGGAACTGTAAGCAATTACAGAAAGCAGGTTCTATGAAATAACTTCGTGGATGAGAACAGAATAACTAACTACAGTTAGAAGTTGTAAGGTGGGTGAACTCACCTTACAATTGCAGTAATTATTCGCTCCATAAATGATAGTCATGCATATTGAAAAATTGCACATTCAAAATTTTCGGGGATTCAAGGAAATTATTATTAACTTTCCCCGAAGCAACATAGCTGTTTTTATTGGTATCAATGGTTCAGGAAAATCATCTATTTTAGACTGCATAGCAATAATGTTATTTCAATTTGTACTTCGGCTGCGTGCTAGGAGACAATTTGATTTTAGGTTTGCAGAAAATGATATAAATATCAAGTCAAATTCGACTATTAATAGTATAACAATTTCAACAAAACAGGTAGATAGATTATATTGGAAGATAGTGGAAGAGGTTGTATCCAGGCAAACTAGAAGTAACTATGATGAAATTTCTAGATACATTAAAAATCTACGAAATAATTTAAAATCAGATCCTGATTTGAATTTACCAGTAATGGTTTATTATCAAACCCACAGAATGGTTTTGAAAAATCCATATATTTTTGAAGAGAAGAGTAGTAAAAGAGCTAAAGAAGAAGTGTATCCTCAACTATATGCTTATGAAAATGCTTTTTCCACAGGAATTAACAATTTCCAGGATTTTTTTGATTGGTTTAAAGAGCAGGAAGATTATGAAAATGAAATTAGATTAAGGGATAGTAATGAGTACAGAAATCCAAGATTACAAATTATCAGAAGAGCCATTGAGAAATTTTTAGAGTGCTTTTCTAACAGCCAATTTTCTAATTTACGAGTAGTTAGATCAACAATACACCGTGATTTTTATTCTGGCACAATTTACAAGTATCCTTCACTAACTATTACAAAAAATGACCAAGATTTGAGGCTAGAGCAACTATCTGATGGTGAGAAAATGTTATTAATGCTAGTCACCGACTTAGCTAGACGATTAGCAATAGCAAACCCAAGTTTAGATGATGCTCTGTCAGGTGAAGGAATAGTTTTAATTGATGAAATAGATTTGCATTTACATCCACAGTGGCAAAGAAATGTAATTAGTAGTTTGACACAAACTTTTCCTAACTGTCAATTTATTGTTACTACTCATTCACCTCAGGTATTAAGTGGAGTGGAAAAAGAAAATGTATTTATTCTAGAAAACTATCAGATAGTAAATAATACACCCTATACTTATGGAAAAGATAGTAACTCTATTCTATACGAATTAATGAATGTTAAAGAAAGACCAAATGAAGTGCAACAGCAGATAGATCGCTGTTTTCAATTCATAGATAATGATAATTTAGATGCAGCAAAGTCTGCTTTAAGGGAATTATCTAATTTACTTGGTGAAAATGATTTAGCAGTAGTTCGTGCTAGGACACATATTAGTTTTTTGGAAGATTAAATATCAAATCACAAACATGAAACATATTAATAAGAATCGAGAGCCTCTATCATTAACTCATTATCGCTCAACAATCCCTTCTGAATCTAGAGAGCATAAAGACAATTATGATAGTTACACAGAAAAAAATGAATTAAGACAATCTTTGTTAACTGAACAAGGTTATATCTGTTGTTATTGTATGCAGCGCATTAGTATTGACAACATGAAAATTGAGCATTGGAAACCACAAACAAAATATAGAGAATTACAATTAGACTATAATAATTTACTTGGTGCTTGTAAAGGTGGTGAAGGCTCACCACCTCAATTCCAGTATTGTGATACAAAGAAGGGTGACAAACAAATTACTATCAGTCCTATTGATAATCATAGAAATTGTGAAAAATTAATTAAATACCGTGCTGATGGAAAAATCTATTCTGATGATGAAACTATAAACAATGAATTAAATGAAGTCTTAAACCTCAATATGCAAACTTTGGTTAATAATAGGAAAGAAGTTTGGTTTTCTGTTATTGAACAACTAAACAGTAAATACCCTAAGAAAGATTGGAAATCAGCAATCAAGAGAGAAATTCAAAAATGGAGTAATCAGCAAGGAGATGGAAAATATCGACCTTATTGTCAAATAGTTATCCATCACCTCAACAAGAAATTATCTAAATATCCATGAAACTTATTTATTAGAGCATGAAAATATCAGAATATATCGCCCCATAATAACTCATGATTACAATCAGGAAATAAAATACATAAACTATTATTCCAACAAGTCATTATTTGCCTTAACGTAACGTATCCTCAGCAATATTCCCAAAGTAATCTGCTTCATTAACCAGTAAGCAACTGTGATCACTACAAAGCTAATAACGATGACTGCTAAGGGAAATTTACTTGTCAAATCGTCAAAAGTAGTTGCGAATACATTACCAGGAAAAGTAACTAAATCCCAACTGTTGAATCGTCGAAACCTTCCTAAATAAACACCAATCGCACTGAGCAAATGAATCATTAATTCCGCAGGTAAAACAAATTGTCTTTTTCCCTGCCTTTGCAAATAATGACCTTGATTAATTACGGATATCACGTATGCTTCAAAGCCACTTAAAATAGCAAATAAATGTAGAGGAATAAAAATTAAGGCAATAATCCAAACCGAGTATCCAGAACGTGTGGCTCTAATCAAGTGAATGATATCTGTCAACAGGTAAGGAGCATTTGGTAAAAAGGCTATAAATACAATCAAACCTAACCACCACAGCAATGAGCGGGAATTGGTGCGTCGTCGAAATAGCCAAAAACTCAGTGCTAAAGGGATAAAAGCCAAAAATAGGTTCCAGATAATCCAACCACTATGTCTCTCGAAAACTATTAAAGCATTACCAAGAATTGATTTCATTGCATTCCCCTGTAAATTATGTTCTTCAACTAAGGTAGCTTGGAAATCTTGATGTGATGTCTATCTGTAGACAATATTCAAAAAGTTACTTTAGTTTAAGTATTCAGATGCTCTCCAAGCCAACTATCTTATGTGTTTCATAAAAAACATAAAAAATGTCACAATACTGAGGTTCTATTCTCTGTATCCTGAATAAACGCCTCAAATTTACCTTCAGGAGTCCATTGAATTGCTCCATCCCTACCAGTAAAAAACACCTTGGTTTTCATTTTACTAATTGCTGATAAATCCCGAGAACTGAGATTGGTATTTCCAGCGATCGCAACTTGTGGTTCTAATGCTTTGAGCAAAGATCTTAATATTTTTCCTGTATGCCATAATACTTGCGGATGTGGTAATTCCCCTGACTTCATTAACTTCTTCAATTTAGTTGGGTTCTGATTTCCCACAAATAACCAAAATTGTCCGCGAATCTGCATTTGTAAAATAGGTATATCTTTATTAATTAATTGCGCTACCACTGACTCAGTCTTCACTGTTTGCCCCACTGACAGGGGTTGGTACATCCCTTTGTGCTTTTGTAATTCCTGGTAAACAGCTTTAGTTGTCAGAGCAATCTCTGGAGTAGGAGAATAATCAAAGAAGACTTTAATGGGTAATTTTTCCATGATTTCCAGCCAAGCATTGCTATCCCTAGGTTCAAAGTTACTAGATATGGCCCAGTCTATTTGATTTACCCCTTGCTGTTGTAAAAACGGTGCGATCGCAAATTTACCAGTTCCGCGATCGCCGCTGTTAAAAAGTGTTATCTTACCTTTATCCTGGATTACCAATACTGGTTCTTCTTCAGCCGCTAATACGGTAATCCGAAATAGGTTACTAGTAGAATGCCAAATAGGAAGTAATACTAAAATTATCCCTAGTAAACCCGCAAACCACCAGCGTTTTTGCCACCATCTGACCCACCACACCAATAGTATTAAGCTATACACAGTTAATAATTGCCAAATTGCTATTTTACCTACTGCAACTGAATTTCCTGGTAAATAGCTAAAGAATTCCACTAGTTTAATTAACCAGGTTGTGGGGTAATATAATACACTTGCTACCGCACTAGCCGCAGATGGAACAATCAGGGCGATGATGGCGCTAACCATACCACCAATACTAATAATGGTAATTAATGGCGTACTAATAATATTCAGGAGAATACCGTATGCAGGTACTACCCCAAATACAGATAATTGGATAGGTAACGTCCAAATTGTCGCCGCCAGGGGAACAGCAATTAATGATGCGATCGCAGTTGGCAACCATTGTAAACGTCTATTAATAGCAGGTACGGTAACAATTAAGCCCAAGGTGGCAAAGAAGCTGAGTTGAAATCCTAAATCCCAAATCCACAGGGGATTAATTAGTAACAAAATTACCGCTACCGATAACAGGGAACCCAACTGTTTAACTTTGCGCCTTAACCCGATACCTAATAAAGCTGCAAACCCCATCAATACAGCCCTGAGTACCGATGGCTGAAAACCCGTTAAACTCAGGAAAATAATCAGGGCAATACTACCAGCCGCAACTTGCGTCTTTCTACTAGTCCTTTTGGTTAAACCTAATACCAAGCCTAAGAGTAAAGAAGTATGAAAACCAGAAGCTGCGATCGCATGGGCTAAACCGGCTTTGATGAATAAATCCCTAGTATCATAAGGTAAATCCACAGCCTTGCTACCCAATACCATAGCACTTACTAACGGACCCTCTGGAACACCCAAATATTGGGCGTGCGATCGGATTATTCTTCGTCTAACTTCCCACCATCCCCATTGACGCTCTTTATCCAAAACATTGACAACTCTGCCACTTAAACCCGCAAATGCTCCTTGTTGTTGTAAATACTTCTGAAAATTAAAACTACCAGGGTTAGATGGAGGTTTAGGTGCATATAAAACACCAGTAATAGCCACCTGTTGTCCTGGATACAATCCCGTAGCCTGAAGAATGGGTACTGTCACATATAACTTACCAGTGACACCTTTACTCGTTCCAGGAGGTTTCTGATTATTAGTTACCTCACTCAGCTGGTTGGCTTCTAGCCAGAATTGCCCTTTTTGACTGCGAGTTAAGCGGGGTGTACTCCCCACCTGACCCCGTACAATTACTAGTTGCCTTTGAGTATTGTTACTTGCTTGGGGAACTAGTTTACTGATGTCATGATCCCCTGGTTGGGGTAGACGAAATTGAAAATAGAAACTAGCCAATAAACCCACCACACCAGCAATGAGCCAAATGTAACGCCGGGGAGGAGTTGATGGTAAAGGCGGTGGTGCTTCTTGTCCTCTAGTTAAAATATTGGTAGTTGATTGAGGCATTTGACGACGGATAATACGTCGTCTGGAAAACAAAATTGCCCCTAATACCCCCAAAACAACCATCCAAATTCCACCCCCAGGAACCACCGTAAACAGCAGCCCGAGAATGTAACCGAGACTAATAATTACACCACTCGCCTGAATCATGAGACCACTTGCAATTGCAAAATCATTTGGGGAATAGTTTGAATCGAAGTATCAAACTTGGCAAGACTATTATGACCCAATGCAATGGAATATGAAATTTAAAAATGAGGTATCTTCAACTTTTTCTCTGGAGCGCCTCTGCGCCTCTGCGCCTGGGGCATGAGAAAAATTCATATCTTGATTCAGCAACGCCAAAAAATCAGTTACGGCATCAGTAAAACTATTGCCTATGCCAATATATTGCGGATGCCGTGCCCTTTGCCAGGATTAGATTATGTGTGGATGAACACTTATAAAACCTCACCCGCCTGTGGCACCCTCTCCTTATTAAGGAGAGGGTTGTGGTTAGTCAACAAAAATTATGGGTTTTAAAGTAGACGCGGTTTAGATGCTTGACTTCAAAAACTCATACCCAGTTGTAATCCCAAAAAGGCGTGTATAAACATTAAAGATATTGCCGCACTACCCAAGTAAGCATGAACCGTGCGTAATGTTGCTTGGTTCCCACCAAACTTAGTTAGAGAAATGATCCCATTTACCAGTAACAATAGCAGCACCACCGAACCAGTCCAAAAGTGAGGACTTTCAAACAAAGCCTGCTCCTGCATTACTAAAGAAAGTACCCCACCCGTATAACCCAGTGCTAAAAATAAAAACATCCAGGGAGCAATTTGGCGATGGCTACTGAGATTTTTCACCACCGCATCTTCATCTTTCCCCTTAGCTAATCTACCTTGCCAACCAGCCCATGCCACAAAGCTACCCATGACAAAAATCACAGTCCCCATCATTACTGGATGTCCCCAATGTACTATGGGATCGGGAATACCCATACTTCTAAACCAACTTGCGATCGGTTCTAAAATTTCACTCACATTCACCATTTGTCTCGTACCTGTATACCACCGTTTACAGGCATACACTGATACATGAAGTTTTGTAAAGTCTTGCCAAAAACTTTAGACAAATAATTGTTTTTCGTAGGGGCGCATGGTTGTGTGCCCTTTCAACTGAAGTTTGAAGCGTACAGAAGAACGCAGCCAGTTACAGAACAAAGAATTGAAAACCGTTTGTCTATTTGTTTTATGGAATACAGGCAAGCGGTTTTTTAATGTGGTTTGAAGTGGGTTATCTATAGCGGGTTTCACTCGCATCTCTCTACAGAATTTACCTCACCCTGTCCTATCGGACATCTCTCTCGTTAGTAAGGAGAGGGAAAGAGTGTGAGATAATAGTGTACCGCACTCAATTGCAAATCGTTATATTGTTTTGTTACAAAAAATTATAAAATCTATTAACCAATTGATAAACAATGATAATTTAAGATTGGTAAAAAATTCCATATAAAAACTTTTATGCAGAAATTTATAGGAGTTAATCCTCTAAATTTACCGTCACTTACTCTTTCTCAAAGAAGAGAATTACCGAGTGTAGCTGCAATTTACTTTGCTATATCAGAAACCAATAAAATTCTTTATATTGGGCGTTCTAAAAATTTAGCTGATAGATGGAAAGCTCACCATAGATATTTAGAATTAGAAGAGATAGGAAACGTTCGTATTGCATGGTTGAGTTGTGATGATGAATCATTACTTCCTCAAGTTGAAGACGCTCTGATTAAACATTTTTTACCACCTTTAAATAACACATTAATTTCACAACGTCAGCCACAGCGTAAAAGACATTATACAGATAAACTAATTGAACTAATCAAAAATACTCGTGGCTTGATGAGTCAACGAGCATTTGGTAAACTATTGGGAGTTTCTACTACTGCTGTTCATTCATGGGAAAGGGGTGACAGCGTTCCAGATACAGAAAATTTGGAAAAAATTGCAGCAAGAGCGGGTTACACCTTAGAGCAATTACTAGAGTACTTAGAGGGTAAACCTCTACCAGACAGTTCATCGAGATTAAACCAGATTTTGAAGCAAATCAAATATATGCCTTTATCTCAAGTGGCTCAGATAGTTCAAGCTGCTGCTGATAGATTGAATGCTGTTGCTGAGGCTTCAGGAGAGAAGACAAAAGCGGGTTAAAGATTTGTTGGGTATGGAGTGCTCGCTTATACAATATATCAGAAAGATGTTGTATGTTATAGAGAATTGTTATTAGATGCATAATTGTCGTTTTTCGTAGGGGCGCACGGCTGTGTGCCTTTCATGATTTGTGCTGAAATTTATGTAACAGAAGTTTAAAACTTGCAGCTGATATACTGATAGTAAATTACTAAAACAACGAAAATAAACATCCAAAATAACACTTGTATACAATAAAACTGGAATTTCCTGTTTTGGTGTTGTAGCTAAACACTATGCCCCCTGTCGCAAATCCACATGAACAAAAGTGAGGAGCTGCAAAAACTACTCGATTTGCTAGAAGAAAAGATAATGTGCTTGCGGGTAGCTAAGGTAACTGAGACAGATGCTTTAGCCATTTTTAAAGTGGAAAAGCAAATTGAATCAGCGGAAGCAGAACGGGATCAGATAAAACAAGAGATTGAAAATCAAAATACATCAACGGCTAGTTGTGATTTATACCGAGCTTTGTTGAAACTTGGTTATCATAAACAAGTACTATCATTCAAAAAATTTCTCAAAACCCAATCAATTGCAGCTTTCCTAATTCATGGTTCCCCAGATTATGGACAACGTTGGTTACTGAATCGATTAATTACTCAGCATATTCGCTATGGCACTACAGGTAAGATGGTGCGAGTTCAACTCAACCGCATCGGACGCAGAAGGGATATTAGTGCTTTATGGCGAGAACTTGCTGGTAGAGTGGGTTTAGTCGGAAAACAACACACACCCCCAGAAATTGTTGAGCGAGTTTATGGGTGGTGGCAAACTCAAAATGTAATCCTGGTTTTCCATGATGTGGATTGTATGCCCCAGGAGTATTTACAAGAGCTAATTCAGGATTTTTGGCTACCATTGGCAAGTCAAGCACGAGAGGTTATATCTGAAACAGGTAACTATCAACTACTGATGTTTTTGGTAGATTATGAGGGTTGTGTGGGTACGCAGAATACCTTGTTTGTGGAACAATTGGAACCAACCTGGGCGCCGAAAATTCCCATAAAATTACCAAATATTACTCAATTTTGCGATCGCACACTAACTAATTGGATTGAGACAATAGAGATAGAATTTGATACATTGCCTCTTGTGGAAGCAATTAATGATAGGGAGGATGAACTAGTCCAGGAAATATTAGACAATAGTGAGAATGGGGTGCCAGAACTAGCAATGTCAGAAATTTGTCACCTGTGCGGCTGCAACTGGTATGAAGAGAAGGACAGATGGCTGAAATACTGAGTTACAACCAACTTGAATATACTGGCAAGGTGCAGCCCCAGTGGGGAGAACGAGATGCCAATGGGCAGTTATTGTATCCTTATTTGCCCTATGAGGAACTAATAGAAGCTGTAAACCTGGCTATTTATTTGCAACGTCCTTTACTACTGAAAGGAGAACCAGGATGTGGTAAAACCCGGTTGGCGCGTGCTGTGGCTGACGAATTGGGTTTGCCATTTGCAGCTTGGTATATCAAATCTACCAGTCAGGCAAAGGATGGTTTATATACCTATGATGCCGTGACTCGCTTACGGGATGCCCAACTTGCCGCTGCAGGGCGGATAATTAAAGATGAGGATATTCCCCGTATTAGCAATCCTGCTACCTACGTACAATGGGGACCACTAGGACGTGCTTTTCAGAATAGCCAGCGTACAGTGGTGCTGATAGATGAAATTGATAAAGCTGATATTGACTTTCCCAATGATTTGTTATTGGAACTCGACCAGCAAAAGTTTATTGTCGAGGAAACGGGAGAGGAAATTCCCGCAAAAACAGCACCGATAGTTTTTATTACCAGCAACGACGAGAAAGATTTGCCAGATGCATTCTTGCGACGTTGTTTGTTTCACTATATTGAATTTCCCAGTCCTGAAAAGTTGATAGAAATTGTTAATGCTCATTTTCCTAATTCCCAGCAGCAGTTGGTAGCTCAAGCCGTGATTCGGTTCTTGAAACTACGGGAAGAAATGGGGAAAGATAAGGGGGAAGCGGGGAAAAAGGTAAGTACTAGTGAATTAATTGATTGGTTTCGGGTTCTAAGAAGGTATCCAGAAGATGAGGTATTGGCAAAACTGGATGGGAAATTACCCTATGCAGGGGTGTTGTTAAAGAGTTGGCAAGACCATGTACGTTATTTGAGGAGGTCTTAACAAGTCAAAAGTCAAAAGTCAAAAGTCAAAAGAGAATCCCCATAAATAAATTGGCATTCACATATCTTGCAACTTCTCAAGAATTGTAAGATGGGCAGTGCCCACCCTACATTGACAATATTACAGCCAAGTTCTACATTCCATTGCCTAAGAAAATTATGCTAGATGAATGAACTACCCCTACAGGAACTCTTCACTAGACTGCGGGAAGCAGGATTACCACTGGGTATTGAAGAGTATCAGTTACTTTTGCGGTCTTTGCAAGGTGGTTTTGGGATTCATGACAAAGCTGCTTTGAAGCGTTTATGTCAGACGTTGTGGGTCAAATCTGCTGAGGGAAAATCTGTATTCGAGTATCACTTTGAACAAGTGATGGGTAGTGAAGCTGTTGACCCAAACTTGGAAAAGCAATCTACTAGAGAAGATAAAATTGACCAAATCACTCGTTATGTGGCTTTCCTAGGAGCCTGCATTATAGGATTTGGGATTTTTTGGGGAATCGGATTATTAGTCAACAGAAATCAAAATAATGCAAATCAAAATAATGCAAATCAAAATCAATCATCCGAAACAACTAATAACCCTAATCAAAATAATGGATTGAATACTATTCCTAATCTAGCCAAAGAAGAGGAAAATACAAATCAAAACCAGGTAGATTGGTTACCAATTGTCCAGTTTATAGGTATAAGTATTGGAGCAGCGATCGCTTCTGGTGCAACCTTGACTACTATATATACTATGGCTAGGTGTGCAAGTAGGCAGTTATTTAGACAACAAGTTGGTGATCATAACTCCCTTCCCCAAGGCATTTTGCAAGTAACCAGCAGAAAAAAGCAAATTTCCGATAATAACTTGACTCTGTCTACTGACTACTTGCCTTTGACTAAGCGACAAATGAAGCAGATGTGGCGATATTTACGTCGTCCAGTACGTGAGGGAAAAGCTACAGAGTTGGATGTAGAAGCAACTGTCAACCAAATTGGACACCAGGGTCTATTATTAGAACTTGTCTTGGTTCCACCCCGGATAAACCGAGCAGAATTGCTATTACTAATTGACCAAGACGGCTCAATGGTACCTTTTCATACCCTATCACATCGGTTGGTAGAAACAGCCTTGCGAGGGAGTCGTTTAGGTCATGCTGGAATTTACTACTTTCACAATTGCCCCATTGAATATCTCTACCGCGATCCCTATCATCAGAAAGCAGAATTACTTAGGGATATCCTTACCCATGTTTGCTCTGAGCGAACGGCTGTGTTAATTTTCAGTGATGCTGGTGCTGCTCGTGGTGGCTATAGTCAGGAACGTTACGAATTAACCCAAGAATTTCTTGCCCAGTTGCAACAAGGGACGCGTCACATTGCTTGGCTAAATCCCATGCCCAGAAAGCGTTGGCTAGGTACAACAGCGGCTCAAATTGCCCGTCTTGTCCCCATGTTTGAAGCTAACTCCAGAGGTTTACAGGATGCGATTAGTGTATTGCGCGGCTGCCCTACAAACTTTGAGGGGTGGAGAAAATGAGCAAAGTCACACCTGAAATTGTCCACCGACGTATCGAATATTTCACCAAACGCTTTGGAAAAGGGCACTTATATTTGGCTTATCATGCTGCTTTCCCCTTGGCATTGAAACCGGATCTTTTATATAGTCTCTGGGCTAATTTCCAGCAGGATATTCACGGTAAAGTGCTAGGCATACCCTGGATTGCGGTAGCGGATATACTACTTTCTAGCTTGTGTGATGAAGTTGGTTATGAGCTTTATGAGATGGATTTAGCAGTGCGAAAAGAACTGCTTAGTCGGTTGAAAGATGAACCTGATTTTGGTCAACAACGGCTTGACGAACTCGCTAAATTTTTACTCAACTACACTCGCCAACAACTTCTTAGTGACGATCCTGATGTCCAAGACTTTGCCCAGGTTCAACAGTGGAATGCGTTAACTTACGTAAGACCTAATCAAGCAGCTAGTGAATTAGCATTGGCTCTATCAAAATTGGATCGACAGCAAGACAAAGCGGAACTATTACGCTTAGCTTCATTAACAGAAACACTTGCTGAGCCACTAGCAGAATTTGAACCATTGTTAATCTATGCTCGTGGAATGGCAAGCTGGGTTCATGGTGATTTAGAGGGTGCAAACACTGAATTTGCTAAAATCCCCATTCATAATAATCATATAGAAGTAGGAGGAGTTATTCTGCTTGTTCCTGAGCGAATAACACAGACAAATAGACGAGTAAAATTAACTCCTAAAACACAGGTCAATAAGTCGGAAAATCAAAAAATCAGGAATTCAATTCTTAAGATATTCAATCAGCAACTACCACCTAAACCAAACAGAGACTTTGTATTCAACTTTTTATTAAACTTTCAAAAAAACCCTCCTTCATCTCCTAGGCTTTCTCATCAAAATGCCACCATAAACTTGCTACTAGCCCTTCTCTTGACGAGTGTGAGTGTTAGTGCTGTAATTTGGGGTATGCGTGAATTGAAGTGGCTCCAAAGGTGGGAGCTAAACGCCTATGACAGTATGCTGCGACTGCGTACTCCGGAAAAACCAGACCCCCGTATTGTCATAGTAACTATTAATGAGACAGATTTAATAACAACAAAATGGCCATTGCCAGATAAAATCATCAATCAACTATTGACAAAAATCGAATCCTTTGGTTCAAGGGTAATTGGTTTAAATATTTATCGACCAGAGCAAAAAAACTTTGGCGCAGGGCTGAAAAATCCCCAGCAGTTGATTGGGTTGTGCAAAATGAGTACTCTTGGCAATCCTGCGATTCCACCACCGGCGAATTTCCCCATAAGCAATATTGGCTTTAGCGATGTCATTGCTGATGAAGATGGCATTCTGCGTCGTGCTTTATTATTTGCCTCATCTAACGATAAAAAATGTACTAGTTATTTTTCTTTTGCTTCCTTGTTAGCAATTGATTACTTAAAAAAACAAAATATTGATTATAAATTTCTGGAAAACAATAATTTTCAACTGGGGAAAATCATCTTTCCCCAGTTGACACCCGATTCTGGCAGTTATGAAAATTTAGATGCAGGGGGTTATCAAATACTGTTAAATTACCGCCACCCGAATCGACTTGCTCGCAAAGTGACCCTTACCCAAGTACTTAACAATCAGGTCAAGCCAGAAATATTCAAAGATAAGCTAGTAATTATCGGTACTACTGCTGCCAGCGTTCATCTTGGTTTTTATACACCCTACAGTGCCTCCCCAAACCACCCTGCAAGGATGCCTGCGGTATTAATTCATGCCCAAATTGCTAGTCAATTGATCAGTGATGTACTGGATGGGCGATCGCTAATTCGATATTGGCCACAATGGGTAGAAACTTTGTGGGTGTGGGGATGGTCTTTAGCTGGCAGTTTTCTAGCTTGGCAGTTACGATATTCCTGGAAGTTAGTATTTGCAGGAATGGCAAGTCTTATCTGTTTAGTAGGAATCTGTGTTTATTCTTTTGTGCAAGCAGTTTGGATACCAGTAATACCCCCTGCTCTTGCATTGGTATTCTCTGCATTGGTATTCTCTGCATTGGTAATCTATGGCATAAAAGTAACTTTTTATACAAAAATGCATGAATAGGCTGAAACGACGTAAGCGTGTTGATAGCTCCCAGAATCAAACAACGGTGTAATGAGGGTTTCAGCTTATCCCGAACTCAAGTTTTTTTACAAAAATATGTCACAGTGTGGGTAGGGGCACGGCATCCACAATCTTTACCCAGATGCGATTGTCTGAATGTCGCCGTGCCCACAACCCATTGTTGACACCCAGGTGGAATATTCATAGTCAGGGCACGGCATGTTTCATATTTTTGGCAAACCAGTTATGTTGTCGATGCCGTGCCCCTACAGGATAATTTATTTTTTGGTGTTTCCTTAATTACGAATTAATCAAAATCCCCACCAAAATCCCCATCAACACCTCCAAATCAGTAGGCACCCGATACAACATCAAGTGTTGAGTCACCACCCGTTGCGATCATGACAGCGTTACAATAAACCCATAATACCCTCCCAGTCTTATCCCTAGCCATGTCCCTTGCCAAAGAATTAGACACTCCCCAAGACATCAGAGAAGATGTTATCTTTCCCCCAGGTGATTTATATAGCGATGAACCTCCCTTGGAAACAGAACTGCATCTAAGACAAATTATCCTACTTCTCAAATGTCTAGAATGGTTGTGGCGAGATAGGAATGATTTCTATGTTGCTGGTAACTTAACAATTTACTACAGTCCCCATCAGCGTAGAACCGAAGACTTCCGGGGACCAGATTTTTTTGTGGTGCTAGATACCGAACGCAAACTCCGTAAAAGCTGGGTTGTTTGGGAAGAAGATGGTAAATATCCCCATGTAATTGTAGAAATTCTTTCAGAATCAACAGCGAATACAGATAGAGAATTAAAGAAAAAACTTTACCAAGATACCTTCCGCACCCCCGACTACTTTTGGTTCGATCCTTATACCCTAGAATTTGCCGGATTTCATTTACTCGATGGTAAATATCAGCCTTTAGAACCTAACGAACAAGGATATTTATGGAGTCAACAGTTAGGGTTATATCTTGGTATTCACGAAGGACTATTGAGATTTTTTACACCAGAAGGAGAGTTAGTTCCCACACCAGAAGAAATTGCAGAATATGAACGTCAGCAAAAGGAAGTTGCTCAACAACAAGCAGAACGCGCTCAAGAACAAGTAGAATATGAACGTCAGCAAAAGGAAGTTGCTCAACAACAAGTAGAACGCACTCAAGAACAAGTAGAATATGAACGTCAGCAAAAGGAAGTTATTCAACAACAAGCTGAAAGATTGGCTGCTAAGTTACGAGAGTTAAATATTGATCCAGATACTATTTAGGAACTTCCAAATAAAATAATATCTAAATTAATTGCCCAAGAGTGAAAACTTTTTATATTAGCCTTGGATGTGAACCCAAGGTGAGTTAATTTACCAAAAAACTGACTCATGTTTTCCGATGAAGACCTACAAAAAAATCGTGATATACTTCAAACAACCTATGTCGAACTAGAAGAAAAAATACTCAATCTGCGAAAAGACAAGATAATTGAGACAGGTGCTGCAATCATATTCCAATTAAATAAGCTGATTGAAAAAGCTGAGGCAGAACAAGATAAAATTGCCCATAAAATTGCAGCCATAGATCGACAACTAACACAAAAACACTATGTTTCCCGCTCCACAGTCAGTAATAACACTGATGCCAAGACAATTTTGATTCTGGCTGCAAATCCCAAAAATACCTCTAGACTGCGACTGGAAGAGGAAATGCGGGAGATTACTGAAGGATTGCAACGCTCCAATAAGCAGGATCAATTCAAACTAGAGATTAAATTAGCGGTGCGTCAACGGGACTTTTACCGCGCAATTTTAGATACTCACCCCCAGATTGTCCATTTCTGCGGACATGGTGAAGGAGAAAATGGTATTGTCCTGGAAGATGAGATGGGAAAAATAGTTTTGGTACAAGCAGATACTTTAGCAAGTCTGTTTAAACTGTTCGCCAAAAAGGGAGTGGAATGTGTAGTGCTAAATGCTTGTCACTCGGAGGTGCAAGCAGAAGCTATTAGCCAGCACATTAACTATGTAATTGGCATGAATCGAGCAATTGGGGATAAAGCTGCGATTGATTTTGCTGTGGCGTTTTACGATGCTTTAGCAGCCGGGGAAGATGTGGAATTTGCTTTTGATTTAGGCTGTTCGCAACTTATTGGTTTAAGGGAAAATCAAACTCCCGTACTGAAAATAAAGGATGCTAATTGATGCTCCCTAAACAGGACTGGCTGGAAGCCCATACCAAAGGAAGACAATCCAACAGGATCAAAAGTTTGTTGGACTCCCCTATTACTCAACTGAAACTCCCTTACTTATCTTTTAACAAGGGGAACCCTAATTTCTCCCTTTGTTCTACATACATACGCGCCACCTTCCTGGCTAAATGCCGAATTCTGCCAATGTAGCGCGTCCTCTCTGTTACAGAAATTACGCCCCTTGCATCCAATAAATTAAACGCGTGGGAGCATTTAATCACATAGTCCAAGCTAGGTAATACCAGACCCTTCTCTGTTAATTGCTTCGCTTCTTCCTCATACAGATTAAATAGTGTCAGCAACATTTCTGGATTAGAAGCCTCAAAGTTGTAAGTACACTGTTCAATTTCACCTTGGAGATGCACATCCCCATAATCAATATTGTCTGTCCACTGAATTTTTGTAATTGCTTCTACACCCTGGAGATACATAGCTAACCGTTCCAATCCATAGGTGATTTCAATGGACACCGGACGACAATCAATACCACCACATTGCTGGAAATAGGTAAATTGGGTAACTTCCATCCCATCCAACCATACTTCCCAACCAGTACCCCAAGCACCAACTGTAGCATCTTCCCAATTGTCCTCTACAAACCGCACATCATGGTCTTCTGGATGAATCCCTAAAGCCAACAAGGAATCCAGATAAATCTCTTGAATATTATCTGGTGATGGCTTAATCAAAACTTGATACTGATAATAATGTTGAAAGCGATTCGGATTTTCACCATAGCGTCCATCAGTAGGACGACGACAAGGTTCCACATAAGCAACAGACCATGGTTCCGGACCTAATGCCCTTAAAAAGGTATGGGGGTTTTTAGTACCAGCACCCTTTTCCATGTCATAGGGTTGAGCAATTAAACAACCGCGCTGACTCCAGAATTGATTCAATATAGCTATTACTGACTGAAAATTCACAATAATCTTTCCTTAAAACTATCAATAATTTTAGAGAGTGATGTTCCACAGTCACTGCTATGGGATAAACGAAGTTTAACGCCTAAGCATGAAGTAAACGCTGCCCATACCACAATGTCATTTGTAGGACTTACGGCGTATGCCAAAAACCACTCCATTGGTGTAGCTCTCCACTACAAACAAGATGACTCAATCAATATTATCTGGCTAGTAGGGCGCATTACTCAGACTAAATTGCTCTAAAATGCTGCGATCGCTAAATGCTTTTACCCCATATCCTATACATAATATGTTTGCCCATAAGAATCTGGAAATACTCTCTTAACCCAACATATAAACGTTCTCTGCAAAGCCAAGCCCCTACTAACCTAAGACCAATAGGAGCAGTACAGAAAAAAAACTCAAAAAAAATACTGGAGTGAAACCCTTGCCATATAAAGGTTTGCAGCGTTGAAAAACAAGACAAGGAAATTTTTTTCTAAAAAGTAGTTGACAAGACTAAAGAGGTTAGCTATATTGATTAAGTGCCTGAGAGAGAAACGCAAACGAAGCGAGCTCGGAGGGACACCGAACCTTGAAAATAATATAGTTTGAAGCCAGTATACAACACTTGAACAGCGGTTGTAAAGAATGGAACAAAGTTAATTACAAATTAGTTTGTGATTAACGGAAGAGAAAGAGCTAAAAGCAAACTTATCTAAACAAAACGGAGAGTTTGATCCTGGCTCAGGATGAACGCTGGCGGTATGCTTAACACATGCAAGTCGAACGGACTCTTCGGAGTTAGTGGCGGACGGGTGAGTAACACGTGAGAATCTGGCTCTAGGTCGGGGACAA
>JASJCJ010000174.1 GCA_030066045.1 Calothrix sp. MO_167.B12
CCTCCGGCTCAAGGTGAAGTTCCTGAAGATGGCCTAACTGAGGTGTTCAACTACACCATCACCGATGAAGATGGGGACTCCAGTACCACAACATTAACCATCACCGTGGGTGATAATGACCTGTTACCTGCTGCTCAAGCCGATACGAATACCGCCCAAGAAGGTGGTTCTGTTGTCAATGACACGGTGATTAACAATGATGGCTTGGGCGACGAACCCACCACGGTGACTGCTGCCGAACAAGATGGTACAGCCATTACCTTGGGAGAGCCTTTCACCACTGCTGCTGGTGGTACCTTGACCCTAAATGCAGATGGTAGCTACAGCTATACACCTCCGGCTCAAGGTGAAGTTCCTGAAGATGGCCTAACTGAGGTGTTCAACTACACCATCACCGATGAAGATGGGGACTCCAGTACCACAACATTAACCATCACCGTGGGTGATAATGACCTGTTACCTAATGCAGAGAATGATACTGCTTCTGTAGATGAAGACAGTTCCGTCAACATCACTGTCCTGGATAATGATAGCTTCGGTGGCGACGGTCCTTCCACAGGAACCATCACAGTTAATAACGCGACCAACGGAACGGCTACTGTTAACGATGGTGGTACACCCAATGACCCAACGGATGACACCATTGACTTTACGCCCGATGCAGATTACAACGGTCCGGCAACTATTAATTACACCATCACTGATGCAGATGGGGATATCAGTTCTGCCACGGTGAATGTCACGGTAAATCCGGTTGATGATGCGAGCATTGATCTAGAATTAGTACCAAATGCAATGCTGATAACCGATGATGGTGCGCTAACAAATGGGAACGCAGGCGGCACGACTACAGATACTGAAGGTGCTGGTACTTTATTCACCGTCACCAGCAGCACTGGTACACTGAACTATATTCTCGAACTAGGTAGCAACACCAATACGAATTTGGTTGATGTTGCCACAGATGAAAGCGTCAACCTGAGCTTAAATGCTGGTGTTATAGAAGGACGAACTGCAACCAGTAATGAACTGGTCTTCACCCTCAGTGTTGATAGTGCAACGGGTGCCGTTACTCAAACCCAACTGCGGGCTGTAGAACATACTAGCCTAATAGACACAGTAGCTCCTTACGATGATGATATTACAGGACTGGGTGTTACCGATGCGGTGAAACTAACTGGTAATGTTAATACTGGTGGAGATATTGCTTCCGATAGCATTGACATCAGTAGTGCCATCAAATTCACGGATGATGGACCAAAACTTGACTTCGGTAACCTCGTCGGCACTGGAACTACTGATCCACAGACTGGTTTTTGGAACGGTGGTGCAGGAGCTGATGGTGCTGCTAACCTAGCCGTCACCTTAGATGGATATGAGATAAATGGTGTTGCTGGTGCAGGTACATTCACCCTTACCCCCGATTCAGTAAACCCTGACGCATCAGGAAATTACACCTATGCGGGTTCTATCACAGATGACTTTGATGGTGATGGCAGCGCTGATGATGTGCTTAACTTTGACCTAATTATTAATGCTGATGGCACCTACATCATTGATCTTGAGGAGGGATTTACTTCAACAACCACAGTTACCACTACTGGCGGAACTGCACAGGCATCCGGTCCCATTCTTGCTAACACAGTAACGGTACCAGGTACCACTGGAGAAACAATTGTCTTCTTTGGTGCTGATGCTGATGCAGACACAGCAGATATACAGAGCTTATTGTCTTTGACTTCAACTCAAATCAATAACACTTACGATCCTGCTTCCGGAGGGACTCTGGTTGAATTTCTAGAAGATGACAATCAGCTAGGGGATCCAGTGGATGTAAATGTCAGTACCAATGGTATTGGTGTTGAGAATAATATCTTGAACGGAGAAGGAGCAATAGACAGTTTTGGGGATTCTGGTGATGAAAGTTTCGTCATCAATCCCACCACTTTAGCAAATAGCTTTACTATCGGAATTTCCGGGACTGGACAACAAGAGTTCAAGTCTGGCGATCAATTGACCTATAAAGTCTTTTATGACAGCGGATCTACCGAGATATTTACCCTCACACCGACTACCGTCACCTCCTCCTTCACCATCGATGCCAATCCGTCATTCGGATTGATTGATGCTGTTCAGCTAACTATGGATGCTGGTGAGGTTAAAATCGGATTTGTGGAGACGGAGATTGTGAACGTAAATGTTGCTGATCCTGTTTCCCTTGATTTCTCCGCAGTCTTGACAGATGGCGACGCTGATAGCAATAGCAGTAGTTTTTCCGTTGACCTATTGACGGGTAACAGCTTAGAAGGTGGTGCTGACGCTGATGCCTTAACTGGCGGACTGGGAAGTCAAATCTTAACCGGTAATGGTGGTGCTGATAGCTTCATTTATACCAATGTAAATGATGGCAATGACACCATCACTGACTTGCTGAGTGGTATAGATCGAATAGTTGTTAATAATGCAACAGGTAGTGGCTTTGAAGGTCTCTCCGAAGGAACAGTTACTAGCTTCTTAGGTAGTGCTTCAGGAACTACTGCTGGGTTCGTCTATGGTTCAAATCAACTATCCTATTGGGATGGTGCTAACGAATTTGAGCTAGCGTCAGGGATTACAGCATTAAATCCTGCTGACATCCTCGTAATTTAATAGCGGTATCTGAGTCAATTAGCTAATGGTGAGCTAGAGTGAAAATGGGTAGGGCTTGTCCCTACCCATTGTCGATACAGGTAATCGAGCGGACGAAAACCAAGCTAGAACTATGCTGATTTGAATGTTAATGGTGAGTTTAGCTATAGCATAAATATACATAGAGCGGACTCTTCACCAAGTATGTTTCTTAGTGTCACACAATTTACCTTTTCTAGAAAATACTTCCACTTTCAAAGCACTTTTATCTACAGTAACCCTGGTAAAGTTATCGATTGAATGCACAGGACCAGCATTGATTAATCGATAGCGATGAGAAGAATCTGTTTTGAGTTCTCCATCTAACTGAAAGCTGCTGGCTTGGGTATGAGGGTAAGGCCAGAAAAAAGCAGAAGAAACAATAGATATAATTTTAAAATTGGGGTGGTGATCGTCAATAATTTCCGCTGACATTGAACAGTGAACATCACCAGATAGAAAGATAACAGGCTCTATTTGATTAGCAAATATGAAATCCAATAATTCAGTACGCTGATGTAGAAAACCACTCCATTTGTCTAAATTTATTTCCTTAAAATCAGGAAATAAAGGTGTGGATGAGGCAATAAATTTAATTCTCTTGGAATTGTCAGTTAACCATTCTTTGATAGCCTCCATTTGTTCCTGACTAATTATTTGTCTTTCGTTCTCCACATCACTTAAATAACGTTCAGTTCGTACATCTGTCACAAAAAAATCACAGCAACCATCACTAAAGCTATACCATAATTTTCTAGGATTACCTGTAATTTTACTTTGGTCTGTTGATAGTTCAAATAAAGGGCTATGACTAAGTTGATAAATTATATAAGCATGAATAGCAGCAGGAAATAAAGTTATTAAATCTTTTTCGGATGCTTTGGCAGGCCAATTATCTTCAATTTCGTGGTCATCTAGGGTCATATAAGTAGGAATTCGTGCCATTAATTCGCGGATATATGGTTGGGAAAAAACCTCTCGATAACGGACACAGAACTCATCCAGTCTTTTATCTGGTGCCACAAAGTTGAGGTCATCGGCGTAAATCTGGTCTCCTAGCATAATCAATGCATCAGTAGTAACTCCAGAATTAATTTGTTGCAAAACAGATCTAAAAGTTTTATCTCCACGATCATCAAACCAAGAACCACCAAATAATCGCAATAAATAACGACAAGAACCGAATATAAATGAGCGTGGTTGGGAAATATCTATGGCTGCTGATTTGAATTTATATGTCTTAATTTCTGACCAATCTAAATTTAATTCTGGAATACGCTGTTTTAGTTTCCATGAATATTCAACCCAGCCCATTTGATATTCATATTCCTGTTCAGGGGATAAATTGTTGATAATTGCTACCCCTGTGATATCAAAATTGGGATTCATCTTGAAAACAATGGCTGTGCCAAAGTCTACATTACCCACTGCCCGAATTCTGACTACACCAATACATTCATTTTTTTTCTTGTTTCCTAACTTAAACCATGCCCAGAGGTTAGTATGGTTTTTATACTCACCACGACCGAATATACGCGCATTGCTGCCAGTTACAGCACCCAAAATTGGACCAACGGTTAAAGAATGTACTTTCAAAATTGCAACTCCGTGGGTTGTGCTAATGGAACTCCAGTATCATACCTAATAGTTAGTGATGGATAATCCAAATACTAAGTTTCTCAATCCATATCCAAAATATTTAGGGCTTGCTGTTCGCGTAGCGCAGCGTTAGCTGTAAAAGTCTTTTGGTGGGGGTAATAGGCAATAGTTCTGGTCTGTATCCAAAAAAGTGCCCAAACGGGTTGCGAAAGTTCAACCTCAAAAAAAATTCCAGAGACAGAAGCAATCTTTGATGAGCTAGCAGTAATTAATCAAAATGCGGACTTAGACCCCATTTTGTTGGGATAATTTATTTTTTGGAAGTCCCTAAGTTCGCGCAAAGACGAGCCAGTGCGTTGGGCGGTAAGCCACTACGGTAGACGAGTTCCCCGGCATAAAGCAACTGGCGTGCAAAGCCTCAAAGAATCGTTCTTCAATAATATCGAAAAATGTAAATTCATACTTCCATTTCATGATTAATTCTCTCCTTTATTCCATATCTGCGTGAAAATTTCTTTCGCAATCTCCGTCTCTACCCAACTGACCAAAACGATGACCCCTACGTCTTCTGTGACGATGACCAAAATCTGCTTCTGATGGACACTCATCCATTCCCCTCTCTTCTGTGGATAGGAGTTGTTGAATCTCACCTATCAACTGCCGTACTTTTTGCCATTCCCCAGACTCACCAGGTTCAGCATCACATTTGCTTTGCCATGCATTCAAAATAGCCTGCAACTGCGAATATGTTGCCTGACAAATATATTCACCTTGGTCTAGTTGTTTACCAATCTCTAACAGCTCCTCTCTCAGTGCTATGGGAACCCGAATGGTTTTGGTTTCACCGTGTCTCCAACTAGCCTTTCTCCCGGCATTTCTGCGGTATCCACCTCTACCCATATTCATTGGAATTCTCTCCCGTAGTTCTTACACTTCGATTCTAGAACATATTTTTGATTTTGTGTCGATATCTATAATTAAGTATTGAAGATGACTATAGATTATGTGACATTTTTTTATTACTATGCCTAAATCCAAGGGATAGAAAGAAGCTGATACCTTAAGAATACCTTAAAAAAACTTCACAATTCCGGGTTTTCACGGCTAACCTATGATTGGAAACTCTAATACACAATGGATAATTATGGAGTTTTTGACAGATACTGTAGTTCTATCCCGTATGCAGTTTGCCTTAACTAGCATATTCCATATGTTGTGGCCTGTATTAACTACGGGTATGGGTATTTATTTGGTGATTGTGGAAGGTTTATGGTTGAAAACCCGTAACCCTGATTACTATCATCATGCTCGGTTTTGGTCAAAGCTATATGTTTTAAACTTCGGTATTGGTGTAGCTTCCGGTGTACCGATGGAGTTTCAGTTTGGCACCAATTGGGCACCATTTTCCAAGGCTGTGGGTGACTTTTTTGGCAGCATTTTGGGTTTTGAAGCTTCCATGGCATTTATGCTAGAAGCGGGTTTCCTGGGAATTATGCTGTTTGGTTGGGAACGGGTGCATCCAATTATGCACTATATTGCCACGATTCTGGTTGCTTTTGGTGCGAACCTCTCTACCTTTTGGATTTTGTCAGCCAACTCCTGGATGCAAACCCCTGTGGGTGGAGAGTTGGTTGATGGGAAGTTTATTGTGCGGGATTACTTTGAGGCAATTTTTAATCCCTCAATGCTCAACAGTGTGCTGCACATGTTCTTTGCTACCTTGGAAACGTCTTTGTTTGTGATTGGTGGCATTAGTGCTTGGTATATTCTTAACAAACGCCACCAAGCTTTCTTTGCCAAGTCCTTAAAAATTGTCCTAGTAGCAGCCATAGCAGTTGCACCTTTACAAATTGCATTGGGACATTGGAGTGGGGAGGAGGTACGGGAAAATCAGCCTTCCAAATTGGCAGCCATTGAAGCGCGGTGGGAAAGTGTACCGGCAGGGGAATCTGCACCTTGGAGTGTTCTGGCACTACCAAACAAAGATGGGGAGAAAAATGATTTTGAGTTAAATGTGCCCAATGGTTTGGGCTATATTCTAGAGTTGAAGCCACAATTGAGTGAACCCGTACTGGGTTTAAAGGAGTGGAAACCGGAAGATAGACCCCCGATGCTGGGATTAATTTTTTACTCTTTCCGCGTTATGGCAGGCATTGGCTTTTTCTATGTAGGGCTGGTAATCTGGAGTGTGATTCAGTGGATGCGCGGTAAATTTTCAGCAGTAAATATTACTCAAAATATGTGGTTGTTACGGGGTTGGATTTTCGCTGCACCCTTGGGATATATCGCCGTAGAAGCTGGCTGGATTGTCCGAGAAGTGGGGAGACAGCCTTGGACTGTATATGGCTTAATCCGTACCAGTGATGCTGCTTCTGTGGTGCCTGCGGGCAATGTTTTAGGCTCTTTGATCGGCTTTACGGTAGTTTACACCATTTTATTTATCTCTGCGTTGTATTTTGGTAGTCGCATCATTCGCACCGGACCAAATTTGGATTTACCAGTACCGGGAGTAGAAACCCATCCTGGATTGGATACTACCCCTGGAGAATTTGTTCCCGATCGCCGTCCAGTAGAAACCCGTAGATAGGAGATAAAATGGAAACTCTCACATATTTTTTACCACAGGTATGGTTTGCAATTTTGGCTTTGTTCCTCTTCCTGTATGTAATGCTAGATGGCTTTGATTTGGGGGTAGGAATCTTATCCCTGACAGCCTCTAATGAGGAACGTCGTGGTATTCTGATGACCAGTTTGGGGAATGTGTGGGATGCAAACGAAACCTGGTTAGTATTGATGGGTGGTGCTTTATTTGGAGCATTTCCTTTGGCATATAGTACCATCCTCACCGCCCTATATATCCCAATTCTGATGATGATTTTCGGGTTTATTTTTCGGGCTGTGGCGTTTGAGTTTCGGGAACACGCTAGGCGCAAAGTCTTTTGGAATTTAGCCTTTGGTGCTGGTAGTTTCCTGGCTGCACTTGGTCAAGGATTGGCTTTAGGGGGAGTGTTAGGAGGGATTCAAGTTAATACAGCAGGTGATTTTGTGGGTACTACCTGGGACTGGTTAAGTTTACCATCTCTACTGGTGGCATTGACCTTAATTCAAGGCTATGTGCTGATTGGTTCCACCTATTTGGTGTGGAAAACCACCGGAAACTTACAACAAACCCATTATAAGACAGCCCTGATTGCCGCTTGGACAACTCTGTTGGGAGCAATTGTTATTACTGCGATCGCGCCTATCTTCTATGAGTATGCCAGACAAAGGTTATTTACTCAACCACTGGTTTACATTTTCGCCATCATTCCCATTCTGGGGATTTTATTAATTTGGCAATTAATTACTAGTCTGAATAAGCGTCAGGAGAAAGCACCATTTTTTTGGACAATTTTACTGTTCTTGCTGACTTTTATCGGTTTGGCTTTGGTTGTTTTCCCCTATATTATCCCCACAGAAATTACAATTTACGAAGCGGCTGCATCACCTAGTTCTCTAGTATTTATGCTAGTTTTCATTGGCTTTTTGATCCCCATTATGTTGGCATATAATATCTATCAGTATCTTGTCTTCCGGGGTAAGATTACTGGTGGTCATTACGAGGGCTAGTGTAAAAAATATGGTTCTGTCGCCAAAATGTTGTTAAAGAAAATTAATCCTTGCTTCCACATCAAATATAATTTTTTTACCCAATTTTTGAAAACAATCTTCTAATCCCAACCAAGGTTTGATAAATGCTTCATCAAAAGCATAACCATCATATTCATTCAATAAAATCCCCAAATATAGTAAAAAATGTTTTGCATTATTTTCGCGTTCGCGAAAATAATAAATATAGTTTAAACCTTGATTGGTAGAGCTGTGTAAATCAATTACATTGAAATGTCGTTAGATGCCGCAAATATGTTAATGTCAAGATGATTTGCTCTTCTGGAGATAATTTAGGTTTACGACCACCTCCTGGGGCAATAATTCTTACTTTTTTTGATAATGATAAATCTTGCTTATGCTTATTTAGTTCAATCGCTTGTTTTAAAAGTTTCTGTAATTGTTCATATTTTATGCCAATTAAACGCTGTGAATCCTGTGGATTATTTTGAATATGCTCTAATAGTGTACTCATGCTGACTTGGTAAAAAACACCCTTTAATATTCTTTTACCACGTTTTATTTATTTTCTGGAGATGTCTATTGTTCTAATTGTGGCGTGAAAGTTCCTAAAAAACTCCATGAAATATGGCACGATTGCCCCCATTGTGGGTGTAGTTTCGACCGTAACCATAATGCAGCAATAAATATAAAACAAAGGGCGGAGGGGCATCCCGTTCTTAAAGCCAAGAGCCTCCTTACGCAGTAGCCGGATTGTCTTGGAAGCCTACACTGTATGCTTCGCATACAGTGTAGGAGTATGTCACATATGTCTAATCGCAGCGATTTACCCGAGCCGTTTGCAGCAAAATCCGATCTATAGCTGAAATCAATCGCCTTCCTGATTGTCCTGGTTGATTAACCATAACGCTAAATGCAATGGTGCCATAGTCAGTATTTTCTAAGTATCCTGAAAGGGTTCTGACTCCCCGTAAGGTCCCAGTTTTGCCATAGAGTCTGCCTTTAACCAGAGTATTGTGAAAACGATTTCTTAATGTTCCGTTTACTCCAGCGATCGCTAACGAGTTGTAAAATAAATCATTCTCAAGGCTTCTATCGACTTTATTGAGATTGCCAACATACATCCCCTGAAGTAAGGATACCAATGTGGATGGTTTGACGCGATTAGCTCGAGATAATCCAGAACCATCTACTTGTTTGTACGCATTGGTATGTAAGCCTAGAATATCGAGGGCGTTTCTTGCAGCTCTTTGCCCCCCAATACGGCGCAAAAGAGAGTTGGCCTTACTGTTGTTGCTGTAGCGATTCACCGCAGTTAATAAAGGACGAAGGGAGGCAAGCTTTTCTGGATTGATCTCGCCATAAATTCTGACTGCTGCGGCTGTTGTCAATAGTTTGATATTTGATGCCGGAATTAAGGAAAGATTGGGGTTGAACTGATAAAGAACCTTGGCTTCCCCAATCGGTTTGATCAGGATTCCCCACCTTGCAGTCTTAAAACTTGGATTTTTAACGATGGATGTAATGGCAGATTCCAGATCCTTTTGACAAAATCTTGGCTTGATTTGTGGGACGTAGATAGGAATAGATTTGGGAAAGGACTTGGCAGGATTAGTTTTTAGGGGCTGTTGAACAACAGTAGCTTCTGCTCGGTTCAAGCTATCCAAGTTTATACCAGCAGTGATTGTGGTTATTGTTACCATTACCCCGGAAAGCCAAACTGGGACTTGTGTTTTAAGTCTTCGCATCTTGCCTCACGTCGCTTTTTCTCTAAAATCGTAATAAAAATTAACTTTTTTCCTAAACTACTATACCCGACGTGAGGTCGAAATGTTTAAATTCAGCAGTCATTCAATTTTGGATTTTGCGAAAAGTTGCGGTGCGGTGAGTGTAGTGTGGTCTTGGGGGTTTCCCCCATGAACAACTACCGTGCCCCTTTCAGGGGAGCTAACGCTAACGCGGAGCGTCTCCGAAGGAGATACCCGAAGGGGGGTTCCCCCCGCCCGTGCAAACTTTTCAAGACGGATTTTGGATTGACGAGCGACCCCGCGACGACGACAGTCGCAAACGCCAGTTCCTACAAGTCGGCGCAGCCGCCCAACGGACTGGCTCGGGAACGCGCGAGTCGTGACACCATGTCTAAAGCCAGGGGCTTGAAATAATGATAGAAATGTTTGTTTTTCTCCACGGATAAATCCGGGGGCTTGTATCCAGTTTATTTTTCGGTCAACGCCAACAAAAGCGACCCTTCCACTACAATTGTTTTACCCCTCAGAATTTAGGAGATTCATTGTATGGCTTATTGGCTACTAAAAACAGAACCAAGGGAATACTCCTATGCCGATTTGGGACAGGAAGGAACTACAGTTTGGGATGGGGTAAGTAATGCCTTAGCCCTCAAACATTTACGGACGATGGCAACAGGGGATCTGGCATTTATTTATCATACTGGCAAGGAAAGAAAGATTATTGGTACGGCGGAAATAGTCAGCCAACCATATGCCGATCCGTCATTGAACGATCCGAAACGGGTGGTTGTTCGAGTCCAGGTAGGGGAAAAAATAGTACACCCCATTAGTCTGGCTCAAATTAAGCAGGATGAATATTTTAGCAATTTTGATTTAGTTAAATTGCCCCGATTATCTGTAGTGCCCGTTTCTCCATCTCACTGGCAGCGTTTGCAGCAGTTGGCAGGACTTAGACAAAAAATATCTTAAAGAAGCTTGTACATTAGGAAGGAGAAGGATTACCCAAGATAGAAGCCATGCAGTTAAATTTCATACCCTTCTCATTACATCTGTTTGCAACTGCAACAGAAACCGCAGATAGTTCACTAGTAGTAGCAGGAGTACTACTGAGTTTAGTAATAATTTACTTCGCCAGCAAAATCGGTGGCGAATTATCCAATCGTGTGGGTTTACCGCCAGTATTAGGCGAGCTGGTGGGTGGTGTGTTTGTGGGTGTATCTTGCCTGCATCTGTTAGTCTTCCCCGAAGGAGGGGCAGATGCTTCTACTTCAGTGATTATTAGCTTCCTAGAAACCACTGCCGGTTTAACTCCAGAGGGGGCAAATGCCGTATTTACATCCCAGTCAGAAGTAATTTCAGTTTTGGCAGAATTGGGGGTAATTATCCTCCTGTTTGAAATTGGCTTGGAGTCTAATTTAAAAGACTTGATGGCTGTGGGTTTACAAGCGGTAGTAGTTGCAATCATAGGGGTTGTGGTACCCTTCACTGCTGGCACGGTAGGTTTGATGACTGTGTTTGGTGTACCTGCGGTTCCCGCGATTTTTGCGGGTGCGGCTCTCACTGCCACTAGTATTGGTATTACTTCCAAGGTGTTGTCTGAGTTGGGTGCTCTTAATACCAAGGAAGGACAGATAATTCTCGGCGCTGCTGTGATTGATGATGTTCTAGGAATTATCGTTTTGGCAGTGGTGGCGAGTCTTGCCAAAGATGGGGCTGTGGACGTAGGAAATGTGGTCTATTTGATTATCAGTGCCAGCAGTTTTCTGTTAGGTGCCATCGCTCTTGGTAATATTTTTAATAAATCTTTTGTGACGATTGTTGAACGACTGAAAACCCGTGGTGAGTTGGTCATTCCAGCTTTCATCTTTGCCTTTGTCATGGCATATTTTGCTTCTGTAATTCACTTAGAAGCCATTTTGGGAGCTTTTGCAGCTGGTTTAGTCCTAGAAGAAACCGATAAGCGCAAGGAGTTGCAAAGGCAAATTATCCCCATTGCGGATATGCTAGTACCCATTTTCTTTGTGACTGTGGGGGCACAAACCGATTTAGGAGTTTTAAATCCAGCTATTCCCAGCAATCGTGAAGGTTTAATTATGGCAACTTTCCTGATTGCAGTGGCGATTATTGGTAAAGTCATTACAGGCTTTAGTGTTTTTGGTCAACCCCAAATTAACCGTTTAGCAATTGGTGTAGGTATGATTCCCCGTGGTGAAGTGGGATTGGTATTTCTAGGTATTGGCTCGAGTACAGGTGTACTTTCCAAGCCCTTGGAAGCGGCAATTATTATGATGGTGATTCTCACCACTTTTATTGCTCCTCCATTGTTGAGAGTTGTCTTACCACAGGCAGAAGAAGAGAATTTTGCCAAGGATAAATTGGTGTTGGAAACCTCCCAGAATGCCTCTTTGGCAATGGAATCCCTAAATACAGCAGTACCTCCATCCCATGAAAAACTGGAAAATAATCCAGATAACCGTGAGTCTTAGTCAAAGAAATGGGTAGACTAAAGAATCACTGAGTAAGCTTACCCCCGGCTAGAAGCACGGGGGCTTTCACCATACTGTCAACTAGAGGGAAGATTTTCAGTAACCCTGAGATAATTAACGATGATATCAGAGTTCTCCAACAAGCATATTAGCTCCCTGACCTCGAGGATGGCTTACCCGTGCCGGAAAAATCCGGTCTGGTTCTACAACCGAGGTAAATCTTGGACACCCCCAATTGCTCAAATTGTGCATTATTCGCCAACACTTGACTTACTGCCAACTAACGGTTTTCTGTTTGAGCGAAGAGTGCCTTGGGTGATTTCAGTCATATTCAAATTTTACCATTTTACGGCAAATAAATGATTAAGTAGGCAACACATAAATGTATGATTTGGACAATTTCTATCGGACTAGTATTTGATTTTTGACAAAATCTTAGTACAGTTTCTGTTTTCTGTTCCTTACCTTCACAAGTAATTTCATCAATCAAACCGGATTCCTAAATGTTGATTTCTCAAGTTCAACCCATATTTTTGATGTTTGTAACATTGCTTTTATGATGCTTAAGTCAAAAGCAACGAACTATTATTTATCAGCTAAAAAATATATTGATAGTTGAAAATCTAGAAAAATCATCAATCCAATTGCATTTTTGCCACCAAGACTAGAGATGACATCTTTTGTTCCCCATTTGCTGTATTTTACCAAGGTCTTTGTAGGGGCAACCAGCCTATGATTATCTGAGAAATTAGGAGATTAATACTGGAAACTTCTGTATTCAAATCTACGTCCATTAAGATTGTAAATTTTAGGTATTATTTTTTAATATTCACCATCATTATGTATCTGATTACTCCCCGATATTAAACCCAAAATATTAGTATTCCCAATCTATAGTTATCTCTTGATGAACAAATCCAAGGAATCTATACCCCCTTGACAATATCAACTAATAGCTATTGTCATTGACTGACAGATGGAAAGATAAGCAGTAATCTCAGATATGAAAATTTTATCCCTTGCTGATAAAAATATTACCGATTATGATTGACTATCGCTGTGTATTCTGCTTACCTTGCTGTTAGTGTATTCTGATGCTTTGGAGACTAAAATTTAATGCTATAACAGCATGGAAAAACAATCAATGTTCTCAAAATACCTACTATTAACTTGATTTAGATGGGAAACAACAATCGTGAGTGCAACATTGGCAAGCACTCAGTAATACCAGAAAATATGATGGAAAATGATTACCTTAATTTTCATCAAAGCTAAGATTTAGGCGATCGCTATGGAATAACTAGCCTTTTCTTTTGACCAATTGAAAGCTCCCGTAAATGCACATCAGGAAAAAGCACTGTGAAACTACACTGGTTACTACCTGGCACTGTTGGAACTATGTTCTTGCTATCGTCGCCAGCGTCGGCGGCGAAACTACAATCTTGGCGTTTTGACCCCAATCAAAATCGACTGGAAATTAATACCATTGGGGATGTTCAGCCCCAAGCTCAACTAATTTTTAATCCGACTCGTTTGGTAATTGATTTGCCAGGAACGGTGTTTGGACAAAGGCAACTCACCCAACCTGTAGGTGGTGCCATTCGTGCAATTCGTGTGGGACAGTTTAACCCCCAAACAGCCCGTTTAGTGGTGGAACTGAGTCCTGGTTATACTCTCGACCCAAACAAGGTTAAATTTGTTGGTAAAACTCCCAGTCGTTGGTCTGTACAATTACCTAAACCAACGAGAAGCAGTAGCGTAACTTCTTCCAATGAGAATGTTTACAATACTGTGACTATTAATACCTCTAGAACTAATAATAGCTCTAGAACTAATAATAGCTCTAGAACTAATAATAGCTCTAGAACCAGAAAGGGCTTAGAAGTCGCTAAAAACACTACAGATTCAGCGGAGATTCAAAGACTGTTGGTGACGGGTGATGGTTTCTTTGTGCGTACTAAGGGTGGTAAGAATAAAACCCAGGTACGGGTAAATCGGAGTCGCGATCGCAAAACCATTTTCATGGATATTTCTGGTGCTACCATATCCTCCAGTTTGTCTGCCAATATGGCAGTCAACAAACATGGTGTGAAGAATGTTCAATTCAATCAATTGAATACTAATCCCTCTACAGTTCGTATGACTTTGCGGGTAGATAAAAATAGTCCCGATTGGCAAGCGACAAATAGTAAGGTTGGTGGTTTGGAGGGTTTGGTGGTTGTACCCAATCGCCTCAGTCGCAATTCTTCGAGAAGCAGAAGCAATAGTAATAATAGTGCGCCAACCATAATTAAGACTCGACCGATTGTCAAACCACCTACTTCCACAGCCAGAAATATTATTTCTACTATTCAATCCGTAGAATTAGCGGATAATGGCGGGCAATTATTAATTAGAGGCGATCGCCCTTTATCTGCTAGCAGTGGTTGGGACCGCAAAACATCCCTTTTCCGCATTGAAATCCCCAATGCCAAGTTATCCTCTAATGTCAAAGGTCCCAGGTTGAATGCCAATAGTCCGGTACTGAGGGTGAGGCTACAACAACAAGACCCCACCACTGTGGTGATTCTCGTCCAACCGGCTGCCGGAGTGCAAATAGGTAGAATCAACCAAATTGGTCAACTGTTATCTCTACAAATGCAACGATACAGAGCCATGAGACCTTCCATTGGCTTACCTCCTCTACCCCGTCCTAACCCCAGACCATTTCCCAAACCCATCTTCAGGAACCCTACTCCCACTACCCAGCCCAGAAGACCGGCTAGAAAGGGTAAATTAGTAGTCCTGGTTGACCCCGGACATGGGGGTAAAGACCCTGGTGCCATCGGCATTGGCGGAACCAGAGAAAAGGATGTGATTCTCCCCATTAGCAAAAAAGTGGCCGAGATTTTGGAGAAAAATGGTATCCAGGTGGTTATGAGCCGCAAATCTGATTATTTTGTCAGCCTTCCAGGCAGGGTAAAGCTGGCAGAACGGGTAAATGCCGATGTATTTGTGAGTATCCATGCCAACTCTGCTGGCCGCAAGCGTCCTGATGTTAATGGTTTAGAAACCTATTATTACAATACAGGACGTGGTTTAGCTAGCATGGTACATCGCAGCGTTCTTCGCAGCGTGAACATCAGAAATCGGCGGGTACGCAAAGCTAGATTCTACGTCCTGCGAAAAAGTTCTATGCCTGCAATTCTGGTGGAAACTGGTTTCTTAACTGGTCGTCAGGATGTAAAAAACCTACGCAGCCAATGGTTTAGAAATAAAATGGCCGAAGGAATCGCTCGCGGTATTATTCAGTATCTCAGACAAAGATAATACCATTTTGGATTTTAGATTTTGGATTTTGGATTGTGTGATTCGATTTCAGAGTGGTGTGAGGGCGAGGCGATCGCTCTAGGAAATATTATCAATTACCAAATTATGCGATCGCCTATGGAGTAAATTATTTATTTCTCCCTTAAACTTAACATTCCTTTACGTTCTTGAATGATAGACCAAGCTGCTTCTAATGCCTCCATACGACTTTGTAACTGATTTTTAGGTAGCAATCGATCTAAAAGTCTTAAACGTCGCAACCTGTCTTTAACCTCACCACTAGCCCCGACTAAAAATACCGCCCGTCTTTTTTCGCAAGCTTCTTTGACCATATTCTCGATTGCTAGGGAAGCTGTTACACCCACATGAGGGACTTCAGATAAATCTAAAATCAACACATCATAATCTTCCACAATTGATAAACGCCGTGAAATTGTCTTTGCGGCCCCAAAGCTCATGGGACCCCCCAAATGAAACAGGAGAATTCGACCTTCTGCTTGTTGCAAAATAGTTTTTTCTTCTGGGCTTAAGCGAATTTTTTCATCAGGAGCTGTAATTGCTGTTACTCGTTCTGCTTGTAGATCGGAAAGACGTTTGAGTGTAAATAAATTGGCCAGAAAAACCCCAACTACAACTGCAATAATCAGATCGACAAAAACTGTAAGCAACAATACCCCATACATCAATCCAGCGGCCCTGAAGGATATGCGGTGAGCGCGTTTAAGAAAACCCCAATCAATAATATCAATTCCAACTTTAATCAAAATACCGGCTAAAACTGCATTGGGAATATTCTGTGTCAGTTTTCCCGCACCCAAAACAATAACTAACAACACCAAAGCATGAATTATTCCAGATAGTGCCGTTTTTCCTCCCGCACGTACATTCACCACAGTACGCATAGTTGCTCCGGCTCCCGGTAATCCACCGCATAAACCGGCAAATAAGTTACCAATACCTTGTCCAATTAATTCCTTGTCAGAATTATGTTGGGTGCGGGTAATATTATCTGCCACCAGGGAAGTTAACAAAGAATCGATTGCTCCCAAAGTTGCCAGCATCAAACCATAAATAATCATATCTCTGATTTGATTGAGGCTGAAGACTGGTAAGTGTAGTTTGGGTAAACCCATGGGAATTTCACCAATACGGGTAATATCACTATTGGGAAATAAAACCACCGAAATTACCGTACACACAATTAATGCTAATAAGGGTGATGGGAAAATCCGATTCAGCTTGGGGGGAGATAAAAATACAATTAGCAGGGTCAATAAACCCAATCCTGTGGCTGCTGGATGGGGATCATTAAAGAATTTCGGTAAATTATAGAGGGAGTCTACTACCTTAGCAGAACTAGGATGTCCCAACAAAGGACCAATCTGGAGGCAGAGAATAATAAAACCAACCCCAGACATAAAGCCGGAAATGACTGTGTAGGGAATAAAGGTAATATATGTTCCCAGCCGCATTATCCCAAACAGAATTTGGAATAATCCACCCAGCATTACCACAGTAAATGCCATTTCCAATCCATTATCTGGATTTTTGGCAATCATGCCGGTAAACACAGTCGCCATCACCACCGTCATTGGACCAGTGGGACCAGAAATTTGGGAGGGAGTCCCCCCAAATAAAGCTGCAAATAGCCCTACAGAAATAGCACCATACAATCCTGCAATGGCTCCTGCTGAAGATGAAACCCCAAAGGCTAATGCCAATGGTAAAGCAACAATAGCGGCAGTTATACCACCTAACAAGTCACCACGTAGATGCCTGAAGTTGAAGCCGTTAATTAATCTGAGACGGGTCATGAATTCGGTTGTGTAGAGTTAAATAAATCACCCATAACTTAAGTAATTAAGTAAGTCGCCGCCAGTAACTTTGTTGTATCAGGACAGTTGACAAAACTTGTCTTTCCTTCTAGCTAGCTAGAAAATGGTTGTTAGTTGTTAGTTGATGGTTGACAGCTTAGGTGTGGGAGTCGCACTTGAGATATATTTTCATGGGCAGGTTGTGGGATTTTTCTGTGGGGGACTAACTTGAAAATAGGGAGTGAAGGAGTAGGGGCGGGGTTTCCTCGCCCAGAGTGAGGGGCTAGCTTGAAAATAGGCAACAGGCAACAGGCAACAGGCAACAGGTATTTTCATGATTGGTTGTGTACAAACGTTCATGGGGGACTAACTTGAAAATACTTAGGAGGCGCAGAGTTTGTAGGGGCGCATTGCGTGCGCCCTTGAGGAGTTAGTCACAAAGCATTTTCAGATCCTTGGTTGTGGGATTTGACCGTGGGCGACTAGCTTGAAAGAGGTGATGGGATAATGTGTTTTGACTCATATTCATTCCATCCCTCCATCACTCCTTCTCTCCATCACTCCTTCATTCCTAATATGGGGTAAACGGAAATGCGATCGCTTGTCCTAATACATACAGAAAATTGCGGCTAATTACTGTATAAATACTGAAATAACGGGTAAAGCAAAAATAATATTTGTAGGCAAACACAGAGATTCTATCTTTCTTCCGCGAGAGGATTCCCTCCACAGCGTCCAGGTTACGTGGATTGCGCGCACCCCAGACAGTCACTCATAGGGGAACCCCAAAGACTGCTGCCTCATGAATCGCGGGCAAGGTTGTAGTAAAATAATATCAGTCAAATGAACCTAATCATCAAGGCGATCGCTGCTAAACATAAAAATAAAAAGGACTTTTTTGTTGTCATTGGCGATCGATAATCTTCTTTAATTACAAAGCTCCCACAAATGTAACTATTACAACACTATGTGGGAGCCTAAAATAGATGATATTGTAATCTCTGGTTTACTAATGCTTACTACCCAAAACATTTTGTAGTGACGGTGCCAGCTCTTGATTTAAACGACCAGAGCGGACAAACTCAGCATAGGTATCTGCCTCCACTGCTAGTAACTCACTTCGTAGTTGCTCGATAGTAAATTCCCTGAGATTAGGATAGTTATTTTGTAACTTGTCAATTTTCTCTTCTACGTTTTTCAGTTCTCCTTTAATTAAAGTCTCCTGATAGCGGCAAAATTCCTCATCAATCCCCGGACGTTCATCTACCCGATCAAGATATTCCAGTACCCGTTCTAATGCTGACTGCCGTGCTACTAATTCTAAATATTCCTGACGTAGGGGCTGATCCCCTAAAAGATTTAAATTTTCCAATAGGGGTTTGGTAGTTAATCCCTGTACTAACAAGGTAAATAAAACTACCCCAAAGACCGTGGCAATTAACTCCTCTCGTTCGCCCAAAATGGTGGGAACGCTTAATGCTAGGGCAATGGATACAGAACCACGCAGGCCTCCCCACCACAGTATAGTTTGTTCAGGCAAACCAATTTCCGAGTTAGCCAGTTTATTGGTCAAAAATCCCAAACCATAAACAGAAACTACCCTGGCTAAAACCATTCCCGCAATGGTGACGGCAATAATTAATAAATTATCCGCCAGAATGGGAAAGTGTACTTGATCCCCAATTAACAAAAAAACAATGGAGTTGACAAAGAAAGCAATAAACTCCCAAAACTCACTCACAATTACCCTGGTACGGGGATTCATGCCAATTCGGGAGCCAAAGTTACCTAAAATTAAACCAGTTGTTACCACCCCAATTACCCCAGAACCTCCCAAATCTTCAGCAATAATGTAGGTTCCATAGGCTGATACCAGGGTTAAAGACTGTTCTACCAGGGGTAAATCAAATCGTTGGGTGAGGTAGGAAATACCAAAACCAATCAATCCCCCCACAGCTAAACCGATACCAACAACGGTAAAGAGTTCAATAATTACAGGTTGAAAGCCTAGTTGTCTGGTTCCTAGGGGTAGTCCTACCAGGAAACTAAAAGCCACAACAGCCATGCCATCATTAAATAAGCTTTCCCCTTCCATTAAGGTTGTGAGCCGTTTATCTACCCCCAATTCCCGGAATAAGGCGGTGACAGAAACAGGGTCAGTTGCTGATAAACTAGCTCCCACTAGTAGGGCAGTAGTCAGGGGAACTGCGGCGAATTGGTTCAGTCCAATTGTCACTCCAATAATGGAAATTAAGACTCCTAGCACTGCGTAGAGGCAGATAGGCAACATATCCCGCTTCAGGTTAGACCATTTTAAGTTCCATGCTGCTTCAAACAACAATGGAGGCAGGAAAATCGCCAGGATTAATTCTGGCGATAGGTTTACCAGACGGACATCTACCAGTGCCAAACCCAAACCAGCAATCACTAAAAGTAAGGTATAAGGAATTTGGCGAAACCAGCTAAATACTTGTGGTAATGTCGCCACACTCAGAGAGACTGAGAGTACCAGCAAAAATTGCTTCAGATTTGACTCAATTGCTACTTCCGTAACAGCAGATTCTATTGCCATAACAGTATCTTTGTTTGGGTTAAATATAAAATTGCATCGCCATTAGTTTAACTCTCTTGGCATCAATACTTTATTTTTAATAAACGATATAGCCATTTAGTAAATAATATTTATTTTGTCCTAGATAAAATTCTGGTGAATACACTGAAGTCTATTAAGATACCAGCAAGATTATGATTGAAAGTAAACTAAACCCCATCCATCTTGAAATCTGGAGTTTTCATGTAGGTTGGGTTGAAGAATGAAACCCAACGATAGCAATGGTTCCGTTGGGTTACGCTATCGCTAACCCAACCTACAACAATTACGAATCTCAAG